>CAZMRX010000016.1:5161-15715 GCA_964568755.1 uncultured Acidobacteriota bacterium | reverse complement strand
CGTTGTACTGCCGCTTGCCGCCGTCGGTGGTCTCGAACACGTTGATGTCGCCGATTCCCGAGTCGTAGCTCAGGAGCCCCGTCGGCGAGGTCTGGAAGGGAATCGTGCCACGGATGATCTGGCGCCCGGCCACCATCACCGGCCGCAGGAGAAAGGCGTTGACCGAGGCGCCGGGCAGCCCCTGGAGGGACGGCATGAAGTAGTTCTGGAAGTTGATGGCGTTCGCGTCGGCCAGGGGGTTGTTCGCCTTGGCCAGCTCCGCGGCGGAAACGCCTCCGTGCCCGGCCTCCTGGGCACGGGCGAGCGGCCCCCCCAGCACCGCCAGGAGCACCAGGGCCAGGGTTGCCCGCTGCGAGGTGCAGCTCCCTGCACGGCGCGTCGTGTGCTCGTGTCCGTTCAGCATGTGCCTCCTTTGGCTCCGGGCCTGCGACACAAGACGGGCCGCCGCCACTCCGGCTACCGGTAGACGAAGAAGCCCTTCTTCGGAATTCTCTCCCGAGCGGCCGGCGGCTCCGGCCGCGGGCCCACGGCGACGTCCGACTCTACTTCTCCGTTCCCGGGGGGAACTTCTTGAACAGCTTCTCGGAGGCCTTGGCCATCTGCTTCTCGCGCTTGTCCTGCTTCTCCTTGATCTCGTCCACCGCGGTGCCGCGCCAGACGAGCTGCTTCGTCTTCGTGTCGTAGATGTCGACGAGCAGCGTGCCCTCAGTGTAGTCGGACACGCTGGTGCTGGCGGTCGCCATCCCCATGCCGCCGAACCCGCGATAGCCCCAGCCGCCGCCCATGCCGGTGTAGAACGTGTTGAGGTTGTGCCGCTGCTTCGTCGAGCCGTGGATCAGGACCTCGACGTCGGCCTGGCCCTCGGCCGCCGGGGCCCAGCCCTTGGCGGCAATGCCGCCCTGGATGTCCTTCAGCACCGTCGACTCGCCGATCGAGTTGCCCCAGCCGGTCGCGATCTTCGCGCTGAACGTCTTGATCTTCGAGAAGTCGTAGCTCTTGTCGAAATCGGTATTGACGTCCTGCGCCGCTGCGGCGCCGGCGAAGGCGAGCACGGCGGCCGCCGCCCACGTGGTCATGGCTGACTTCATCTGCATTCCTCCTTCGATTCCCGTCACTTACTCGAGTCCGCGAAGACCCGCTTCCAGTCCTGCTTCATGTCGACCACGACCCAGCCCCGCGCGGGAGCATCGTCGAGCGCCTTGTCGAGCTTGCCGAAGTGCGACTCGCGGTCGTAGGCGGCCTCGCGCTCGGCGTCGGTGTGGTGGACGAGCAGACCGAGGCTGGGCGAGTGCCCGATGGTGGTCCACTCCAGCATCTCCTTGTCCCCGTCGGAGTTGCCGAAGGCGAGGATCGGCCGGCGGCCGATGTGCTCGTCGATCCCGACCGGCGTGCCCGCCTTGTCGTCGATGAAGTTGACCTCCGGCTGCCGCAGCAGCACCGGCCCGTCGGCGCGCAGGTCGTACGTCGTCTTGATGCTGCTGCCCACCACCTGCTCCGGGGGAATCCCGTAGACCCTCTCGGTCCAGGGCCGCATGAACTCGATGCCGCCCCCCGAGACGACGAACGTCTTGAAGCCGTTCGCCCGCAGGTAGGCGAGCAGCTCCAGCATCGGCTGGTAGGCACACTCGGTGTAGGGCCTTCCGTACTTCGGGTGACGCGCGGCCGCGATCCAGTCACCGACGACCCTCTCGAACTCAGCGCTCGTCATGCCGGCGTGGGTGGCCATCACCATCTCGACGAGGCCGCGCTCGCCGGCGGCCGCCACCGCCGCGAGGTCCTTCTCCAGGACGCCCTTGAACGGCTGCTTCGCCTTCCACTCCGGGTGCTGGGGAGCGAGCGCCGCGACCCGGTCGAGCGCGAAGGCGAGCTGGACGTACATCGGCTGCTCGGACCAGAGCGTGCCGTCGTTGTCGAATACGGCGATCCGCTCCGGCGCGGGTACGAAGCTCGCGCCGCCCTCCGTCGTGACGTCGGTGACGAACTTGACGATGGCCTGGCGGCTGGCGCCGTCGTTCCAGGACGGCAGCGGGTCCCCCGCGGGCGTGGTCCTGGCCGCCGGAGCCGGCGCGGAGCCGGTGCACGCGAGGTTGACCAGGGCGAGGGCGCCGACGAGGGCGACAGCGGCTCTCGCGTATCGAACTCTCATCTCAGGCTCTCCTGTTAGCTCGACGGCTTACCGGCTCGGCCGGAGACGGCGGCGAGGGCCAGCCGGGCCCCCGCCGCCGGAACGTACCGGCGCTAGTTGCCCGTGGGCAGCGGAAGGGTGATGCCCTCGTTCATCAGCTTGTCCCTCACCCACTGGAGCCTCTGGTACTGGGTGAGGGTGATCGGCCCGGTGTAAACCTCGCTCTGGAGCTTCCGGGGGGGATACTTGACGTAGGTCTTCATCATCTCCCGCACCGCGTCGTTGATCGTGACCAGCGTCCAGGTCCGCTCGGTGTAGTTGTTCATGAAGATGTCGTAGCGCTCCTGCGGGTCCGCCCAGAGGTCGAAGATCTGGGGGACCGTGGCCACGTACTTGTCGGGTCCCTTCCAGCCGAGGTTCGCGTCGACGGCGAGGCCACCCGTCGCCATGCCGTTGTCGCCGCGCAGGTTGAAGACCGCCTTGTAGTTGCCGACCCGCGCGGCGCCGGGGGTCAGCTCGTTCTCGGTGAAGTAGAACCAGGAAGTGCGGGCAGACTTGCCGGTGCCGAACAGGACCGGCGACATGTCGATGCTGTCGAAGATGATCGGCTGCCCCTCGCGGTCCTTGTCGGGCAGCTTGATGCCGGCGACGGCGGCGAAGGTCGCCATCAGGTCGAGGCCGCCGACGATGTCGTGGTTCTCCGAGTTCGCCTTGATCCTGCCGGGCATCCAGGCGATCGCCGGCACGCGGTTGCCGCCCTCGCGGACGGTGCCCTTGGTGCCGCGGAAGGGCGTGTAGCCGGCGTCCGGGTAGACGTCCTGCCACGCGCCGTTGTCGGTGGTGTAGAAGACGAGCGTGTTCTTGTCGAGCCCCAGCGCGCGGAGCTTGTCCATGATCTTCCCAACGTTGGCGTCGAGCTCGACGATCGAGTCCGCGAACTTGGACTTCGACAGCGACTTGTGCTCGAAATCCGGGTGCGGCATGTTCGGCTGGTGCACCTTCATGAAGTTGACGCACGCGAAGAAGGGGGTGCTCGACTTCGCCGCTTTTTCGAGGTATTCGAGCGTGGCCTTCGTGACGTAGCCGTCGAAGTACGGGATGCCGACGACGCCGTTCGGGTATTCCGCCGTGCTCGAGTCCGGCTTGTCGATGTACTGGCCGTTGATCGCGAAGTCCTCGACCGGCTTCTCGCCGGCCTTGGCGGACAGCGAGCCCTTGGTCACCTTCTTGAACATGGCGCGGAGCTCCGGATCCATGTCGGGGAACCAAGTGGGGTCGGCGTAGGTGTAGGCGTTCAGGTGGTAGAGGCCGGCGTAGCGCATCTCGTCGTAGCCCTGTGCGTTGGGCAGCGCGTAGTCGTCCTCGCCGAGGTGCCATTTGCCGGTAAAGAAGGTGTTGTAGCCCCCGGTCTTGAGCACCGAGGCCAGTGTCCACTCGGCGTGCGGCAGCCCGCCGCCCTGTCCCTGGAACGCGACCGTCGTCATGCCGCTGCGGTTCGGGATTCGGCCGGTCTGCATGGCCGCCCGTCCCGGGGTACAGCTCGGCTGCGCGTAGAACGAGAAGAACGTCATCCCCTCGTTCGCGAGCCGTTCGAAGTTCGGCGTCGGCATGCCGCGCCCGGCGCCGCCCCCGTAGGGACCGAGGTCACCGTATCCAGTGTCGTCGGACACGATGAAGAGGATGTTGGGCTTGCTCTGGGCCATGGCGGGCAGAGCTCCGAGGACGATCGGAGCCGCCGCCAGGATGCTGAGCACACGCTTCATGGCCTTCCTCCTTTGAGTCGAGCGAGCATTTCGGCTTCTGACGCGCCCTTGACTCGCGCGCTGGCGATCTTGTGACCGGCCGCCGTTCCGAAACCATCGCACGTTGGTGAGGGCAGGATTGCCCTTTGGTGAGGGGGCCATCAGGGCTCCAACGCGCGGGCGATCTCGGCCAGGAGCGCGCGGCCGTCGACGGGCTTGAGGAAGAAGGCGGCCCCCTCCCGCGCGGCCCGCGCGCGCGCGGCGGGCTCGTCGTAAGCCGTCACGTAGATGACCGGCACGTGGCACCCCCGCTCGACCAGGCGTTCGTGCAAGTCGAAGCCGGATAGGCCCGGCAGCCGCACGTCCAGGACCAGGCAAGCGGCACCCGGCCACCCTTCCGTCTCCAGCAGGGCCTCCGCAGAGGAGAAGGACGACACCTCGTGACCGCTCGCCCGCAGCAGACGCTCGAGGGCACGCCGGAGTCCTTCGTGGTCTTCGACCACGGCGATGTGTGCCGAGCTCATGCTTGCCTATGCCGAACCGGGGCCGTCCGGAGATGATCCCCGGAAAGGATGCTCCCCGACCATCGTCCGTTGGTGAGGGGGCGCCTGCCTCTTGGTGCTACCTCACGGGGCCTGGAGCTAGACTGTGGTCCCTGGAAGCGCATGAGCGGCGCTATGAGGAAACGCTGGAGAATCGTCCTGCTGGGGTTGAGTCTGGCCCTCGGCGCCGGACTGCGTCCGGCTTCGGCGGAGGGCCCGGAACCCCCGCCCTGGCGCGTGCTGATCCTCTACGACGGGCCCCCCGAGAACCCGGCCGCCGTGGTCGCGAACGAAGCGATGCGCTCGGCCCTCCGGGAGGGTGCCGCCCCTCGACTCCTCGACGTGCAGTCCGAGGCGCTCGACGCGCTCAGCTTCGGCGTGAGTGCCTTCGAGCCGGAGTTCCTCGCCCTCCTTCGAAAGAAGCATGCCACCGAGCACTTCGACCTTGTGATGCCCATCGGGGCGGCCCTGGCCTTCGCCCTGCGCCACCGTGACGCGCTCTGGCCGGGCGTCCCGATCGTCGCCTTCGGAGGGGCTTTCGGTGCCGCCGGCGGGGGCTGGACCGGCGTCCGGTTCGGCCTGGACGAGGAGGGGACCCTGCGGCTCGCGCGGCGTCTCCAGCCCGACGCAGAGCGGCTCGCGCTGGTGGCAGGAAGCTCCGGGTACGACCGGCGCGGGTGGGCTCGCCTCGAGGCGGCCGCGGCGAGCGAGGGGAAGGGACTCGAGGTCGAGAAGCTCTTCGACCGGTCGCTGTCCGAGGTTCTCGACCGCGCCTCGCGGCTGCCGCGCCGCTCGATCGTCCTCTACACGACAGTCAGCCGCGACGTCGACGGGCGAGTCCTCACGCCGGCGACCGTGGCCGAGCTGCTCTCTCGGGCGTCAGCGGCCCCCGTTTACGGCGTCTGGGAGAGCCAGCTCGGAAGGGGCATCGTGGGCGGGTCGATGGAGAGCCTCGCCGAGCACGGTCGGCGCGCGGCGGCTGTCGGCCTGCGCGTGCTCCGCGGTGCCCGGCCCGAGGACATCCCGGTAGAGCCGCGCGGCGCGTTCCGCCCGCACGTCGACTGGAGGCAGCTGAGGCGCTTCGGCCTGCCCGAGAGCGCCCTGCCCGCGGGATCGGTCGTGCTCCACCGACCGACGTCCTTCGTGAAGGAGCATCCGATCGCGGTCGCGGCCGTGGCCCTGGCGCTGGCCGTCCAGTCCGGGCTCATCGTGGCCCTCCTCGCGCAGGCGCGCCGGCGCCGGCGGGCCGAGACGGAAGCGACGCGGCAGCGCGCCGAGCTCGGCCACGCCGCCCGGCTCTCGGCCGTCGGCGAGCTGACCGCCTCCATCGCCCACGAGATCAACCAGCCCCTCGGCGCGATCCTGAGCAATGCCGAGGCCGCCGAGCTCTACCTCGAATCCGATCCTCCGCACCTCGACGGCGTGCGGCGAATCCTGCAGGACATCCGGGAGGAGGATCGACGCGCGAGCGACGTGATCCGGCAGGTGCGCGCGATGGCCCGAAAGCAGTCGCCCGAGGCTCGGCCCTTCGACCTGAACGAAGTCGTGACGGACCTGTTGCCGCTGCTGGAAGCCGACGCCCGGCGGCGCTTCGCAAGGGTGGAGCTGGACCTCGCGCCAGACCTTGCCCCTCTGAACGGCGACCGCACCCAGCTCCAGCAGGTGGTCGTCAACCTCGCGCTCAACGGGCTCGACGCGCTGGGGCGCCCCGGCCCCGGTGACCGGCGTGTCGTCGTCCGCACTCGCGCGGACGACGCACAGGTCGAGCTGACCGTCTCCGATACCGGCACCGGGCTCGACCCGGAGCACCTGCCGCAGCTCTTCGAGCCCTTCTTCACGACCAAGAGCGACGGGCTGGGTCTCGGTCTCTCCATGGTCCGGTCGATCGTCGAGTCCCACGGTGGGCGCGTCACGGCCGAGAACAACACCGGAGGCGGGGCGACCTTCCGGGTCCGGCTGCCGGCGGAGCGGACCGGACCGCCCGCGCCGGACGGCGTGTAGGATCGAACCATGGGGACGAAGGCCTTGAACGGAGTCGTCATCCACGTGGTGGACGACGACGCGGGGGTGCGGAAGGGCCTCGCCCGGCTCCTGGAGGCGGCCGGTTACGAGGTCCGCTGCCACGCCTCGGCGGGCGAGTTCCTCATCGCCGAGACAGGCGACACCCCCGGCTGCGTGCTGCTCGACGTCCGGATGCCGGGGCCGAGCGGGCTCGACCTCCAGGACGCCCTGGCGAAGCGCGGAGAGCCGCTGCCCATCGTCTTCCTGACCGGCCACGGGGACATCCCGATGTCCGTGCGGGCCCTCAAGGCCGGCGCGGTGGACTTCCTGACCAAGCCGGTGGACCGCCCCACGCTTCTCGCGGCGGTGGACGCCGCCCTCGCGCAGGACGCCGCCCGTCGTGCGGAGCGCGACGGGCTTCGGGCCCTGCAGCAGCGCTACGAGAGGCTCACGGCGCGAGAGAAGGAAGTCCTCGCGCACGTCGTCTCCGGGAAGCTCAACAAGCAGATCGCGGCCGACATCGGCGCCGCCGAGCGCACGGTGAAGGCGCATCGGGCCCAGGTCATGCAGAAGATGGCGGTCGAATCGCTCGCCGACCTCGTGCGGGCAGCCTCCCGGCTGGGCCTGCCGCCGTCCGCATCCCGCGAGGAGGGTTGAGCGATACGGAGGCCGTGAAAGCCGCGGGCGCCCCAGGACGGCAGAGGGCGCGGACACCAGTCCGCGCCCCTTGCCTGAGTGCCGCGCCTATTGAACGCTCATCACCCTCTGCGCTTCCTTCTCCAGGTCCAGGTACTGCGTCTTCTCGACGGTCACGCCGACGAGGAAGATCGTCCCGCCCTTGAACCTGCCGGGCGTCGTGTACTGGCTGCTCACCGCGTCGCCGCTGTCGTAGCCGACACACAGGCCGTCGCCCGACAACGTGAACTTGCCGGCCTGCGTCCTCATCGGGCCCTCGGCCACGACCTGGTCGTCGATGTAGAGCTTCGCCGCGCCGAGTGATTCGCCGTGCTCGCCCGCCTTCTCCCGCGTGAACTCAAGGCCCACCGTGTGCTTGCCGGGCGTGAGCGCGACCTTCGAGACGAGGTGCTGCTCCGGCTTGATGCCGAGGAAGTTGTACACGTAGTGCAGCTTCCTGTCCTTGACGAAGAGCGAATGCCCGCCGAAGCGCGACCCATGGGCGAAGATCACGCCGGAGGCGCCAGGGTCGGTGACTTCGATGTTCGCCAGGATCTTGTACGAGCGGTTGCGGATGTTGACGGCGACACCCTCCGGAACCGGCGCCGTGTCCGGGTAGTAGATGTAGCGCTCGCGCGGCGCTTCGTCGGACGGCCGCTGGATGCCGAGCTGCTCGACCGCCGTGCGGTCGTCGAGCGGGTAGACGAAATTCTTCACCGCTTCCTCGTCGAACGCCTTGATGAGCGCCTGGAGCTTCTCGGGGTTCTCCTTGGCGAGGTCCTTCGACTCCGAGCGGTCCACGTCCACGTGGTAGAGCTGCCACGCGTCCTGGTCGAAGTGGCCCTTGCCGGTGATCGGGGCGTGAACCGCAGCCGCGAGCCAGCCGTCCTCCCACATGCCGCGGGTGCCGAGCATAGCGTAGTACTGGCGCTTCTTCTGCGTCGGCTCGTCCGGCTTCGCGTCGAAGGTGTAGCGCATCGACACCCCGCTGAGCGGGTACTGCTCGACGCCGCGGTACACCTTGGGCATCTCGAGGCCGGCGATCTCGAGGATGGTGGGCACGATGTCGGTCGAGTGGTGGTACTGGTTCCGGATCTCGCCGCGCGCCTTGATCCCCTTCGGCCACGAGATGACGAGCGGGTCGGACGTGCCGCCGGAGTACTCGGCGTAGCGTTTGAACATCTGGAACGGGGTCGAGAACGCCGCGGCCCAGCCCGTCGGGAAGTGCTCGTAGGTGTCCGGCCCGCCCAGCACGGCGAGGTATTTCATGTTCTCTTCGGCGGTGTCGGGATAGCCGTTGAAGAACTTGTTCTCGTTCACCGACCCGTTCGGGCTGCCCTCGCCGGACGCGCCGTTGTCGGCCGCGTAGAAGACGACCGTGTTCTCGAGCTGGCCGCTCTCCTGCAGGTAGTCGATGATGCGCCCGACCTGCGCGTCGGTGTACTCGGAGTATGCCGCGTACACCTCGGCGAGGCGCGAGAACAGCCTCTTCTCGTCGGCGCTCAGCGAGTCCCACGGCCGCACGTAGTCGCCCGGGTTCGCCACGTCCTTCGGCAGCGGATTGAGAGGCGTCAGCTGCGTGCCCTTCGGCAGCACGCCGCGCCCGATCATCCGCTCGAGCGCCCACGTCCGGTAGGCCTCGTACCCGTCGTCGAACTTGCCCTTGTACTTCGCGATGTAGTCGGCCGGCGCGTGATGAGGCGCGTGGTTGGCGCCGGGGCAGAACCACATGAACCACGGGCGCGAAGGGTTGGTGGCCTTCTGGTCGCGGATCATCGTGATGGCCTGGTCGGCCAGGTCCTTGGACAGGTGATAGCCGCGATCCGGCCCGTAGGGCTGCTCGATGAACCGGTTGTCCTCGGCGAGATCGGGGTACCACTGGTTGGTCTCGCCGCCGAGGAAGCCGTAGAACCGGTCGAACCCCTTCCGGAGCGGCCACTGCTTCCGGCTCGCCCCGGAGGCGACGTCCTGCTCCGCGACGTTGTGGTTCTTCCCGATCCAGTAGGTGCTCCATCCGCCGTCCTGCAGGATCTCGCCAATCGTGGCCGTCTGGTCCGGGATCCGGCCGCTGGCGCCCGGGAAACCGTTGGCGGCTTCGGTGATGGCGGCCATGCCGTTCAAGTGATGGTTGCGACCCGTGAGGATCGTCGAACGGGTGGGCGAGCAGAGGGCGGTCGTATGCCACTGCGTGTACGTCAGGCCGTTCGCGGCCAGCTTGTCGAGCGTCGGCATGTTGATCCGCCCGCCGTACGTGGACCACGCGGCCAGCCCCGTGTCGTCGTATAGGACGAACAGGAAGTTGGGGGCGCCTTCCGGCGCCTTCTTCGGCACGAAAGGCGTCCAGTCGGGGACCGAATCGCGGACGTCGACCTTGATCGTGCCCTTGAAGTCGGCCGGCGGCTTGGGCTGCGAGGTTGATTGCTCAGCGGGTCGTGGCGTGCTGCAAGCCGCGAGCGTGAGCAGCAGCGCCGCGCACGAACCGCGGAGAGACCTGGATCGGTTCACGTTGTCACCCCTTTCGGCGGGATTCTCTCCCCCACTGACGGCAAGAGACAACTTGCCCTTTGGTGCAGACCGGCGAGCCCTACGAGCCGCCGAAGAGGAAGCCGAGGAGGAACACGAGCCGCCGATAGCGGATCTCGACCGGGGAGTCGAGTCCGGCGCCCGGGAGGTCCTCCGGGGGAATGGGCAGGGCGATCGGCCGCGTGCTCCCCCCGAAGCTGCCCGTGGCCCCGAGCGTGAACCGGCTGTCGCCGATCCGGAAGGCGACGCCCGCGCTGACGTGGTACAGGTCCCAGTCCGAGACGGCCGCGTTGACCGTCGGGTCGCCGACCGAAGCCGAGAAATCGGTGCGAAACGCGCCGTAGAGCGTCACGCCGCTCGCGAAGGGGTGCTCCGCGCCGATGCCGGCGTTGAGGACGCTCGCGAGCTGCTGCGTCAGCTCGCCGCTCCTGGCCGACCCGGACTCGCCTGGGGGAAGCGAGAGGACCGTGAAGCGGTTGACCGGGGCGAACCACTCGGCGCTGAGGTGGAGGCGCGTGCCGCCGAGCCGCCACGACGCTCCCCCTCCGACCGCCCATGAAGAACGGTACTCGGCCGGGAGCCCGTCCTGCGTGGCGGTCTCGAGGGAGGGGGGGTCGGGGAGCCCGTCCCCGTTGGGGTCGACGCCGACCAGCGAGGTCGTGTAGCCGGCCTCGCCGCTGCCGAAGACCCCGAGGCTCGGCGTCGTGACCGAGAGGCCGAGCTGCAGCCGCCCGTTGTCGAAGGCCGCGCCGAGCTTGGCCAGAGTGCGCACGTGGTGGTAGTCGAACTCGCTCACTCCCAGAACGCTGATCGCCGCGCCGCCTTCCGCGGTGGCGAGGAGGGAGAGTTCCTCGCGACTCCGCTGGCCCCGGTAGACGCCGTACCAGGTCAGCCCGATCCCCCAGCGCTCCGTCAGGCGGCGCGACGCCGTAAGCCCACCCCAGTA
>CAZMRX010000016.1:0-5151 GCA_964568755.1 uncultured Acidobacteriota bacterium | reverse complement strand
GCGCTCGTCACCCCGGGAAGCGCGACGGGGTTGGTGAGCCTCCGCCCCAGGCGGGGCTTGAACTCCTGGCGCGTGAGGAACGACCAGGCGAGGCGGGTTTCCGGCCCGAGCCAGCGCGGCAAGGCACCCGCAAGAAGCGAGGGGGCGGCTCCGATGCGGCTCGACGAGGTGTCGAGGACCTCGAGGCCCGGCGCCGCCTGAACGGCCACGCTCTCGATCTGGAACGACTCGGTGGACAGGAGCAAGCCCCCCGGCTTCGTCATCGCGAGCGCGCCGGGGTTGTAGAAGGTCGCCGACAGGTCGCGGCTGCTGGCGATCACCTGGCCGCCGACCAGCTGGCCCACGGGCCCGTAGGCGATCGACCAGTAATGCGTGTCCTGGCCGAAGGCGGGCGCCGCCAGCGCCACGACGCCGAGGCCGGCCAGGATCGATGCGGCGGGCCGGTGCGTCTTTCTCCGCGAGCCCGCCGCGGCCGTGTCTGCCATCGCCATGGCCCTCCTGTCGCGGGCGGGCGTCGAGGGCGAACGCCCGCCGCGGTCAAAGAAGAGCCATCCGGCAGTGCCCGCGGCGCTGTCGCGGTCCGCCCGGCCGCCGTCCGGGGCCCGGCCTGGACTGCAGGCCCGGCTCCGTCACGTGTTCGTCGTTGGCCTGTGCGATGAGTGCCGGGCTTTGGCCATTCACGTCGCTCCCAGGTTCCAGCTCTGCGTCGCTCTGGCCCCTCGCCGGTGCCTGGCTCGCCAGGCCATGCTTCGGTCAGGACCCGCCGCGCGAGCCGGAGCCGGAAAAGGAAGAGCCCGCGCCATCGAGCGTCCGGGAAGTCGGCGGACGTCTCGAGGTCACGGCCGAGACGGTGGAGGTGGTCGCCGACGTCGACCGGCCGGTCGGCCACTCCTCGCTCGCCACCAAGACCGACACCGCGCTCCTCGAGACCCCGCGCGGGGTGAGCGTGGTCGACCCGAAGACGCTCGACGAGCTGCAGGCGGTCAACGTCAGCCAGGCCCACGACTACGTGCCGTCCTTCACCCCGCAGGACGAGCGCGGCCCCGCGTACTCCCGCGGCTTTCCCGTCGGCTTCTACGACCTGCGTCGAGACGGCCTGCGAACCTACACATGGAGCGTGCGCGAGCTCGCGGGGGTCGATCGCGTGCAGTACCTGCGGGGTCCTGCCGGTGTCCTGTACGGCGACGGCAGCCCCGGTGGCCTGGTCAACCTGGTCCTGAAGAAGCCCCTGCCGGTGCCGCGGCGGGAGCTGAGCCGGGGCGGAGGAAGCCTCGGCTTCCGCCGAGTGACCGCCGACTCGACGGGTCCGGCGGGGAAGGGCCGCGGGATCCGCTATCGCCTGGTCGCGGCCGCGGAGGGCCTGGACGACGGCTACGACAACGACGAGTCCCGGGTCAGCGTCCTTCCGATGCTCTCGATCGATCTCGGGGTGCGCACCACGCTCAATCTCGACGGCGAGTACTACGACCAGCGCGGGCGCGGGTATCGCCACACGGTCCCCGCGACCGGGGCAACGCAGGCCGGCGACTTCAGCGCCATTCCCTGGGACCTCAACATGGCGTCCCCCGACGACCATTGGCGGAGGTGGAACGTCTCCGGGGGCGTGCGCCTCGACGCCCAGCTGTCACCGCGCGCCTCGCTCCACGTGGCCGGCCGCTACACCAGGATCGACGGCGACATCGACGTCCAGGCCCTCGCCGCCCTGCTGCCCGACGGCCAGACGGCGGCCCGCTACCTGTACCGCGAGAAGAGCGTGTGGGACGAGTACCAGACCGACATGTTCGCCGTGCTGGACGCGAGAAGCGGCGGCGTGAAGCACCGCCTGGTGGTGGGGCTCGAGGCCGGTTCGAGCACCGCCGACAGTGCGATCGGCACCGCCCCCGCGCCGTCGCTCGACCTCTATGACCCGGTCTACGGTCCCCGCCCGCCGGATCCACCCCTGTCGCCCTCGGGCAGCGACCTGTGGCGGGTCGGGGCCTACCTGCAGGACCAGGTGGCCCTGGGCTCGCGATGGTCGCTGGTGCCGGGGCTCCGCCTCAGCCGCCTCCGGCAGGAGGACACCTCGCCCGCGGCGAGGCAGGCGCCGAGCGGCCCCGTCTCGACCCACACCGCGGTCACTCCCGCACTGGGAGCGGTCTTCCTCGTCCGCCCCACGCTCTCGCTCTACGCGAGCTACGCCGAGGGGTTCGAGCCCGGCGCCCCGGGCGAGTACCTTCAGGACGGGCGCGCGCTCGACCCCGTCGAGAGCCGTTCCCTCGAAGTGGGTGTGAAGGTCGACCTGGTCGGCGGGCGCCTGTCGGCGAGCCTCGCCGGCTTCGGCATCCGGCAGACGAACGTGCCGGAGGCGGACCCGCGCGGCTTCTACCGCCAGATCGGAGCGGGAGAGAGCCGCGGGCTCGAGGCCGAGGTCGTGGGCAGCCCGACGCGGGGGCTCGTCGTGCGGGCCGGCTACGCGTGGACCCGGACCGAGGTCACGAGGACGAGTCGGGGTTCGCCGGCAACGCCCTGCCGAACGCGCCCCAGCACAAGGTCGACGTCTGGACCCGATACTGCCTCCCCCGCCGCCTGTCGCGCATGGCACTCGCCGGAGGAGTGGTCTACGTCTCGGAGCGCTTCACCGCGCGCGACAACCGCGTCCGCGTCCCCGCGTACACCCGGCTCGACGCCAACGCGCTCGTCGAGCTGCTGCGGTCGCGCCTCGAGCTCGCCCTCGTCGCCGAGAACCTGACCGACGCGCGCTACGTGACCTCGGGAACCGGCGTCCTCTTCGCCGGGCCGCCGCGGCGCCTGGCCGCGACGCTCGCCACCCGATTCTGACCTCCGGCGGGGGCCGGCCCTCACCAAAGGGCAGTCCTGCCCTGCACCAACGTCCGATGGCGCCCCGGCGGCGACCGCCGCATCATCGCGCCGACACCGATGGACTCCGGAGGACGCATGCGCCTGATTCGAACGTTGATCCTGACCGCCGGGCTGGCGGCCGTGGCCGTCGGCGGGCAGGCCCAGACATCCGCCGAGGCCGCGAAGACGGCCCTGGAGCCGGGGGCGGTCGCCGCCCTCGACCGGATGGGGTCGTACCTCCGATCGCTCCCGGCCTTCCAGGTGACGGCCGCGACGACAACCGAGGACGTGCTCGACGACGGGCAGAAGGCCCAGTACGCGAGCACCACGGACCTGGTGGCGACCCGCACACCCGACCGGCTCCGCGCCCAGGTCTCGAGCGGCAGCCACGAGCGGCTCTACCTCTACGACGGCAAGGATTTCACCCTCTTTGCGAAGCGCCTGGGCTTCTTCGCCACGGCGGCCGCCCCGGGCACGCTGGGCGAGCTCGCGGACCGGCTCGAGGACCGCTACGGCATCGAGATCCCCCTCGTCGATCTCTTCAAGTGGGGACCGTCGGCCTCGGCGGGCCTGACCGGAGCGATCGACCTCGGCCCGAGCGAGGCCGGCGGCGTGACGTGCCAGCACTACGCCTTCCGCCAGGAAGGGCTCGACTGGCAGGTCTGGATCCAGCTCGGCGACTACCCTCTCCCCCGCCGGCTCGTCGCCACCACCACCACGGACGAGGCGCGGCCGCAGTTCACCGCGACCTACGACTGGAACCTCGCTCCGTCCTTCAGCGCGTCCGCGTTCACGTTCGAACCCCCGCCCGACGCGAAGAGGATCGTGTTCGCCGCGGACCGCGTGCCGGGCGGCGCGGCGCGCTAGCCAGGCCAGGAGGAAGGGCATGAGATCGCTTCGATCCCGTCTGTCGGTCGTGCTGGGCGTCCTGATCGCGGCCGCGCCAGCCGGCGCCGGGGTGCGCGCCTCCGCGCGCACGAGCGTGCATCGAAACACGAACGTCAACGTGAATCGGAACGTCAACGTCAACCGGAACACGAACGTCAACGTGAACCGCCACGTCGACGTCGACGTCCACGGGGGCTACTACGGCGGCTGCTGCTACCACGACTACCACCCGGTGGCGACGGCCGCCGCGGTCACGGCCACCGCGATGGTGACCGCGGCGGTGATCGGCTCGATCGTCCACGCGCTTCCGCCGGGCTGCACGTCGATCGTCATCAACGGCATCGGCTACCAGCAGTGTGGCACCGTCTGGTACCAGCCGCAGTTCAGCGGCAGCCAGACGACGTACATCGTCGTCAACGCCCCGCGCTAGGGGACGATGGTCTCGCGATCCAGCTGGACGGTGAGGTTTTGCTTGGCTGCCACGGCGCCTCCACGTTAAATACGTGTAGCACGTACTAGACGTGGTGATAAGTGGTGGCGTCATCACCCGCGCGCGAGCGGCAGCGTGCGACCGAGCACCGGGGCGATGATCCGCAGCTCCCCCATCCGGCGGTCGAACTGCTCCGGGTAGAGGCTCTGCGGGCCGTCCGAGAGCGCCTCCTCGGGGTTGTCGTTACTCGTTCTGGGACGAGTAACCGAAGGTAACGGTTGCCAGGCCCGTCAGCGCTTCACGTACTGGCGCCAGTTGTGCTCCTCGCGAAACCCCAGGACCTCGCGAATCCGGCGGTTCGAAATGGGCGCCTCGAACTCCTGGAGCGGACGCCGGATCGGGACGCCCGGGCAGTGGCGCGCCAGGAACTCCGCCGTCGGCAGGTCCGCCGTGATGGTGTCGTTCACGGCATTGAAGACCTGGAAGCCGAGACCGTCCTTCTCGAGGGCGAGACGCACGATCTGGCCGAGATCGCGGGCGTCGACGTAGCTCCAGGCGTTGCGCTTTCGGCACATGGGGTCGGCCAGGAACGCCGGGAAGCGGTCGTACTCGTGTGGTTCGATCACGTTGCCGATCCGCAGCGCGTAGATGTCCGCGCCGGTGCGCAGCGCGAACGAATGCGCGGTGCGCTCGTTCACCACCTTCGACAGCCCGTAGCTGTCCATCGGGTCGACGGCGTAGTCCTCCTCCAGCGGAAAGCAGGCGTAGTCCTTGTCTCCGTCCGCGAAGCACACGCCGTACGTCGTCTCGCTGGACGCGATCACGATCTTCCGGACGCCGAGCGTGGTCGCAGCCTCGATCACGTGGTACGTGCTCATGACGTTCGCGCGGAACGTCTCGGCGTCGGTCTGGATCATGTTGCGCGCGATCGCCGCGAAGTGGACCACGGCGTCGGGCGGCCGTCGCCCGCCGGCCTTCTCGAACCCCGCCATGCT
>CAZMRX010000015.1:13718-30838 GCA_964568755.1 uncultured Acidobacteriota bacterium | reverse complement strand
CACGCATACTACAGCGTGAAGGATATGAAGTCGCCACCGCGGCAACCGGGGCGGATGGCCTGACCATTCTAAAGGACGGAAATTTTGATCTGGTCTACCTCGATATCCGCATGCCAGAGATGGACGGACTGGCGCTGGCGCGCGCGACCAAGCTGGACCCGGCGCTCGCCTCGGTCCGGCTGGTGCTGCTCACCTCGTTCGGCCAGCGCGGCCACGGCGCCGAGGCGGCGAAGATCGGGATCGCCGCCTACCTGACCAAGCCCGTCGACGAGGCCGACCTCTACGACTGCCTGGTGGAGGTGCTCGACGAGGCCCGCTCGCGCCGGGCGCCCCACCTCGTCACCCGCCACAGCCTGCGCGAGCAGCGCCCGCCGGTCGCCGCCCACGTGCTGGTGGCCGAGGACAACGAGGTCAACCAGAAGGTCGCGGTCAAGATGCTGGAGAAGCTCGGCTACCGCGTCGAGCTCGCCGAGAACGGCAAGGAGGCGCTCGCGGCCTGCGCGCGCCGGCGCTACGACGCGGTGCTGATGGACGGGCAGATGCCGGGCATGGACGGCTACGAGGCCACGCGCAGGATCCGCGAGCGCGAGACGCGCGGCGGCCGGCGCGTGCCGATCATCGCGATGACCGCGAGCGCGATGAAGGGCGACCGCGAGAAGTGCCTCGAGTCGGGGATGGACGACTACATCACCAAGCCGGTGACGCCGGAGAACGTGGAGGCCGTGCTGCGCAAGTGGGTCGGCGCCGCCTCGGCGCCGGCCGAGCGCGCCGCGGCCGAGCCCGCGACGCCGGGCGCGCTGCTCGACGAAGCCGTCGTGCAGAGCCTGCTGTCCGTGGACGACGACGGCACGCTGATGGACGAGGTGGTCGCGACCTTCCTGCGCATCGCCCCGGCCCGGCTCGCCGCGATCCGCAAGGCGGCGAAGGGCAACGCCGCCATGCTCGAGCGCGAGGCGCACAGCTTCCTGGGCAGCTGCGGCAACATAGGCGCGCGGCGCATGGCGGAGCTGTGCGCGCGGCTCGAGGTGCTCGGCCGCTCCGGCTCGACCGAGGGCGCCGCCGAGATCGCGCGCACGCTCGAGGCCGAGCTCGCGAGCGTGCGGCCCGAGCTCGAGGCGCTGCCGGGACGGCACCCCAAGCGCTCGGGCGTCCTGCCCTCGCGCTCGTGATCCGCGGATCGCTGCTGGCGCTGGTCGAGGCGCTGTTCAAGGTGCTGTTCGACTACGACTGCGCCGGCGAGGAGAAGCTGCCGGCGTCGGGCCCGGCCGTGATCTCGGCCAACCACCCCTCGTACCTCGACCCGGTGCTGCTGTCGCTGCACGCGAAGCGGCCGATCCTGTTCATGGCCTGGGACCGGCTGTTTCGCCTGCCGCTGCTGGGCGGCGTGATGCGCCTCTTCGGCGCGTTCCCGGTCGACACGCGGCCCGGCCGCGGCCAGGACGCCTACGAGCGCGCGAAGCAGCTCGTGCTCGAGGGGAACCTGGTGGGAATCTTCCCCGAGGGCAAGCGCTCGCGCGACGGCTGGATGGAGCCCGAGCTGCGGCGCGGCGCCGCGCGGCTCGCGCTCGAGACCGGGGCGCCGCTCTATCCCGCGACGATCCGCGGGGCCTTCCGCGCCTGGCCCTACTTCCGCGCGCTGCCGGAGCCGGCGAAGATCCACGTCCGCTACCACGACCCGATCGACCCCGCGGCGTATCGCTCGCTCGCGCCCGACGGCGCGGCGGCGGCGGTGCTCGCCGAGCTGCGCGCGCGCGTGGACCGGACGCTGCTGCCCGGCGTGAAGGCCGACCGGAAGATCGAGGCGCTCTACCGGACGAGCGCGCCGTGGCCCCGGCTCGTCGAGGCCGTGCCCGCGCTCGGCCTCGCGCTCTTCGTGTTCTGGAAGACGCGCGAGCTCGCGCTCGTCTGGCCCTGCTACGCCTACATCGGCTACCTGCTGCTGGACCTGCTGATCGTTCCCCAGCGCCGGCTCACCAAGTGGGTCAGGAACGGCTCGGCCGCCGCCTTCGCCATGGCCTACGTGGGCTACGTGGCGCCGCGGCTCGCCCTGCCCGCGCCGATCGGCGCCGCGGCGCTCGCGGCGCTCGTCGCCGGCGCGGGCTTTCCCTACCTCTACGACCGCGGCCGCATCGCGCTCGGCTTCGTGCAGGGGCTGGTGCTCGCGACGCTGCTCGAGCTCGGGGCCCAGCACGTGACCGCGACGCCGCTCGGCCCGCACGTGGCGCTGCCGCTGTTCTGCGCGGCCTACGCCTGGGAGGAGCGGAGCGTGTTCTGGCGCTACACGGCGCCGATCCTGCTCGCGTACGCCATCCTCGTTCCGGCGTGGCTCGGCGGCGGCGCGGAGCTGCTGCCGCACGCGCTCGCGGGCCTCGTGGCCTGGGGTGTCGACCGGCTGCTGCCGGGCGGCGGCGGCTCGGGAGTGGAGCCCGACGAAGAGGACGAGGCGGCTTCGACCTCGACCCTGGGGCTGCGCGACTGACGCGCGCGCGCAGAGCGTGGCATGATGCGCGCGTGACCCGCAAGCGCGCGCCGCTGCGCCACGACCGCCGCAGCTTTCTGGGCAGGGTGGGCGCTGTGCCACTGACGCTGCGCGGCCTCGATGCCGCCTTCCTGGGAGACGCCGTGACCGGAACCAGCCCGAAGACGTGGGACGTGGTGGTGGTGGGCGCGGGCTGCTTCGGCGCCTGGACCGCCTGGCAGCTCCGGGCCGCGGGCCGCAGCGTGCTGCTCGTGGACCAGTACGGACCCGCGAACGCGCGCGCCAGCTCCGGCGGTGAGTCGCGCGCGATCCGCATGAGCTACGGGCCCGACGAGCTCTACACCCGCTTCTCGGCGCGCTCGCTCGCGATGTGGAAGAGCTTTTTCGCGGAGACCTCTCGCCCCGAGCTGTTCCAGCGCACCGGCGTGCTGTGGATGTCGAAAGGCGAGACGCCCGACGCAGCCGCGAGCCTGCGGGCGCTCGCGGCGGCCGGGATCCCGCACGAGCGGCTCTCCGAGAGCGAGCTGCGCCGACGCTTCCCGCAGATCGCCGTCGTGGAGGGCGGCTTCGCGATCTTCGAGCCCGACAGCGGCGTGCTGATGGCGCGCCGCGCGGTTCAGGCGGTGGCGGCCGAGGCGGTGCGCCGCGGCGCCTCCTACCGGACGGCGACGGTCGAGCCGCCGTCCGGCGAAGGCCGCCTCGCGTCGCTGCGCACGGCGAGCGGCGAAACCATCTCGGGCGGGGCGTTCGTGTTCGCCTGCGGGCCCTGGCTTCACAAGGTCGCGCCCCGCGCCCTCGGCGGACGCATCTTCCCGACCCGCCAGCAGGTTTTCTTCTTCGGCGTCCCGAAGGGCGACATCCGCTTCGAGGCGCCCGCGATGCCCACCTGGATCGACTTCGGCCAGGGCTTCTACGGCATGCCGGACCTCGAGGGTCGCGGCTTCAAGATCGCGAACGACAACCACGGCCCGGCGTTCGACCCCGACACGGGCGAGCGGGTCCCGACGCCCGAGGCGCTCGCCGAGGCGCGGGCCTTCATGGAGGAGCGCTTTCCCGGCATGAGCGGAGCGCCGCTCGTCGAGTCCCGCGTCTGCCAGTACGAGAACACCTCGAACGGCGACTTCGTGATCGACCGCCACCCGGGCTACGAGAACGTGTGGCTGTGCGGGGGCGGCTCCGGGCACGGCTTCAAGCACGGCCCCGCCGTGGGCGAGTTCACGGCCGAGCGCGTGCTGAAGGGCGACGCGACGCACCCGCGCTTCACGCTCGCGTCGAAACAGACCGAGCAGAAGCGCAGCGTGCACTGACACCCCGATCATTCGCGAGGCCGTCCGGCAATCCGAGTGAATGATCGGTTCTGGGCAGTCTCGTGGCGCGTTGTAGTCGTCGGCCCTTGTCTTTCCGTGAGCGGTCCAGCTGGCTCCGCCTCCCTTTCCTCTACCCCGGCCCGCCCCTCGCTGCTTCCCAGGGCCGACTCTCCGCCCAGTCGGCGACGGCCCCCTGCAGCGCATCGAGCTTCTCGTCGAAGAAGTGGTTCGCGGCCGGCACGATCACCAGCTCGCGCGGCGGCGGCAGCGGCTCGACGAGCGCGCGCAGCGCCTCGCCCGCGCCAAACTGGTCGTGCTCTCCCTGGACGAAGAGCCTCGGCTGCGCAGGCGCCTGGAGCGTCGCGGCGTCGCCGAAGCGGACCAGCGGAAAGCCGAGCGCGAACACCGCGCTGACACGGGTGTCGCGCGCGGCGACACGCAGCGCCACGACCGAGCCGAACGAGAAGCCGCCCAGGACCAGCGGCACGCCGGGGACGCGCGCCCTGAGCTCCGAAAGCGCGGCGATGGCGTCGTCCTGCTCGCCGATGCCGTCGTCGTGCACGCCCTCGCTGCGGCCCACGCCCCGGAAGTTGAAGCGGAGCACGGCGAGCCCGGCCGACTGCAGCGCCTTCGCGGCGCGGAACACGGCCTTGAAGTGCATCATGCCGCCGTGCAGCGGGTGCGCGTGGCAGACGACGGCCGCGGCCAGCGGCGGGCCCGGCGGGCTCGCCAGGACCGCCTCCAGCCGGCCGGCCGGACCCGGGAAGTCGAAGCTGAGCGCGGTCGCCACGCGCCGCGATTGTATCCGCGACCACCGCCGGTTTCGGCGCGGCGCGGGATGCTGTAAATTCGAAAGCTGTGCAGACACTGCTCGCAACATCACGGGGCGACCGCCTGCTCCCGCCGGCGCGCGGGAGCGGTGCATCGGAGCCTCGCGGGCGTGCTAGAGTCACGGCTCAGCTCCGCGAGCCGCGTCCGCGCCAGGCCCTCCCATGACGGCACTATTGCTGCTGCAGCTCGCCGTCGCCGTCCCTCCTCCGCCGCTCGTGGACCAGTTCGGCCGCGAGGACTCGCTCGAGCTCCACCGCGGCAAGACGGTGGTGGCGCTGGTGGTGACGGCGAAGCGGCTGCGGTCGATCAAGGGGTGGGAGCTCGAGCTGCACGAGCGGCTTCCCGACGTGGGCTTCCTGCGCGTGGTGGACGTGCCCGAGGAGCCCAAGGTGACGCGAGAGCGCGTGGCGGCGAAGCTGCGCGAGCGCGTGCCGCAGCAAGTGCCGATCGGCATCGACCTGGCGCGCAGCTGGGCGGCCGCCTACGGGCTCGACACCTCCGAGGTGAACGTGCTGGTGTTCGGCCCCGAGGGCGAGCTCGCCGCGCGCTTTCGCGGCCGCAAGTCGAAGCCGCTCGTCGAGCAGGTGGTGGCGGCGGTCGAGAGGCGGCAGCCGCGCTCCGCCGCGGGGGACGAGCGGTGAGGCACGACGTGGTGCTGGCGGGCGGCGGGCTCGCCAACGCGCTCGTCGCGCTGCGCCTCGCCAGCACGCGGCCGGAGCTCGACCTGGTGCTGCTCGAGCAGGCCGAGCGCCTCGGCGGCAGCCACACCTGGTCGTTTCACGAGGCCGACGTCACGCCCGCCCAGGCCGCGTGGCTCGCGCCGCTGGTGGTCGGCTCGTGGCCGGCGTACGACGTGCGCTTCCCCCGCCTCGCGCGCCGCCTGTCGTCGGGCTATCGCTCGATCACGTCGGAGCGGCTGCACCAGGTGCTGCAGGCGGCGCTCGCAAGCCGGCTGCGGCTCGGCTGCGCGGTCGTCTCCGTCGCGCCCGACGCGGCGACGCTGGCCGACGGCAGCGTGCTGCGGGCGGCCTGCGTGATCGACGGCCGCGGCCCTGAGGCGCACGCGAGCTTCCGCCTGGGCTACCAGAAGTTCCTGGGCCAGGAGCTGCGCCTCGCGCAGCCACACGGGCAGGACGCCCCCGTGCTCATGGACGCGACGGTCGAGCAGCGCGGGGGCTTCCGCTTCCTGTACACGCTGCCGCTCGCCGAGGACGTGCTGCTGGTCGAGGACACCTGCTACGGCGAGGGGCCCGAGGTCGACCGCGCCGCGGCGCGCGCGGCGATCGCGGCCCACGTCGCGGAGCGGGGCCTCAGGGTCGCCGAGGTCCGGCGCGAAGAGGAAGGAAGCCTCCCGATCCCGCTGGCCGGCGACATCGACGCCTTCTGGAAGACGAAGACGCCCGGCGTGCCCTGCGCGGGGCTGCGCGCGGCGCTGTTCCACCCGACGACGGGATACTCGCTGCCCGAGGCGGTACGGCTCGCGGACGCGCTCGCGGCGCTCCGCCCGCTCGACAGCCCGGCGGCCCTGACGCTGGTGCGCAAGCAATCCCGGGAGCTGTGGAAGCAGGGCGGCTTCTTCCGGCTGCTGAACCGGATGCTGTTCCAGGCGGCGGCGCCGGCCGAGCGCTACCGGGTGCTCGAGCGCTTCTACCGCCTGCCCGAGGGCCTGATCCGGCGCTTCTACGCGGGCCGGCCGACGCTCCTCGATCGCGTGCGCCTGCTGAGCGGTCGCCCGCCCGTCCCGGTGCGGCTCGCAGCCCGCTGCCTGTTCGAGCCGGCGGTGGCCCGGTGAGCCGACGGCGCGCGGCGGTGGTGGGCTCGGGCTTCGGCGGCCTGGGCATGGCGATCCGGCTGCAGGCCGCCGGAGTGCAGACGACGCTGGTGGACCGCAGGGACCAGCCGGGCGGGCGCGCCTACGTGTACCGCGACCAGGGCTTCACCTTCGACGCCGGCCCCACCGTGATCACCGCCCCGGGCGCGCTCGAGGAGCTGTTCGCGCTCGGCGGCGCGCGCATGCAGGACCGCATCGAGATGATCCCGTGCCGGCCCTTCTACCGGCTGTTCTGGGAGGACGGCTACCGCTTCGACTACTCGAACGACCTCGAGTCGACGCTCGAGCAGATCCGGCTCAAGAGCCCGGCCGACGTCTCTGGCTACCTGGGATTCCTGAAGTACGCCGAGGAGGTCTTCGAGCAGGGCTACACGCGGCTCGCCCACGTGCCGTTCCTCGACTGGTGGAGCATGGTGCGCGTGGCGCCGCAGCTCGTGCGCCTCGGCGCCCACCGCTCGGTCTACCAGGCCGTGTCGCGCTTCATCCGCGACGAGCAGCTGCGCCAGACCTTCAGCTTCCACTCGCTGCTCGTGGGGGGCAACCCGTTCACGGCCTCGGCGATCTACACGCTGATCCACTTCCTGGAGCGCAAGTGGGGCGTCTTCTTCCCGCGCGGCGGCACCGGGGCGCTGGTGCGCGAGCTGGTCGCGCTGTTCCGCGAGCTGGGCGGCGAGCTGCGGCTCTCCTGCGACGTGGAGGAGATCGAGACGCGGGACGGCCGGGTGAGCGGGCTGCGGGCGAAGGACGGCTGGCGCGCGAGCTTCGACCTGGTGGCGAGCAACGCCGACGTCGTCCACACCTACGGCAAGCTGCTCAGCCGCGAGCCGCGCGCCGCCGCGCGCGCGACGCACCTGCGCGGCATGCGCCACAGCATGTCGCTGTTCCTGGTCTACTTCGGGACGCGGCGGCGCTACCCGGGGCTCGCGCACCACAACGTGATCTTCGGGCCCCGCTACCGCGAGCTGCTCGAGGACATCTTCGAGCGCGGCACGCTCAGCGACGACTTCTCGCTCTACCTGCACGCCCCGAGCGTGTCGGACCCGGCGATGGCGCCTTCGGGCTGCGAGGCCTTCTACGTGCTCGCGCCGGTGCCGCACCTCGGCAAGGCGCGCCTCGACTGGGACGAGGCCGGGCCGCGCTACGCCGACCGCATCCTCGCCTACCTCGAGCAGCGCTTCCTGCCCGGGCTGCGAGCCGACGTCGTGTGCCGCCGCATCTTCACGCCGCTCGACTTCGAGCGCGAGCTGAACGCGCACGAGGGTGCGGCCTTCTCGCTCGAGCCGATCCTCACCCAGAGCGCCTGGTTCCGCGCGCACAACCGCGACCCGCGGATCGCGGGCCTGTACCTGGTCGGCGCCGGGACGCACCCGGGCGCGGGGGTCCCCGGCGTGCTGAGCTCGGCGAAGGCGAGCGCCGCGCTCGCGCTCTCGGACCTGCGGCTGTCGGAGACTGCCAGTGCCTGAGCGCGACCCGGTCGTGGCCCGCTGCCGCGCGATGATCCGGGACGGGTCGAAGAGCTTCTTCGGCGCGGCGCGGATCTTCGACGCGAGGACGCGCGAGTCGGCGTTCCTGCTCTACGCCTGGTGCCGGCACTGCGACGACCAGGTGGACGGCGAGACGCTCGGCTTCCGACCCGGGGGGCCGGGCGCGGACGGCGCGCCACGGCAACGGCTCGCGCGGCTCCTCGACGACACCCGGAGCGCGATGCGCGGCGAGCCGCAGAGCGATCCCGTGTTCCAGGCGCTCCAGCGAGTCGCGTTCCGCCACGAGATCCCCGAGCGCTACCCGCTCGAGCTGCTCGAGGGCTTCGCGATGGACGTGGAGGGCCGGCGCTACGCCACCGCGGAGGACCTGTTCCTCTACTGCTATCACGTGGCGGGCGTCGTGGGCCTGATGATGGCGCACGTGATGGGCACGCGCGAGGGCGAGACGCTGCAGCGCGCGGCCGACCTCGGCATCGCGCTGCAGCTCACCAACATCGCGCGCGACGTCGTCGAAGACGCCGCGGTCGGCCGCGTCTACCTGCCGCTCGAGTGGCTGCGCGAGGAAGGCATCGCACCCGAGCAGGTCGCCGAGCCGCGCCACCGGCCGGCCGTGGCCCGGACGGTCGCGCGGCTGCTCGCCGCCGCCGACCACTTCTACGCCTCCGGCGACGAGGGGCTCCAGGCCCTGCCGCTGCGGTCGGCGTGGGCGGTGGCGGTGGCGCGCGGCGTCTACTCGGAGATCGGCGCGCGCGTGCTCCGGCTGGGCGAGCGTGCCTGGGACGAGCGCGTGGTGGTCCCGCGGCGGCGCAAGCTGCTGGCCGTGGCCGCGGGGCTCGGCCAGGCGCTGCACTCGGTGGGCGTGCGCCGGCGCCAGAAGGCCTCGCCGCGGCCGGCGCTCTGGCGCAAGCGCCAGCACTCGCTCGACTAGAGCGACTCCCAGGCCCGCGCGAGCCGCGCCGCGACGAGCGTCGTGAGGGCCGCGAACGCGAGCAGCATGCCGAGCGGCAGCAGCAGCTCCGTGAGCGGCTGGTCGCGCCAGAACACCGCGCTGTAGGCCTCGAGCGCCCACGTCACGGGCGTCAGCCAGCCGAGGTCCTGCAGCAGCGGCGGCATGAAGAAGCGCGGCACCATGCTGCCGCCCACTGCCGAGACGATCAGGATCACCACGTTGGCGAGCGTCTGCGCCTGCCGCCGGCTGCGGCAGGCGGTGGTCAGCAGCAGCGCGAGCCCGGCGGCCGCCAGCGCCGCCGCGAGCGTCGTGGCGGCGAAGCCGGGGAGGTGTCCCGGCAGGTCGACGCCGTGCACGAGCCAGGCCGCGACGAAGATGAAGCTCACCTCCACGCAGCCGCGCGCCACCAGGAACAGCAGCTTGCCGCGCACGAGCGCCCCGGTGCCCGCCGGGCCCGCGAGCACGCGGTCGAGGATGCCGCCCTCGCGCTCCTCGAGCAGCGAGAGCGCACCGTGGACGGCCGAGAACAGCAGGAACAGCACCGCCACCGCTCCGGCGGAGTAGGCCACGTGGTTCCGGCCCGCCGCCTGGCCCCCCACCGGCTCGCGCTCGAACATCTCCTCGAGGCCGAGCGGGACGAGCCGCCCCTCGGCCTCGGCCGCGAGCGCCTCCTGGCGCAGCTCCTCGAGCGAGGCGGACAGCTCCTGCTGCTGGGCCGCGTCGAGCGAGACGAGCTCCGCCTCGATGAGCGCGGCCACGCCGCCGAGCGCCACGTCGGGCAGCGCCGCGAAGTAGACGCGCTGGACGAGCCCCGTCAGCATCGGCGCCGCCACGGCCTTGGTCGGGTCGACCAGCACCAGCAGCGGGGCCGGGCCGAGCCCGCCGTGCGAGCCGAGCGGCTCGGCGCCCGCACGCGCCACGAGCCCCAGGTCGGCGGTGCCGGCGCGCACCAGTGCCCGCGCCTCGTCGGCGCTGCCGCGCACCTCGCCCACGACCACGAGCGACGGCTCGCGCGCCAGCGCGCGCAGCAGGCGCGTCGTCGCCGGCGAGCGCACCTCGTCGGCCAGGGCGACGCGCAGCCGCAGGTGCTCCCCGGTCGCGCCCGCGAAGATCGCGGCGAACACCAGGAAGAACGCGAGCGGCAGCACGAAGCTCATCACCAGCGCGCCGCGGTCGCGCACGAACGACAGCAGCATCGCCTTGAACACCACGCGGCTCACGGCAGAAGCTCCCGGCCCGCGACGCGGAAGAAGACACCGCGCAGCCCCGGCTCGCGGACGCGGATCTCGGCCACGGGCAGGCCGGCGTCGGCCAGGCGGCGGCCGAGGGCGGAGAGCGCCTCGAGCCCCCCGCCGAGCGGGCCGGCCCAGCTGCGCGCGTCCTCGCCCGCCGCGAGGCCCTCGCGCGCGAGCAGCGCCCGGGCCTGCGGGCCCGGCTCGACGACGAGCGTCAGCTGCAGCTCGCGGCCGGAACCGAACGCCTGCTCGACGAGCGCCTGGAGCGTGCCCTCGGCGCGCACCCGGCCGTCGACCAGGATCCCGATGCGATCGGCGAGCTCGGCCGCCTGATCGAGGTCGTGCGTCGTCAGCAGGATCGCCGTGCCGCGCGCGCGCAGCTCGCGCAGCAGGTCGTGGATGCCCTCGCGCGCTTCCGGGTCGATCCCCACCGTGGGCTCGTCGAGCAGCAGCACGTCGGGCCGGTGCAGCGTGCCGGCCGCGAGGTTCAGCCGCCGCTGCTGGCCTCCCGACAGCTCGCTGGTGCGCGAGCCGGCGCGCGCCTGAAGCCCCGTCCACGCGAGCGCCGCCTCGACGGCGGCCGGGGTCTCCTGGCGCTTCAGCCCCGCGAGTCGTCCGAAGACCGCGAGGTTCTCGCGCGGCGTGAGGTCGGGGTAGAGCGCCAGCTGCTGCGGCACCAGCCCGAGCTTCGCGCGCGCGGCGCGATCGGCGCGCGGGTCGCGGCCGCCTAGCGCGATCCGCCCGGAGTCGAGCCTCACGCGGCCGTAGATCGAGCGCACCAGCGTCGTCTTGCCCGCGCCGTTGGGCCCGAGGAGCGCATACGTCTCGCCGGGGACGAGCGCGAGCGAGGCTCCGTCGAGCGCCGTCCGCCCGGCGAACGAGCGGCGTGCGTCGGACACGAGGAGGGCCGGGTCGGCGGGCGTCGTCATCGAGGCGTCCGATCAGTATCACCCGCCCCGCGGCGAGGCAAACTCCGGCGCGGCCGCCGGCCCGGGGGATCGCGCTAGAATCGAGAGCAGTGGCGACCTGGGTCGGCTTGCTCGTGGCCGCGTTCGTGGCAATGGAAGGTGTCGCCTACCTGCTCCATCGCTTCGTGATGCACGGGCCGCTGTGGGTGCTGCACGAGTCGCATCACCGCCCAAGGTCCGGCCGCTTCGAGCGCAACGACCTGTTCGGGGTGATATTCGCCCTGCCCTCGATGGCGCTCATCTACGCGGGCACCCACGGCAGCCCCTTGCTGCTCCCGCTCGGGCTCGGGATGACGGCCTACGGGCTCGCGTACTGGGGCTTCCACGACGTGCTGGTGCACCGCCGCGTGCGCCACGGCTACGCGCCGAAGAGCGCCTACCTCAAGCGCATCGTGCGCGCCCACATGATCCACCACCGCACCCACACGAAGGACGGCGCCAGCTCCTTCGGCTTCCTGTACTCGCGAACCGGCCCCGCCTAGGCCGGGGGCGCGACCCCCGCGGCGGCCTCCACGCGCTGGCGCATGATCCGGCCGTACTCCCGCAGCAGCAGCAGCGCGACCGCGAACCACGCGGCGATCAGCAGCAGGTTCACGAACGCGAAGTTGCGCGGTCCGAAGGCGAACCAGGTGGTTCCCGCGAACACGAGCGCTGCCTGGCCGAGGTCTCCCATGCGCACGAAGAAGGTGTCCACGGCCTGCTTGGCCTTGTACTTCTCGTCCCGTGTGGTCGGCAGCCAGACGAGCTGCCGTGCCGTGTTCATGACCGAGTAGTCCGTGGCGTTCTCGGCGATCTTGGCCCAGCGGATGATGGCGAGCCCCGCGCCGGCGGCGATCAGGCCGTAGGCGCCCAGCGCGACGACCGGCAGCGCGAGGAGAGCCCCCGTCATCCCCGAGTACTTGACGAACCGCGAGACGAAGAAGGCCTGGAGCACGGCGCCGAGAGTGCTGAAGTAGAACGAGAAGTTGCCGTAGAAGCTGCCGAGGAAGGCATCCTGGCTGATCGAGGGATCGGCGGCGATGGCGGCGTGGGCGGCAGCCAGCACGGTCTTGTCGACGATGTAGTTGCCGGTGGAGTTGACGACGTTCAGCAGGAAGATGAGAAGCGCCAGAAGCCGCAGGTAGGGGCTGGCGAAGACGAGCTTGAAGCCGCCCGTCGCCGCCGACAGCGGCGTGGTGGCGCCCCCGGGGTTCGGCCGCCGAGCCTCGCGCCGGTCGACCACGCGGTAGAGCAGCAGGTGAACGCACAGGATCGCCGTGGTCACGTGCATCATGCTGTACGGGCTCATGCCGGCCTGAAACAGCCGGCCCGCGATCCAGGCGCCGACCGGCGCGCCGAGGGTCGCGCCCAGGAAGATGAACGGGAACAGCCGCTCGCCCGCTTCACGCCGATAGATGTCGTTGGCGTAGGACCAGAACTGGGCGATCGTGGCCAGGCTGAAGATCCCGACCCAGACGTAGTAGGCAATCCCGACGTAGGGCACACCCCAGCGGCCCGCGAGCGAGAACAGCTCGATGTTGACGATGAAGAAGAGGATGAAGCCGAGGATCAGCCTGGCCCGGTCGACGCGCGAGGAGAACCAGCCGTAGAGCGGGACGAACGCCATCAGGGTGAGCGCCTGACCCGCCGAGGCGTAGGACTTGAGCTCGGCCCCGCCGGCGAGGATCAGGGGCTCGCGCACCGTTCGCAGGATGTAGTAGCCGAGCAGCAGCAGGAAGAGATTCGCGAACATGAGCAGCGCGGTTCCGGCTTCCCCGGCGTGCACGTCGGTGAACGGGCGCAGCAGCCTCTCGAGCAGTCCCGGTCGCGACTCGGGCCCGTCGTGCGGCCCAGAGCTCTCTCCAGCGTTCACCATGGCGCTGCTTCCTCCCGGGGGTTCCCGGCGGGATGTTACGCCACTTCCGCCCCGCGCCGACGGGTAGGGGCTATGCCGCGGTCGGGGCCGCGGCCGCGGCGGCCCGGGCGCGCAGCTGTGCCGCTCGTGGCGGCGGCGTGTGCTGGTTCGCCTGCTTGAGCACGCGCACCGCACCCAGCGCCCGGGCGCGGCCGAGCGTCTCGCGCCGCAGCTTGCGCTCGACCCCCCTGGGCGCGTCCGCGGCGATCGCCAGCTCGTCGAGCGTGGCGATCAGCCCGCCCAGGCCGAGCTGGTAGCGCAGCGCGAGCGTCGCGACGCCGACGATCCGGCCGTCCGGCGCCTCGGCCACGCGCACCAGGAAGCCCGGATTGGTGATCGTGCGCCGGAACGTCTGAGCGAACGAAACGGGCTCGGGGTAGTAGCCGACCTCCTCGAGGAGCGACAGCACCGCGACCCCGTCCTGAAGCGATGCCGGCCTGACTTCCACGCTCATCGTCGCCTCCTTTGTGCCCCCCGCACCACGGCGCTGTGTCCCACGCGCCACGGATCCGGTCCCGATCCACGACCGATCGGCAGTCAGCTCTCTGGCTGCAATTCTTCGGCCACGGGGTTCCCGGGAGGCCCGGGCGATGAGGAGCGGGGCCCTTATCCGGCGGCGGCCATGGCCTCGGTCGCGGGACCGCGGCGGTGATCGTCGATGCGCGTCCGCAGCAGGCTCTCGAGCCAGACGAGGCTGACGGGCTTGTGCAGGAACGCGTCCACGCCCAGGCGGGCGGCCGCCTCGGCGCGGTCGGGAAGGCCGTAGGCGGTCAGGACCACGACCGGCGGGTCCTGGCGCAGGTGCCGCAGGTAGGCGGCGATCGCGAGCCCCTCGGAGCCCACCTCGGGCGTCAGGCAAACGTCCGCGATCACGGCGTCGAACCGGTTCGCCGCGAGCCTCTCGGCCGCTTCCTGCAGCGAGCCGGCGCTGTGGACCTCGAATCCCGCCCCCGAGAAGTGGGAGTGGTAGGTCCGCCTCACGTGCTCGTCGTCGTCGACGATGAGGAGCCGTTCACACACGCCGGCGAGTGTTGCAAGGGAGATGCCGAAGATTTCCGCCGCAAATAGTCAATAGAATCAGCAAGTTGGGAGTGGGATGCGTGCCCCGTGTCCGGCCCGCGGTCGGCGGGGAAGCGGACATGACACGGTTTCGAGGCCCCTCGTGTCAGACTCTCGGCGTTCCACGTAATAGAGGTGGGGGGCCGCGGCGTCGTCGCAGGAGGAGAGCATGGGCATGAGCCAGGCCGAGCGGGAGAAGCTGATCGAGCAGTACGCGCGCGGACCCGCGCGCGTCAGGGACGCCCTCGCCAAGGTCCCCAAGGAAGCGTTGCAGTGGCGCCCGGCCGAGGGCAAGTGGAGCGTCCACGAGGTGGTGGTCCACTGCGCCGACTCCGAGACGAACGCCGCCCTGCGGATCCGCTACCTGCTCGCCGAGAAGGAGCCGCTCATCGTCGGCTACGACCAGGACGCCTGGGCGCGGCTCTTCGACTACCACGCCCAGCCGCTCGAGGACGCGCTCACCGCCACGGCGGCCGCGCGCGGCCGCACCGTACCCCTGCTGCGGAGCATGAGCGAGGCGGACTGGACCAAGGCCGGGCGCCACACCGAGTCGGGCGCCTACACGGCCTCGGACTGGCTGCGCATCTACGCCGCGCACCTCGAGGGCCACGCCAGCCAGATCGAGCGGAACCTCGCGGCATGGAACGCCCGCGGCTAGCGGCAGCACGCGCGCCGGCCGAGGAGCTGGTCATGCTTTCCGGCATGGACCGCTCGGGCGCGGCCACCGCGAGCGTCTCCGAAGTGCGGCTGCTGGTGCCCGGCGGCATGCCGGGCGAGCGCGTGTACGTCAGGCGCCTCAAGCCGGTTGGGCGCAGCGTGCTGTGCGAGATCACAGCGATCAACGAGGCTTCGCCCAACCGGGTGATCCCGCGCTGCCGCCACGCCGGCCCGTGCGGCGGCTGCGCGTGGCAGCACATCGCCTACCCGGAGCAGCTCCGGCGCAAGGCGGCGGCGCTCGACGTGCTGCTGCGAAAGACGATGGGCAAGGACGCGCCGCGCGTCTCTCCCGCGATCGGCATGCCGGTGTCGGAGGACGGCATGCCGTGGGGCTTCCGGCAGAAGGCCGCCTTCGTGTTCGACGCGGGAGCGGACGGCCTGGTGATGGGGCACTTCGCCCGCGGCACCAACGACGTGGTCCCGGTGGAGGAGTGCCCGGTGCACGCCGAGCGCGCGAACCGGATCGCCTTCGCGTTGCGTGACGCGCTCGCCGCCGCAGGGGTCACGGCTTCCGGGCCCACGACTTCCGGCGTCGCCCGCCACGTGGTCGTCCGCACCAGCCGCGACGAGACGGAGGCGGTCGCGATGCTGGTGGCCTCGCGCGAGGACCCGAGCCTCGCGGCGCCGCTTCGCGCCCTGCTCGAGGGAAAGGACAAGCCCGAGGGCCTGGTGCTCAACCTCAACGACCGCGCCGGGCCCTACCTCGTCGGCCGGGAGTCGAAGCGCGTGGCGGGATCGGGCCACGTCAAGGAGACCTCGCTCGGGCCGGCCTTCCTCGTCTCGCCGACCTCGTTCTTCCAGACCAACGTCGCGGCGGCCGCGACGCTCGTGCGCCTGGTGCTCGAGGCCCTGCCCGGCGAGCGCGGCCTGAAGGTGCTCGATCTCTACAGCGGCGGGGGCCTGTTCGCGCTGCCCGTGGCGATGCGGGGCCACCAGGTGACCGCGGTCGAGGAGAGCCGCAAGAGCATCAAGGACGCCGAGCTGAACCGGCGCCTGAACGGCGTGCCCGAGGAGCGGTGGAAGCTCGTGTGCTCGCCCGTCGAGAGGGCCCTGCCGCACTACAAGCCCGCGGCCTTCGACGCCGTGATCCTCGACCCGCCGCGCGAGGGGTGTCCGCCGGAGGTGGTCAAGGCGGTGTTCGGCCGGCTCCAGCCGGCGCGCGGGATCTTCGTCTCCTGCGAGCCGGAGGCGCTCGCGCGCGAGCTGCCGCTCGCCGTGGCGGCGGGCTACCGCGTCGTGCGCGTCCAGCCGGTCGACATGTTCCCGCACACCCCGCACGTCGAGGCGGTGGCGGTGCTGGAGCGGCTGGCCCGAGCTCCCGGCCGTAGCCGGACTCCCGGATCCCGCCGAACGGGAGGCGCGGGTCCGACCGCACGAAAGCGTTGACGAGGCAGGACCCGGCTTGTATTAGATGCCGTCAATTTTGAGGACAAAATGACGGCATGGTAGCCAGGCCCTACCCGCGCCTGCTCGAGGACACCCTGCTCGCCTTCCGGCTTCCCGCCTTCGAGGCGAAGCTGCGTCGGCGCGGCCCTGTCGTCGAGGTCCACACCGGGCTGCAGGCCGTGTCAGGCTTCGCCGAAGGCGGCCCAGAGCCGCTTGAGGTGCGCCCTGGCCACCGGTAGCACTCGGTTCACCGGAGCCTCCAGGGCCACCTCCCAGTCGGCATCGCTATCGCGGCGGCGGATCTCCGCGATCCGGCCGACGTTCACGGCGTGATTTCGGTGGATGCGCAGCACGCCGGCAGCCGCCAGGATGGGACAGATCTCACCCAGCGCGCGCACGTCCCTGACCAGTCGGGCGGATCGCAGGCGGACGAGTGTCGTCTCGCCGACCGCTTCGAGGAAGTAGATCTCGTCCGGCTCGACGGGCCGTCGCACGTCCCGTCCGAGGTGGAGCAGGATGCGGCCGTTTGGAGCGCTCATGGGCGCTGTGGTGCCATGAGTCGTCGTCGAAGGCAAGTGAACTGTCGGTTTCGGCCAATGACCTGCAGGCCCGGGTTAGGGCTTGTGGTCGGGTAACGGTCGCGGGCCGGCGGCTTGAACAAACGCGTCCAGGTCGCTGCGGAGGCGCTCGCCATCGATCGGCGGGACGTTGGTGAAAGCCGCGGCAACCGCGGTTGCAGTCACGAACCGTCGCGGCAGCGGCCGAAGCTCGGCCACCGGGAGGCTGTTGCGCGTCACGACGAAGGTCTCGCCTCGATCGAGCGCGCGCATGATCTTGCCGCTGCTATTCCCGAGCTCGCGCTGCGTTATCGTCCTGGCCACGAGGACACTGTCGCACGCGTGCCACAGTGATTCAAGATCTCCTGCTGAGGCCGACGAGGACGCGGATGGGGAGCGGCCGTCAGGCCACGTACACCGTCT
>CAZMRX010000015.1:0-13618 GCA_964568755.1 uncultured Acidobacteriota bacterium | reverse complement strand
CTGAGGCCGACGAGGACGCGGATGGGGAGCGGCCGTCAGGCCACGTACACCGTCTTCACGTTCACGAACTCCCGGATCCCGAAGGCACCCAGCTCCCGGCCGTAGCCGGACTCCCGGATCCCGCCGAACGGGAGGCGCGGGTCGGAGCGAACGAAAGCGTTGACGAAGCAGGAGCCGGCCTGGAGCTCGTGGCGGGCGATGCGCTCGCCGCGGGCCAGGTCGCGCGTGAACACGGCGGCGCCCAGACCGAAGACCGTCTGGTTGGCGAGGCGGATCGCGTCCTTCTCGTCCTTGGCCGCGACCACCGCCGCGACCGGGCCGAACAGCTCCTCGTCGAAGGCCGGCATGCCGGGTGCGACGTCCGAGAGGACGCTCGGCGGGTAGAAGGCCCCCGGCCCCGCCGGCACGATGCAGCCTAGCCGGACGCGCGCGCCTCGCGCCACGCTCGCCTCGACCTGCCGGTGCAGCTCGTCGCGCAGGTCGGCTCGGGCCTGTGGGCCGACGGCGGTGGTCTCGTCGAGCGGGTCGCCCATGGAGCGGGCCCGCATCCGCTCGACGAGGCGCTCCTCGAACTCGCGAAGCACGGACGCCACGACCACGAAGCGCTTGGCGGCGATGCAGCTCTGGCCGCCGTTGATGAGCCGCGAGGCGGCGCAGGTCTCGGCCGCCGCCTCGAGAGCGGCGTCCTCGAGCACGACGTAGGGGTCGCTGCCGCCGAGCTCGAGCACGCTCTTCTTCAGGCATGCGCCCGCCTTCGCGGCGACGGCGCGGCCAGCGGGCGTGCTGCCGGTGAGCGTCACCGCCGCGACGTGCGGCGACTCGATCAGGCTCGCGACGCGCGGCGAAGGAACCAGAAGCGCCCGGAATGCCGCGCGCGGCACACCGGAGGCGTGAAGGATCTCCTCGATCGCGAGCGCGCAACCGGTCACGTTGGAGGCGTGCTTCAGCAGGCCGACGTTGCCCGCCATCAGCGCCGGCGCCGCGAAGCGGAACACCTGCCACAGCGGGAAGTTCCACGGCATCACCGCGAGCACGACGCCCAGAGGCTCGAAGGCGACGTAGCTGGCCCGTGCCTCCGTCGGGGCGGGCTCGGGCGAAAGCAGCCGCGCGGCGTGCTCGGCGTAGTAGTCGCAGACCCCCGCGCACTTGTCCGTCTCGGCCCGGCCCTGCATCACCGGCTTGCCCATCTCGAGGGTCATCAGGCGAGCGAGCGTGTCGCGCCGCTCGCGCAGCAGGGCGGCTGCCCGCCGCAGTATTGCGCCGCGCTCGTCGAAGGATGTTCGTCGCCAGGACTCGAATGCGTCCGCCGCCTCGGCCAGGGCTCTTTCGACCTCGGCCTCCGTGGCCTCGGGGTATTCCTGGATCAGGGAGCCGTCAGTGGGGTTGATGGACTGGAGCATGTTGGGACAGGACTCCTGGGGACGGAGACGGACACAGAGACGGAAACGGAAACGGAAACGGAAACGGAAACGGAAACGAACGAGCCAACGGAATAGTCAGAGCCCGCCGCACTCCGGGCACTGCAAGACGGGCCCTGCGTGCGGCGGGGGCGTTATCTCGCAAACACCTCCGCCACCGGCGTGATCGTGACGGCGTCTGGCCGAAGGCCGAGCTTGAGCGCACCGATCCGCTTGTCCTCGTCGAGCACCGCCTGCGGTTTCGGAGCGTCGTAGCGGATGGTCGAGGGCGTGTCGGCGAGCAGCGCCTGCGCCAGCGCCTTCGCGTCCTGGGTGACGATCACGACCTGGAGGTCGGTGCCCGAGAGGTGCCTGCGCACCGCGGCGTTCACGTCGGCGAGCGTCAGCGCGCGGAGCTTCTCGCGCATGTAGGCCGTGAACTCCGGGATCTCGTACCACTCCGAGTCGAGCGCGTAGCCGAGCTGCTGGTTCTGGGTCGCCGTCATCACGAACACGTTCTTCGTCAGGTAGTCGCGGGTCGCCTCGAAGTCGGCCTGCGAGAGTCCGTTCGCGACCAGCTGGCGCAGCTCGTGAAGGCCGATGCGCAGCGCCATCGTGGCGTTCTCCGGCGATACCGGACGGATCCAGGCCTCGAACAGCTGCGCGCGCCGCGCGAGGTTCGGGTCGGGGAAGAACTGGAACATGCCGCGCGGGAACGCCTCGATGTAGGCGTAGGCGCCGTAGTTCATGCCGCGCAGCTCGCGGATGCGCTGGTAGAGGTGCGAGGTGGAGGAGCGGTGCTCGCCGAGCCAGGTCCGGGCGAGGTAGAGCGCCGGGTAGTCGGGGTGCGAGCGGGTGACGGCGATCGGGTGGCCGAACGAGATGGCGCTCGCGCGCGTCTCCTTTTCGACGATCTCGACCGAGATGCCGCGCTGCGGGCGGCCCACGACACCCGCGGGCGCCTCGAGCGCGGGGCCTTCCGCCAGGCTCGCGAGCGTCAGGCCGAGGCGCTTTTCGACACCCGCCGGCAGGTCGCCCGAGAGCCCGACGCGCAGGGCGGCGCGCGTGTAGGCCCGGCGCACGAAGTCCTTCACGTCGTCGAGCGTGATCGCCTCGATCCCGGCCACGGTGCCGAGCACCGGGTGGGCGTAGGGAGTGCCCTGGAACGCGAGCGCCTGCAGGCGTTCCTTGCCGAGCTCCTCCTCGTTGTTCGTGCGCAGGTCGAACGTCAGCGCGTTCTTCTGCTGGTCCTTGAGCCGCCGGAAGTCCTCCTCGCGGAAGCCGGGCGCCTCGAGCTGCGGCAGCGCGACCTGGGCGAAGCGCACCCAGTTGTCCCGGTGAACGCGGGCCGTGAAGGTGGTCATCTCCTTGTCCACCTGCGCGTCGAGGCTCGCCGCCATCGGGAACAGCGCACCCTTGATCTCGTCGATCGTCATCGCCTGCGAGCCGGCGTCGGCGATCATCGCGGCCGCGAGCGCCGCGAGCCCCTGTTTGCCCTTCGGGTCGTGGGCGGAGCCGACGCGGAACAGCAGCTTGACGTTGAGCTGCGGCAGCTTCGAGCGCTGGACGAGCGGCGCGAAGCTCACGCCCGGGCCGGTCGCGGCGGCGGGGGCGGCTCGCGGCGTCTCGGCGCCGGAGGCGATCGGCATGGGCTTCGCGACGGGAATCGTCGCGAGCGAGGCGACCTTGGCGATGGCCTCCGGCAGCGGCTCTTTCGAGAGCGTCGTCTGCACCAGCCCGGCGTCCACGAAGTAGCGGCGGGCGGCTGCCTGGATGTCGTCCGGCGTGACCGCGTCGTAGGTGCGGTAGACCTCGTTGATGGTGTCGAAGGAGCGGTGATAGCGGACGAAGCGCGCGAGCGAGGCCGCGATCGACTCCGTGTTGTCGAGCGAGCGCAGCAGCGAGTAGCGTGCGTTGTCCTTCGCGTCCTTCACCCGCTGCGCGTGAGGCGGCACCACGCGGGTCTCGGCGAAGGCCCGCAGGATGCGGTCGCGCACGTAGGGCGTGTCCTCGGCCTTCTTGACGCGAGCGTACACCGTGAGCAGGTACGGATCCCGGTTCGGCGGGAAGAACGCGCCGAGCTGGTCGACCTTCTGCTCGTCCTCCACCAGGCTCTTGTAGAGCGCCGACGTGGGGCCGAAGGTCAGGTCCGACAGCACGTCGAGCGCCGCCCACTCGCGGCTCGTCTCGCTGAAGCCGGGCAGGCGGAACGCCACGCTGACCCACGGCAGCGTCGGGGCCGTCCACGGCACGTGGGCCACGACCGGTCCCGCGGGCGGAGGCTCGACCGGCACGTCCACCTTGTACGTTCCCGCCTTCCAGGAGCCCCAGTACTTCTCGACGAGCGGCAGCACCTCTTCGGCCTTCACGTCGCCCGCGACGATGACGGTCGTGTACTCGGGCCGGTACCAGCGGTCGAAGAACGTCTTCGAGTACTCGAACTGGTTGGGCATGTCCTCGATGTCCTTGAGGAAGCCCATCGTGGTGTGGCGATAGGTGTGGACCTTGAAGGCGTTCTCGCGCTGCACCTCGATCAGCTTCTGGATCGGGTTGGCGCTGTTCTTGTTGTACTCGCCCAGGACGGCGCGCGACTCGGTCTTGAAGGCCTCGATCGGGTAATCGAGGTTCTGGAAGCGGTCGGCCTCGATCTTCAGGATCGTCTCGAGGTCCTCACGCGCGAACGTCACGTGGTAGTTGGTGAAGTCGTCGCTGGTGAAGGCGTTCTGGCGCGCGCCGGCCTTGGTCAGGATCGCCTGGTAGGCCTCGGGCGGGAACGCCTTCGTCCCGCGGAACATCATGTGCTCGAAGAAGTGGGCGAAGCCGGACTTGCCCGGCTCGACCTCGTTGCGCGAGCCGGTCTGCACCGGGATCTGCAGCGACACCAGGTTGGGGAAGCCGGTGGGGACCACGATCACGCGCAGGCCGTTCGGCAGCGTGCGCTCGGTGGCGTCGAACGGGAGGATGCGCGCGGTGGCGCCGGGGGTCTGGGCGGAAGCGGTCACGGCCAGCGAGGAAGCGACGAGCAGGAGACGAGCGGTCTTGTAGATATGCATGGCACCCCTCATCATACTCGCGGCCTGCGCCCGGTCGGCGTGCGCTCGAAGCGAAGACACTGACGCGATCAAGACAAACAACCATGACCTCGGAGAAGAAGATGCATAGAGAAGGATCTGCAAGCGGCACCTCGAGCGTCGGGCTGGCGCTCGCCGGGATGCTGGCCGGACTCGCCCTGGCGCACTGCGGCGGCAAGCCGGACACGATCGCCGAAGCCGGCAAGGACCTCGCCGGCCCGGCCGAGGTGAGAGCGATCGCGGAGGAGGGCTTCGTCTACGGCCTCCCGATCGTCATGAACTACGCGGTGCAGTACTCGTTCACGGTCGACCGGGGCTCGAAGGAGTACAAGGCCCCGCTCAACCAGATCCACAACGAAGCGCGGGTCTTCACGTACGAAGACACGACGATCGTCACCCCCAACAGCGACACGCCCTACTCCATGGTGTGGCTCGACCTTCGAGCCGAGCCCATGGTCCTCTCGCTGCCCGAGGTGGAATCGAAGCGCTACTACTCGGTGATGCTCTGCGACGGCAACACCTTCAACTACGGCTACATGGGCAGCCGTGCGACGGAGGGCAAGGCGGGCCACTACCTCGTCGCGGGCCCCGGCTGGACTGGCGAGACCCCCGCCGGGATCGCGAAGGTCTTCCAGGCCACGACGCAGTTCGGCCTGGCCGTCTACAGGACCCAGCTCTTCGGCGCGGCCGACATCGAGAACGTGAAGAAGATCCAGTCCGGCTACACGGTGCAGCCGCTGTCCGCCTTCCTCGGGCGGAAGGCGCCGCCTTCGCCCCCGGCCGTCGACTTCCCGAAGATCGACAACGAGCTCGTCAAGACCGAGTTCTTCCGCTACCTCGACTTCGCGCTGCAGTTCGCTCCGCCCGGCCCCGAGGAGCAGGCGATCCGGGCGAAGCTCGCCCGCATCGGCGTCGGGCCGGGGAAGACCTTCGAGTTCCAGGATCTCTCGCCGGCGCACAAGGCCGAGGTCGCGCTCGGCATGAAGGCGGGGGAGAAGAAGGTCGAGGAGAAGGTCCTGACCCTGGGCAAGGAGATCAGCGGCTGGAGGATCGGCTCCGCGTTCGGCGACCGCGCCTTCTACGGCGGCGATTGGCTGCTCCGCGCGGCGGCGGCGAAGGCGGGCATCTACGGCAACGACGCCGCGGAGGCGATGTACCCGATGGCCAAGACGACCGCCGACGGCAAGCCGCTCGACGGCAGCCAGCACCGCTACACGCTGACCTTCGCGAAGGGGCAGCTGCCGCCGGTGAACGCGTTCTGGTCGGTGACCCTGTACGACGGCAAGACGCAGCTGCTGATCAAGAACCCGATCGACCGCTACCTGGTGAACTCGCCGATGCTGCCGTCGCTCAAGAAGGGGGCGGACGGTTCGCTCACGCTCTACATCCAGAAGGACTCGCCGGGCAAGGACCGCGAGTCGAACTGGCTGCCCGCGCCCGACGGGCCGATCTACCTGGTCATGCGCCTGTACTGGCCGCGCACGGAGCCGCCGTCGATCCTGCCCCCGGGCGAGGGGACGTGGCAACCGCCGGCGCTCGTCGAGGCACAGTGACCGGCTCGGCCGAACCTCGTGATGCTGAAGTGTTGGCATCGCAGCCGGAATGCTGGCGGACGCTGCTCGCGGTCGGCCTCGGCATCGGCGTGGCACCGGCCTGGAACTTCAACGAGCAACGACGGATAGGAAGGGGTGCGACGGCCGTAGCCCGTCAGGCACCGATCCTGCAGAACCGGTCGATACGTCGGGGACCCCATGCCTCTCGCGGGATCCACGGCGCACGACCGTCGTGTCCTTGAGGAAGGAAAGAAGATGAAGCAGACGATGACGGGACTGGCGCTGGCGGGCCTCGGGTTCGCGTTGACCGCGGGGCCGCTCCAGGCCCAGGACATGCAGCAGAAGGTCGCGGCGGCCAAGCAGGCCGCTGCCCAGAACCAGCAGGCGCTGCACGGCTACACCTGGATCGAGAAAACCGAGATCGCCGTCAGGGGCGAGGTGAAGAACACGAAGGTCGAGTCCTGTCGCTACGGGCCGGACGGCAAGGTCCAGAAGACGCAGCTGTCCGAGCCGCCGCCCCCGCCGGAGAAGAAGCGCGGGATCCGGGGCAAGGTCATCGAGAAGAAGACCGGCGAGATGAAGGCGGAGATGGAGGCCGCGGGGGCCCTGGTGCACCAGTACCTGCCGCCCGCACCGGACAAGATCCAGGCCGCGATGGCGGCGGGGAAGATCACCGTCACCCCCGGCGCCGCCACCGCCGTGCGTATCGCCGACTACCTCAAGGCCGGCGACGCCCTGACCCTCACGCTCGACGCGGCCGCGAAGGGCATGACGCGGGTCGACGTGAACAGCTACCTCGACAGCCCGAGCAAGCCGGTGACGCTCGGCGTCCAGATGCAGTCGCTGCCCGACGGCACGAGCTACCCGGGCGCGATCGTGCTGGCGGTTCCCGCCGACAATATCGAGGTCCGGATCACAAACAGCAACTACCAGAAGCTGGCGCAGTAACGCCACTCGCTCGCAGGAGGTCTGCACCTCGCGCTTCTAAGTACCCTCGCTGGGCAGCACGGTCGACGTCCTTTTCCAGCCCAGGACGTCGCGCAGGATCGACCAGCGGGGCGCCTTCGGCTTCGCGTCCTTGCCGAGGATCCAGTGGTCGTAGAGGGCCTGGATCGTGCCGTCGCGCTTCTTGAGCTCGATCCAGATGCTCAGGAAGCGGGCGGCCTCGACGTCGTGGCTCGCCACGGGGTACGCGAGGGACAGCCGGATCTGGAGCGGGTGCGGGACGGCGACCGAGAACCCGGGGTGGAGCAAGGTCAGGAACGATCCGCGCTCCGCGGTCAGCACGAAGGCGTCCGCGGGGTGTCCGGCGATCACCAAGGGATCAGTTGCGTCCGCCAGGGCGAGCGGCACGAGTCGCGCTCGCGGGAACTCACGCAGTACCAGCTCTTCGACGTACGGCAGGTCGGGCACGCCCAGGCTCAGGTGGTGTTGCGCGCGAACCCAGGCGGCGTCCGAGAAGTCGGCCCGCCGGTGGTCGGGCACCACGAACGCGAGCGTCTCGTCCAGGTAGGGGGTGGAGAACACCACGCGGCTCGCACGCTCCGTCGTCACGAGCACGCCGGCCATCACGAGATCCACGCGGCCGGCCTCGATCACCTCGAGGAGCTGCTCGCGCCGCACCGGGGCGAACTCGACCGCGATCCCGAGCTCGCGCGCGAGCTCGTGGGCCATCTCGACGTCGAAGCCCACGAGGTCGCCCTGCGCGTTGAAGTGGCTGTACGGCCGGTGCGTCGGGAAGAAGCCGATGCGGATGCTGCGGCGCTCCCGCACGCTCTCGAGGAGCGGCCGGCGCTCGGCGGGGGGCCGTAGCGGCTCGGTTGGAAGCTCCGCGAGCACGGTCGCCCCGTCGGAAGGCGGGCGAAGCAACCCGAGCTCGCTCGCGATACGTCCCCCCTCGTACGCGCCGCCCCCGAGCGCGCGCAGCGTGAGGCCGAGGCCGCCCACGGCCGCGACCGCCAGGCCCGCGGTCGGCAGCCCGAAGCGGAGCAGCCGGCGCGGGGAGAGCCGCAGCCGGCCGTGGAGGGCCCAGCTCCCGACGAGAGCGAGGACCACCATGTGCGAGGCGGCGGCCAGCGTCCCGAAGCGGGAGTTCAGGACCGAGCTTGCGAGGAAGAGCTGAAAGGTGTCGGCGGGAACCCGTGCGAAGTCCAGCAGGAACGGGATCGCCACGTTGAGACTTCCAAAAAGGCTCAGGATGCCCGCCGCGGCGAGGCCCGGATACTCCGCGGCGGGAAGGGCGGTTTCGGAGAACCACGCGGCGAAGAGCACGAAGCTCAGCGACAGCATCTTGGCCGCATGCGGGAAGTTGTAGAACGCCGGCACGATCACGTCGGGAGCCTCGACGTGCTCCGGCTCGAGGGCGCCGTGCCGGGTCAGGAGCTCCTTGGACCGGTCGATGAGGGCGGGCAGGACGATGAACAAGTCGCCCGTGACGAACGCGGTGATGAACACGTTCTTCATCGATGCGAGCACCGCGAGGGCGGGCACGGGCGTCAGGCAGGCGACGAGCCCAGGGAACACTCCGAGCGCGAGCACCGTGGCCATCGTCGCGAACGCGAGCTGGAAGACCCGCAGCCGGGCGATCTCGGCGAGGTCCATGGTACCCAGCGTGTGCGCGGCGATCGCAAACAGACCCAGCGGCGTGAGCCGGGCCACCAGGTGGTTGGTCCGGCTGAGCGCCCGCTCGATCGCTCCGAGCGCGTCGAGCAGCCCCTGCTTCCGCTCGACACCCATGAGCGCCACGCCGATCAGCACGCTGAACAGGACGACGGCGGGCACCACGCTGTTGGCGAGCGAGTGGAACGGGTTCGCCGGGATGTAGAGCGCTAGGAAGTCAGTCGGTTCGCGCTCCGCGACGACGCTGGTGCTGAAGAAGGAGGCGGACTCGAGCGTCGGGAAGCTGAGCGGCATCGCGAACACCGCGGCGAGCGCCAGGCCCCAGAGCACGAGCGTGAGAGCGCCGACCCTCACGAACAGCTGCCGCGCGCTGGCGGGGTCCAGCCTTCCGATCCCCAGGATCAGCGAGACCATGAGGTAGGGCAGCACGGTCATTTCGAGCAGACGCACGAAGCCCTCGGCGACGACTTCAAGCGGCGCGGCGTGCTCGCCGAGCAACAGGCCCGTGGCCGCACCCAGCGCAAGACCGATGAGTATCTTGTTGCCGAAGCTCACTCGCATCCGCGCTCGCCTCCCGCCCCTGGGGCCTTGTCTGAACAGCAGATCCGATGCCAGACGCCCCCGAGCGTGCTGTAGCCGATAACCCCATTATGGCGGGCCGACTTGCGAGCCGTTGGGGCTCCGCCAGGTCGCGGAGACCACCGCCGAAGTGCTGAACCCTTGGCGCACCTGACGGAATGCTGGCACCGCGCGTCTGGCAGTCCCCGCTTTGGGCCGGTGGCGAAGGTGATGTCCCAGAGAGATTTACGCGTCCGGAGCCGGCGGCTTCACGGACGGCATGGGACGTGCAGAAACCCGAAGCGATCCACGACCCCGCTGTACGCTGCCCGCGCAGCCGAAAACAAGAGGCCCAATGAAGACGACACTGCTTTGCGCCGCATTCGCACTTCTGGCGACCGGCGCCGTCGCCCAGCAACCGACTCCCCCGCCCCCGGCACCCGCCCCCGAGGTCCAGGGTCCGCCAGGGAGGAAGGACGAGCCGTCGCACCCGGCTCACCCGGGAGGAGACAAGGTCCTCGTCGAAAAGGGCATCTTCCCGAAATCGATCAGCATCCCCGGCACTGACGCGTCGTTCAGCATCGGCGGCTACGCCAAGGTCGACTTCATTCAGGACTTCGACTCGATCGGCGACGCCTACGAGTTCAAGACCAACACGATTCCCGTGGCTGGGACGGCCGCCTCGGACCTCTCCGGCCGCACGACGATCCACGCGCGCGAGACGCGGATCAACCTCGAGTTCCGCGCCGCCAAGCGCTTCCGGGCGTTCGTCGAGGGCGACTTCTTCGGCGACAAGAACGCCTTCCGCCTGCGCCACGCCTACGGCGAGTTCGGCCGCCTGCTGGCCGGGCAGACCTGGTCGACGTTCCAGGACATCTCGGCGCGTCCGCTCACGGTGGACTTCGAGGGCCCCGACGCCGAGATCTTCGTGCGCCAGGCGCTGCTGCGCTTCACGCAGCCGCTGGGCAAGAGCGCGCAGTGGGCGCTGGCCGTGGAGAACCCCTCTCCCGACGTCACGGTGCCGTCGAACGAGACTGGAGTCGTGCAGTCCAACGTTCCCGACTTCGTGACCCATCTGCGCTTCTCCGGAAAGCGGGGTCACGTCCAGCTCGGCGGCCTGCTGCGCCAGCTCCGCTTCGACGGCGAGGGCGCCTCGGCCGACGTCTCGGCCACGGGCTTCGGTGTCCACGGCAGCTTCAACGTGAAGCCCTTCGGCAAGGACGAGCTGATGGGCCAGGTCGCGTACGGCGAGGGCATCGCCCACTACGTGGAGGCGCTCTCGGGCCAGGGGTCGGACGCCGTCTTCGGGAGCGGCGGCGGACTCGAGGCCCTGCCCGTCACGTCGGGTGTCATCGGCTTCACGCACCACTGGAGCGCGACGCTTCGCTCCGGCGTGTCGTACGCGATCGCCGACCTCGACAACGACGCGGCGCAGAGCGGGAGTGCCTTGAGCCGCTGCCAGGACTTCCGCGTCAACCTCTTCTACACGCCATATCGGCTGGTCGACGTGGCGGTCGAGGCCCTGTGGGGCCGCCGTGACAACAAGGATGGCAGCCACGGCGAGGCGTGGCGCGGCCAGCTGGCCGTCGTCTACCGGTTCAACTGACGGCCCGCCCGGGCCGAGAAAGCACGAGGATACCCATGTCGAGATATTCCCGCAGCGCCCACCTGGCACTGGCTGTCGGGACGAGCCTGGCGCTCGTCGGCTGCACGCAGCCCGCCCCCGCTCCGACCCCCGCGCCGACGCCGCCGCAGCCCAAGACGACGGCGGTCGCGGCTCCCACCACCCCGCACTGGGACTACGGCACGGAGCACGGTCCCGCGAGCTGGGCGTCGCTCAGCCCGGAGTTCGCGACCTGCGCCTCCGGCAAGCGCCAGTCGCCGATCGACATCGCGACGGCGAACACCGGGACGGTGGCGGCGCTCAAGACCAGCTACGCGCCGGCCCAGCTGCGCGTCGTCCACCACGAGCACGTGGCCGACGGCATCAACAACGGCCACACCGTGCAGGTGAACTACGCCGGCGCGGACGCGCTCAGCGTCGGCGACGAGAGCTTCGACCTCGTGCAGTACCACTTCCACAGCCCGAGCGAGAACACCGTCGACGGCAAGCACTTCCCGATGGAGATGCACCTCGTGCACAAGTCCAAGGCGGGCAAGCTCGCGGTGCTCGGCGTGCTGATCGCGGAGGGCGCCGAGAACCCCGCGTTCGCGCCGGTGTGGTCGAACCTGCCGAAGCAGAAGGGCACCGAGTTCCACCTCGAGCACGTCAGCGTGAACGTGGACGACCTGCTGCCCGAGCAGCGCTCGACCTGGCGCTTCGACGGCTCGCTCACGACGCCGCCCTGCAGCGAGGGAGTCCAGTGGCTGGTGTTCACCGAGCCCGTCGCGCTCTCGGCGCAACAGATCGCGGCCTTCCGGGCGGTGATCGACGGCAACAACCGGCCGACGCAGCCGCTCAACGGACGCAAGGTCGTGACCGACCGCGTGAAGGACATGACGGCACGCTAGCAGCCTGGAAAGTGAGGAACGAGATGATGAGACACGATGGCCGTCGAGCCGTGACGGGAGCGTGCGCCGCCTTTGTCGCGGTCACAATCCTGCTCGGAGGCGGGGCGAGAGCAGCCGCCCAGCCCCAGGTGCAGGCGCCGCAGCCGACCGTGCCCGAGATCTTCACGCTGATGGGCGAGTTCGTGCGCATCGCATACAACAACACAGGCTTCGTCACCATGGGCTACCGGATGGCGCAGGAGTCGGTCGGGCAGGACTGGATCCTGCTCGAGGTCGGCATCACGCTGCGCGGCCACACGAAGAACCTCAAGCTCAAGCGCGAGGACCTGAGCGTCAAGACCCCGGACGGGAGCGTGATCCCGCTCGCCACCCAGAAGCAGTACGCCGAGTCGGGCTACCAGGCGGCGCTCAACATGCGGGCGAAGCTGCAGCGCGACTCGATCAACTACTTCCCCGTCGAGGCGAGCCGCGCGTGCGCGATCCAGTTCTTCGCCAACCTCGGCGGGGCGGGACCGCAGCTCTCCTACGACGAGGTGGAGCTGAGCACGGACCGGGGCTGCCTGGGACGGCTCTACTTCCAGGTGCCCGGCGGCATCAAGGTCGGCCAGTACTGGCTGAACGTGCGCTTCGGCGACAGCGAGGTGCAGGTGCCGTTCCGGATCCTGACGAAGGAAGAGGAGAAGCAGTTCCGCAAGAGCTGGGACGACATCAAGAAGCAGCACGAGGCCTCGCTGCAGCAGTGAGAGGGTACGCGCTGGCCCGGCGGGCTCGACCGACGCCGGGCCGGTCGCCGCGTGCAGGACGGGCTCGGTGACAAGCCCCAATTGGACAGCTCTCGCCTCGTGTCTCGTCTGCGTGGGCGCCGCGCTCCTCGTCCTCGCCCCTGGAGCGGGGGAAGCGCGGGCGCAGAGCGCCAGCTCGGGGCATCCCTCGACCGGCCGCTCGACCCAGGTCTGGCTCAACGTGATCTCGGGCTGGACGAGGGCACCGCGCTGGTACCTGGAGCTCGACGTCGAGCCGAAGTGGCAGGTGTCGGGCGGCGAGAAGTGGCGCAACCTCGACCTCTCGCCGCTCGTCGAGTACTACCCGGCCGGCTGGCTCGACCTCGAGGCCGAGGCCTCGGTCGGTAGGACGCACCAGAAGGACGGCCTCGACACGTTCGAGATCACGGAGCGGGTGGGGGCGAGGTTCCGCCTGTTCGCCAAGATGGCTCCCCACCGCCCCGGAATCCCCGGGCTCAAGTACGAGCGCCTGCCCCTGACACGCGTCGGACTTGCGACCCTGGTCCGCCTGGAGCAGCGCAACTTCTTCTATTCGGACGACACACCCGCCCAGCACTCGTGGCGAGCCCGGCTCCGGTTCGAGACGAAGTTGGCCATCAACCACTCGAAGCTCGCGCAGGACGGGACGCTCTATGCGATCGCCGACCTCGAGTACTACGCGCCCCTCGGTGACGACATCTCCGAGCGCTACGTCAACAAGCTGCGGGCGCGGCTCGGCGCGGGCTACCGCTTCTCGGCGGCGAAGAAGCTCGAGTTCCTCTACATCCGGGACTGGAACCGCAGCTCGCCCGACGAAGAAGGCACCGAGGACGTCCAGGCGTTCAACCTGCGCCTGAAGCTGCTCTTCTGACCGTCAGCCCTGCGTCAAGCGAGTACCAAGGGCTCGTCGATTGACGGGGCGGGGCTCGGCGATCAGCTACCCGGCCGGGCGATTCCGAGCTTCTTCATGCGGAACTGGAGGGTGGAGCGGTTGAGCCCGAGGCGGTCGGCGGCGTTGCCCTTGCCGGAGATCTTCCAGCCGCAGGCGTCGAGCACGGCGCGAATGTGGGCGCTCTCCGCCTCGGCGAGGCTCGCCCCCGGGCCCACCGCCGCCGCGACAGGCGCGGCCTGCAAGAAGGCGGGGTCGG
>CAZMRX010000014.1:21347-30966 GCA_964568755.1 uncultured Acidobacteriota bacterium | reverse complement strand
AGGGCATGAGCCGGGCGCTCGGCGAGAAGTGGACGGCGCGCTACAAGAACGCCGAGGGGCTGCCGCTCGAGCTGATCGCCTCGCGCCTGCCCGAGGAGGAGCTCTTCTTCCGGCGCATGCAGGAGCTGGTGTGGTCGCTGTCGCAGGAGATGTTCTCGGAGCGCACCATCACGCCGGGGAAGACGAAGACCAGCGACCTCGTGTGGTGGTGGCGCCAGCGCGTGAACGACCTCGGGCTCGGCACGTGGTTCCAGCCGTCGGTGGACGTGCAGCGCCGGGGCAGGAGCGCCGCCGACCTCGGGAGCGATCCGGTGATCGAGCGCGGCGACGTGCTGCACTCCGACCTCGGGATCACCGTGGCGCGGCTCAACACCGACACGCAGCACCTCGCCTACGTGCTGCTGCCCGGCGAGACGCAGGCGCCGCCGGGCCTGCAGCGGGCCCTCGCCAACGGCAACGCGCTCCAGGACGTCGTGATGCAGGAGCTGCGCCCCGGCCGCACCGGCAACGAGATCCTCGCCGCCTCGCGCGCGCGCATGAAGCAGCAGGGGATCGACGGCACGATCTACTGCCACCCGATCGGCCTCCACGGCCACGGCGCGGGCCCGATCATCGGGCTGTGGGACTACCAGGACGGCGTTCCCGGGCGCGGCGACGCGCCGGTGATCGCGGGCATGTGGTGGTCGATCGAGCTGCAGGCCACGACTCCCGTGCCGGAGTGGGGCGGTCAGCCGGTGCGCATGGCCCAGGAGGAGGACGCGATCATCGATGCCTCGGGCAGCGTGCGCTGGGCGCTCCGGCGGCAGGACGAGCTGTTCCTGGTGAGATAGCCGCCCTGCCGCCCGCGCTTCAGGGAGCCGCCAGCACGATGCGCTCCCGGGACGCGACCACGAACGCCCGCTGAATCACTTCGCGAGCTGCGCGTCGATCGCCTGGCGCAGCTCCGGCGCGTCCGGAGTCACCTTGCTGGCGAAGAACTGGACGACGGTGCCGTCCTTGGCGACCAGGTACTTGGCGAAGTTCCAGGTCGGCAGCGACCCGGTCTTCCCGAGCACGCCGTAGATCGGCGATTGCTCGGGGCCCGCCTTGGTCACGAGCTTCGAGAACATCGGGAACGTGACCCCGTAGTTCTTCTTGCAGAAGCCTTCGATCTCCGCTGGCGTGCCGGGCTCCTGGCCGCCGAAGTCGTTGCTCGGGAAGCCGAGCACCACGAAGCCCTTGTCCTTGAGCTCGTCGTAGAGCTTCTGCAGCCCGGCGTACTGCGGCGTGAGCCCGCACTGGCTCGCGACGTTGACGACCAGCGCGACCTTGCCCGCGTATTGCGACAGGTCGGCGGGCTGGCCGGAGAGCGTCGTGGTCTTGAGGGCGTAGAAGGAATCAGCGGACACGGGACCTCCTGCGGTGGCGGGTGACAGGGGAAGTAGGGCAAGGACGGCGAGGGACGAGAGCTTTCGCATCGAATCGACCTCCAGGAGAGCGTGAAGCCATCCTAGGTCGGATTCGCCCGTCGCCGCCACTGCCGCGGGCTGCCGGCCGGCCGCGGCGTGGCGATGGGCTCGATCGAACAGGCTTATCGTCAACGCTCCGGGAGTGAGCGTAAACTCATGGCCGGACGATGACCAGCCCCAGCCCCGCGCGGACGATCGCCGTGCTGACCAGCGGCGGCGACGCACCCGGCATGAACGCGGCGGTCCGCGCCGTGGTGCGGACGGCGCTCGCGCGCGGCCAGCGCGTGTTCGCGATCCGCGAGGGCTACGAGGGCGCCGTGGTCGGCGGCGACCGCATCGTCCCGATGACGTGGTCGAGCGTGGGCGGCATCCTGCACCTCGGCGGCACCGCGATCGGGACCGCCCGCTCGGAGCGCTTCCGCTCGCGCGACGGGCGGCTGCAGGCGGCGCGCCACCTGCTGCAGGCGGGGATCGACAGCCTGGTCGTGATCGGCGGCGACGGCAGCCTGAGCGGGGCGGCCCTGCTGCGCCAGGAGTGGCCGTCGCTCGTCGAGGAGCTGGTCGCCTCCGGCCAGGTCGAGCGCGAGGCGGCCGCGCGCGCGCTCCCGCTCAGCATCGTGGGGCTGGTGGGCTCGATCGACAACGACATGGCGGGCACCGACATCACGATCGGGGCCGACACGGCGCTGCACCGCATCACGGAGGCGATCGACGCGATCGCCTCCACCGCCGCCAGCCACCAGCGCACGTTCGTGATCGAGGTGATGGGGCGGCACTGCGGCTACCTCGCCCTGATGGGAGCGATCGCCACCGGCGCGAGCATGGTGCTGATCCCCGAGAGCCCGCCCGACGTGGACGACTGGGAGGGGCTGATGGCCGAGCGCCTGAGCAGCGGGCGAGCGGCCGGGCGCCGCGACTCGATCGTGATCGTGGCCGAGGGCGCGCGCGACCGCCACGGCAACCCGATCAGCGCCGAGCACGTGCGCCAGTCGCTGCGCGAGCGGCTCAACGAGGACGTGCGCGTCACGATCCTGGGCCACGTCCAGCGCGGCGGGGCGCCGAGTGCCTTCGACCGCATCATGGGGTCGCTCGTCGGCTACGCCGCCGTCGGGGAGCTGCTCTCGTCGCCTCCAGGGAGCGAGCCGCAGCTGATCGGGATGAAGGACAACCGCGTCACCCGCCAACCGCTCATGCAGTGCGTCGAGCGCACGCGCCAGGTCGCCGAGCTGGTGAACGCGGGAGACTACGCGGGGGCGCTCGCGCTGCGCGGCACGGGCTTCGAGTCCGCGCTGCGCACGCTGCGCACGATCGTGCGGGCGCTGCCGCACCCGCCCGCGGCCGAGCAGAAGCGCTTCCGCTTCGCGATCATGCACGGCGGCGGACCCGCGCCCGGCATGAACACGGCGGTGCGCGCGGCGGTGCGCCTGCTGCTCGACCGCGGCCACCACGTGCTCGGGGTCAGGAACGCGGTGCGCGGGCTGGTCGAGGGCGACGTGTTCGAGATGGGCTGGATGAGTGTCAACGGCTGGGCCAGCCGCGGGGGCGCCGAGCTCGGGACGAACCGGCGCCAGCCCGGGGACCGCGAGCTCTACCAGATCGCGCGCCAGATCGAGGAGCGCAAGCTCGACGGGCTGATGATGATCGGCGGCTGGTCGGGCTACGCGGCGGTCGCCAAGCTCGTGGCCGAGCGCGAGCGCTTCCCGGCCTTCGACCTGCCGATCGTGTGCCTGCCCGCCTCGATCGACAACAACCTGCCCGGCTCGGAGCTGGCGATCGGCAGCGACACCGCGCTCAACAACATCGTGGGCGCGGTGGACAAGATCAAGACCACGGCCGTCGCCTCGCAGCGCTGCTTCGTGGTCGAGGTGATGGGCCGGCGCTGCGGCTACCTCGCGCTGCTGTCCGCATTCGCCACGGGGGCCGAGCGCGTCTACATGCACGAGGACGGCGTCACGCTCGCCGACCTGCAGCGCGACCTCGAGCAGCTGAAGCAGCGCTTCCGGGCCGGCAAGCGCCTCGGGCTGCTGATCCGCAACGAGGAAGCGAACCCGTTCTACACGACGCCGTTCCTGTGCGCGCTCTTCGAGCAGGAGGGCGGGGGGCTGTTCGACGTGCGCCAGGCGATCCTGGGCCACCTGCAGCAGGGCGGCGACCCGACCGCGTTCGACCGCATCCTCGCGACGCGCCTCGCCGCGCTCTCCGTCGACTACCTGGTCACTCGGGCCGAGCAGGAGCGCTCGGGCGCCGCCGCCTTCGTCGGAATCCGCGAGGGAAAGCTGAAGGTCACGCCGTTCGCCGAGCTCTCCGAGCTGATGGACCTCGAGAACCAGCGCCCGCGCGAGCAGTGGTGGCGCAAGCTCGCCCCCGTCGTCGAGCTGTTGGCCGTGCCGGAGCCTGAAGCCGGCTCGTGACGGCCGGCTGGTAGCGAGCAACTCCGACGTTGACACGCGCGGTTCGCTGGTGTCACCCTTCCGCCAACAACAGCCGCACCAAGAAGTTGGACGGAGCCACGAGGGGGATTCCCATGAAGCTCAGACTCCGCGCGACGATGCTCGCGGCGATCGCGCTCGCACTCGCTGCCCCTGCGTTCGCACAGCGCACCACCGGGGGCATCTCCGGAACGGTGCGGGACGGAACGGGCGCCGTGCTGCCGGGAGTCAGCGTCTCGGTGAGCGGTCCGAACATCGTCGGCAGCCAGACCGCGCAGACCAACGAGCAGGGCTTCTACCGCTTCCTCAACCTGCCGCCCGGCGAGTACCAGCTGGTGTTCGGCCTGGCGGGCTTCAAGACCGTCAACCGGCGCGGGATCCGGGTCAGCGTCGGCGGCACGCTCGAGGAGAACGTCGCGCTCGACATGACGCAGCTCTCGGAAACGGTCGAGGTCGTGGGTGAGTCCTCGGTGGTCGACACGACCTCCAGCGGCGTCGGCTCCAACTACGGCCGCGAGTGGGTGGACAACGCCCCGCTGCGCCGCAACAGCTTCTTCGACCTGGTTTCGTCGGCGCCGGGCTCGCTCGCGGGCGGCGACTCCAACAACACCCAGCGCACCATGGTCTACGGCTCCTCCTACGACGAGAACTCGTTCCAGGTGGACGGCGTCGAGGTCACCGACAACTACTTCAACGAGGCGCTCGCGGAGCCGAACACGGACGCGATCGAGGAGGTCGAGATCCTCTCGCTCGGCGCGCCGGCGGAGTACGGCAACCTGACGGGCGCCGTTTACAACATCGTCACGCGGCAGGGGACGAACGAGTTCCACGGCGACCTCGGCTTCTACTGGCAGTCGGACGGCCTGACCTCGAACAACACCAGCGGCATCGTGAATCCCGACGGCAGCTTCATGGACGCCTGCCCGGACGGGGAAGCGCGCTGCCCCTTCACGCGAGACAAGTACACCGACTTCAGCGCCCAGCTCGGCGGCCCGCTCGTCAAGGACAAGCTCTGGTTCTTCGCCTCCTACGCGAACCAGCGCGACTACTCCTGGGATGTCGGCGTGGACTCGAGCGACCCGCTCACGGCCGTCCGCAGCCGCGCCGACCGCTACTTCTTCAAGCTCAACTGGCAGCTCAACGCCAAGCACAAGCTGGTCGGCACGTTCCACCTGGACGACCGTGAAGACGACGCCGGCCTCGCCCTCAACTCCTCGCCCGAGACGGCCGCCACGCGCACGCAGAAGACGCCCACGCCCGGCCTGGGCTACACCGGGATCCTGTCGGACAAGACGGTGGTCGAGGTTCGCTACTCGGGCTTCTACGCCGACGTGAACATGGGCCCGACGAATCCCGGCCAGCCCCGCGATCTCAACCGCTTCTACGACATCGACACCGGTTTCATCTCGGGCGGGCACTACTACTGGTACGACCTCGGGCCGAAGCGCACCACGGTCACCGCCAAGGTCTCGCACCTGGCCGACCAGTTCCTCGGCGCGAGCCACGACTTCCGCTTCGGCGTGCAGTACAGCCAGGCGTCGGCGGGCGGCCTCGTCGGCTACAACGACTTGATCTACACCTACAGCCAGAGCGACCCGAGCTACGGCTACGGCATCGCCTACACCCCCTTCAGCTACAGCGGCGACACGCGCGCCCTCGGCGTCTACCTCGACGACACGATTCGCGTGAACGACCGGCTCTCGTTCAACGTCGGCCTGCGCTACGACTACCAGAAGGCCTTCTCGGCCGAGCGCGACCAGCTCGACGAGCAGGGCAATCCCACCGGCGTCACGTACGGGCAGACCGACTTCTTCACCTGGAACACGCTCTCGCCGCGGCTCGGCTTCAACCTGAAGCTGACCAAGGACGGCCGCACCGTGCTCAAGGGCCACTGGGGCCGCTACCACCGGGCGGTGGCCACCGGGGAGTACGCCAACAAGATCGGCCCGAGCATCACGCCGATCTTCGTCGGGCCCTACGACATCCCGAGCGGGACGTTCGGAGACCTCACGCTGTCGCGGTCGAACGAGAACCTGGGCTTCGACCCGAACTACGAGAGCCCGTACACCGACCAGGCGATCCTGAGCCTGGAGCGGGAGCTCGCGAAAGGCCTGGGGGCCCAGCTCAGCTACGTCAACAAGCGCGGGCGAAAATACGCCGCCTGGAACGACATCACCGGCGTCTACACGCGCGTGCCCTTCGTGGACGACCTGGGCGACGACCCGAGCGGGCGCACGCTCTCGCTCTACCAGCTGCAGAGCGATCCCGAGGACCGGCAGTTCCGGATCACCAACCCGGACGGCTTCAACTCGGACGTGAACGCGGCGAGCTTCGCGCTCATCAAGCGGATGACCGGCAAGTGGCAGATGACCGCCTCCGCGACGTGGCTGCGAGCCACCGGATCGCTCCAGGAAGGGCAGGGCGGTGCCGGCGAGGCCGGCTCCGGGGTGGGCATCATCCAGCGCGGCGGGCTGCAGTTCCGCCAGTTCGGCCAGAACCCGAACAGCTTCGTGAACGTCGACGGACGCCTGAAGAGCGACGTGACCTGGCAGTTCAAGGTCCAGGCGAGCTACCAGCTGCCGCTCGGCTTCCTGGTCTCCGCGAACCTCTCCTCGCGCGACGGCGCGCACCTGGTGCGGCGGACGCGCTCGCTCCGCTCGATCACCCAGGTGCCGGAGAACACCCCGATCCTGCTCCAGCCGCGCGGCGAGAACGGGCGCCTGGAGGACGTCACGATCCTGGACTTCCGCCTGCAGAAGGACTTCCGCCTGGGCGAGAAGGCCCGCCTGGCCGTGATCGCGGACGCCTTCAACCTCTTCAACAGCGATACCACCGAGGGCGTCGTGACCTCGCTGGTGGAGTCCGACTCCTACCTCTACCCGCTGAGCCCGGTCACGCCCCGCCGCATCATGCTGGGAGCGAAGCTGAAGTTTTGACGCCCTCCGGGGAACGCGCCCGTGTTGCGCGCGTTCCCCGGAGCTCTGGCCGGTCTAGCTTCTTGTGGCCGGCCCAGCCCTCTTCCAGCCGCTCCAGCCCGGTCTCGGCAGGCTCGTTCCGCTTCGCGGATGACCTCGATCCCGCGTGTGACGGAGGGGGTCAGGTCTTGAATCTTGGCATTGGCGCCCGCGGGAGGCCCGGTTCGAGGGCACGCGTCCGCCGACGTGCCTCCCGTTCATCGCGCCTCTGAATTGCCCGCGGGAGTCCCGCCGCACCAGAATCGGGGTTGATGCGCCGAGTCCTCCTAGCCACAGCACTCGCCCTGGCCCTGGCAGCCGCCGTCCGGCTCGGGCTGCGGCGCTCGTCGCTGGCCCCCGCCTGGCTCGGGGGCGGTCCCCGCAACCTGCTGGTCGTGACGCTCGACACGCTGCGGGCCGATCGCGTCGGCAGCTACGGCTACGCCGCCGCGCGCACCCCGCGGCTCGACGCGCTCGCCGCGCGCGGCCTGCGCTTCGCTCGTGCGGCCACCGTGGTGCCGCTCACGCTGCCGGCGCACTCGTCGCTGATGACGGGGACGTTCCCCGCGCGCCACGCCGTGCTCGACAACGGCGGCTACTACCTCGACCAGGAGCACGAGACGCTCGCCGAGGTCCTGAAGCCCCGCGGCTTCCGGACCGGGGGTTTCATCTCGGCCTTCGTGCTCGACTCGCGCTGGGGCATCGAGCAGGGCTTCGATCGCTACTTCGACGATTTCGATCTCCGCCAGTTCGAGACGCAGGCGGGGATGGACGCGATCCAGCGCCCGGGGAACGAGACGGTGGACGAGGCGCTGCGTTGGCTCGGCGCGGAGCGCGAGCGGCCGTTCTTCCTGTGGGTCCACCTCTACGACCCGCACACGCCGTACGCCGCGCCGCGCGAGCACGCCGCATCGTTCCCGCGCACGCTGCAGGGCGCCTACGACGCCGAGATCGCGTTCACGGACTTCCAGCTCGGGCGGCTGGTCGACGCGCTCGAGGCCGACGGGCGGCTGGGGCGCACCGTGATCGCCGTGCTCGGCGACCACGGCGAGATGCTGGGGGAGCACGGCGAGCAGACCCACGGCTTCTTCGTCTACGACGCGGCCGTGCGGATCCCGCTGGTGGTGGCGGCGCCGGGCCTGGCCGCGCGCACGGTCGAGGACCAGGTGCGCATCGTCGACGTGATGCCGACGCTGCTCGAGCTGCTGGAGGTCCCCTCACCCAGGGCGGTGCAGGGCACGAGCCTGCTGCCGCTCGCGCGCGGGGAGCGGCTCAACCTGATGGCCCTGTCCGAGAGCTGGTTCCCGCGCTTCCACTACGGCTGGAGCGAGCTGCAGGCGATCCAGGACGAGCGCTTCAAGCTGATCCGGGCTCCGCGCCGCGAGCTCTACGACCTCGCGCGCGACCCGCTCGAGACGAGCGACCTCGCCGCGGCCGAGCCGGGCCGCGTCGCGACGCTCGAGCGCGCGCTCGAGGAAATGATCGCGGCCACGGGCGGCGGCGGGACGCCGAAGGTTCCCGACGCGGTGGACTCCGAGACGGCCGAGCGGCTCGAGGCGCTCGGCTACATCGGCGGGTCGGTGAGCGCGCGGCACCTCGAGGAGCGGCCGCGCGGCGACCCGAAGGACAAGATCCAGCTCTACAACCTGCTCAAGCAGGCGAGCACGGCCTCCGCGCAGGGGCGGCCCGACGAGGCGATCGCGAAGGCGCGCCAGGCGCTCGCCGAGGACCCCGAGATCCTCGAGGGCCACATGCTGCTCGGGAACTTCTTCACGAAGGCCGGGCGCTCCGCCGAGGCGATCACAGCCTACAAGCGGGCGCTGGCGCTCGATCCCGAGCACCAGGAGACGACCTTCCGGCTGGCGCTCGCGTACAAGGAGCAGGGCCGGCTCGACGACGCGCGCACGGGCTTCGAGCGCGCGCGCTCCTTCGACCCCCGCAACGGGCGGGTGCTCTGGCAGCTTGCCGACGTCGAGATGAGCGCAGGGCGGCTCGACCAGGCGGAGGCGATCCTGAAGGACGCCCTCTCGCGCGAGGTCGAGCGCGAGCGCTTCCTGCTCAAGCTCGGCGAGTGCTACCTGGAGCAGAAGCGGCTCGACGAGGCGGAGAGGGCGTTCCTCGAGGCCGTGGCGAAGCGGCCCACGCTCGAGACGGCGCAGTTCAACCTCGGCCTCGTCTACGAGGACCGCGGCCAGCCCGAGCTGGCGATCGCCGCCTACGAGAAGGAGCTCGCGGCCAACCCGAAGGCCTACCGGGCGGCATTCAACCTCGCCAAGCTGCTGCAGAAGGCCGGCCGGCCGCGCGAAGCCCGCGAGCGCTTCCAGCAGGTCGCGACGCTCGCGCCCGAGTTCGCGATCGGACGCCTCTACCTCGCGAAGGTGCTGCTCGACACGGGCGATCTCGCGGGTGCCGAGCGCGAAGCGAAGGCGGGGCTCTCGCTCTCGCCCGACCCGAAGCTCGCTCCGCTCGGCCACTACGTGCTGGCCGACGTCTACAACCGCCAGGGGCGCGAGGCCGAGGCGCGCACGCAGCAGCGGGCGGGCGACCGGCTCGCGCGTGCCGGTGCAGCGAAAAGCGCCCGCCGCTGAGGGGGCAGCTCCTGAGTCTCGAATCAGCGGGGAGCCGGGCGCCGAGATACAAGACCCGACCCCTATCGCCCCAGGACGCAGCGCGCAGCGCCAGCACGCAGCAAGCGGGCCGGCTCTGGGGGGGGGGCAGGGGCCCCCCCCCGCCCCCCCCCCACAAGGCGGGGCCCGGGCCGGGGGGGGGGGGGGGGGGGGGGGGGGGG
>CAZMRX010000014.1:13713-21337 GCA_964568755.1 uncultured Acidobacteriota bacterium | reverse complement strand
GCCCCCCAGGCCCCCCGCTAGCTAGCGGAGACGCTCGCGGGCTGGGGTGAAGCGTGGCTCGATCGCGAGCGCTTTCTCGAAGTAGGGGCGCGCTTCGGCGGCGCGGCCCTGGCGCAGCAGGATCAAACCGAGGTTGTAGGCGTGGCGGTGGTTGCGCTCGTCGAGCCGCCACGCCTCGCGGAACGCCTGCTCCGCCTCGGTCATGCGGCCCGCGCCGCCCAGGGTCATGCCGAGCGAGTTCCAGTAGGAGGCGACTGCGGGATCGAGCTCGACCGCCTCCCGCTGCTTCCGGATCGCCGCATCCACCTCGCCCAGGTCGCGCAGCAGGTCGCCGAGCTCGGCGCGCAGCGGGGCGTCGCGCGGGGCGAGCGGCAGCGCCGCTTCGTAGGCGCGTCGCGCCTCGTCGCGGCGTCCCAACTCGCGTAGCAGCCGCGCCTCGCGACGCCTCAGGCTGGCGTCTCCCGGCGACGCGGCCTGTCCGCTACGCAGCCGCGCCAGCGCCCCCGCGGTGTCGCCCGCGCGCACGCGGCACTCGGCAGCTTGCAGCCAGGCGCCGGCGTGAGCCGGGACGCGGCGCGCGGCTTCGTCGAGGTGGCGACCCGCCTCGGCCGCCCGGCCCTCGGCGAAGAGCGCGCGCCCGAGGTAGTAGTGCACCTCGAAGCTCTCGACGCCGCGGGCCAGGACTTGTCGAAGCTTGCGCACGCTCACGGCGGGCTGGTTCGCGTGGAAGGCGACGAGCGCCTCGCGGATCAGGCTGTTGACGACCCGGAACTCCCCGATCTTGTCCTTGGGATCCGCCCCGGGCGTCGCCGTCTCGGCGGCCCCGCCGGCGCCGATGTAGCCGAGCGCGCCCAGCTTCTCGATCACCTCGTCGGACGGAGTGGCGGCGCCCTCGCGCCGGCCCTGCCGCTCGCGATCCAGCACGCGGGCGAGCGCCGCCCGCATCGCCTCGGCCTGGGGTGCCCTCTCGCGCGCGAGGTCGCGCCGCTCGCCCGGGTCCTCGCGCAGGTCGTAGAGCTCGGGGCGCGGGGCCTGGATGTACTTGAAGCGCCCCTCGCGGATCACGCGCAAGTCGCTCCAGCCGAACTGGAGCAGAGGCACCAGCGTCTCGGCATATGTCGTGGCCTCCTCGGGCTCGGGCGCCCCGCGCAGCGCCGCGGCCAGGCTGCGGCCCGAGAGGGCGAGCGCCGGCGGTGGGGCGAGTCCCGCAAGCTCGAGGACCGTAGGGAAGACGTCCACCAGGCGCACGGTGCGCTCGAGTCGGCGACCGGGCGGGATGCCGGGCGCCCGCACCAGGAAGGGGACCCGCAGCGTCGTCTGGTAGGCGAAGAATCCGTGCAGGGCCTCGTCGTGCTCGCCCAGGCCCTCGCCGTGGTCGGAGGTGACGACGAGCGCCGTGTCGTCGCGCAGCCCGAGCGACGCGAGCGAGTCCTCGAAGCGGCCGAAGAGCTCGTCACTCCAGGCCACCTCCCCGTCGTAGAGACGGTCCGCGTAGCGCGACGCGTAGGGCTCGGGCGGCTCGTAGGGGTCGTGCGGCTCGTAGAGGTGGAGGAACAGGAACACGCGCCGGTCCTTCTGCCCGCGCAGCCACGCCGCCGCCTCCGCGATCGTGTCCTCGCCCTTCTTCTGGACCGTGTTCAGGAACTGCGCGTCGCCGGTCGCACCCTCGAAACGATCGGCGTAGACGTCGAAGCCGCGGTCGAGACCGGACTGCGAGTCGAGCACGACCGACGAGACGAAGGCGCCGGTGGCGAAGCCGTTCTTGCGGAAGATCTCGGCCAGCAGCGGGACCTGCGGGACCACAGCCGGGGACATGTTGTCGCGGATGCCGTGCTCGGGGGGCAGCAATCCCGTGAACATGGACACGTGGGAGGGGCGCGTGAGCGGGACGTGCGCCGAGGCCTCCGCCGCGAGCGCACCCTGCGCGGCGATCCTATCGAGCCGCGGCGTCGCCACGTCGCGCGCGCCGTAGCACCCGAGGCGGTCGGCGCGCAAGGTGTCGATGCTGACGATCACGACGTGGCGCGCCGCCCTGGGCGCAGCAGGCGTGCGGTCACATGCGCCGAGGCCGACGGCGAGGCCTAGCGCCAGCAGCCTTCGCATGAGGGCTGCGATTCTAACCCCTCGCGCCGAGCGGCGTGGCGGCGGTCCGGGAGTATCCTGCGGCCCGCATGCTGGATCCGAGGCATTGGCTCGACGAGGACGAGTCGTGGCGCGAGCGGCTGCTGCTGATGCCCCACGAGCTGGGCTCGGCCGGGCTCGCGGCCCGCGCGGCGCTGGTCGCGCTGCTCGCGCTCTGGACGCTCGCCTTCCTGCGGCACGGCATGGACGCGCGCTACCTGATGGACTCGTTCCTGCACATGGTCCACCTGCCTTTCCACGAGGCCGGGCACGTGCTGCTGATGCCGTTCGGTCGCTTCCTGAGCGTCCTCGGCGGCTCGGCGTTCCAGGTCGCGATCCCGATCCTGTGCGGCGCAGCGTTCCTGCTGAAGAACCGCGATCCCTTCGCGGCGTCGGTGGCGCTGTGGTGGGCCGGGCAGAGCCTGATGGACCTCGCGCCCTACATAGCCGACGCGCGCGCGCTGCGGCTGCCGCTGCTTGGCGGCGGCACGGGCGCCGAGGTCGAGGGTCACGACTGGGAGTACCTGCTCGGAACGCTGGGCTTCCTGGGCTTCGACGTCACGCTCGGCCGGCTGTCGTTCGCGCTCGGAGCGCTCGCGATGCTGGGTGCGCTCGGCTGGGGCGGCTTCGTGCTGTGGCAGGCCCGGCCTCAGCGCCGCTGACGCGGGGCAAAGGCGACGAAGTAGTGCGTGAGGGTGCCGGCCGGGTCGAGATAGAACCCGGCCATCGTCCCGTTCGCGGCGATCGCCTCGATCGACGTCCACTGGACGCCCTCGACCGGAGCGCGGTAGCTCGCGATGCTTCCGTCCGGGAACCGGAGGAAGCCGAGCACCGTGCTTTCGTCGACCCGGTAGCTGCCGACGGCGACTCCCGTGGAGCTCATGTCGGAGACGAGGGTCTCGAGCGCCCCCGGCGGGTCGATGCCCAGCAACTGGCCCTTCGTCGTGCGCAGGAAGCCCCTGGCGGGACTCTCGGGCAGAGCGCGGTACCAGCCGGCGATCGTCCCCGCGTCGCTCATCCCGCTGACGTTGACCCAGTCCCACGACGACCCGGGCGGGTCGAACGAGGCGAAGCGGCCGTCCGGCTTGCGGAGGAAAGTGTGGAAGGAAAACACGTCGCCGACGACGTCCACGTAAGTGCCGGCGACGGCGCCCAGCGAGTTCGTCGCGAAGGGGAACAGGATCGAGTCGGCCGTCGTCCCGGGGACCCGGAACAGGAGCGTCTTGCCGCCCGGCTTGCGCAGGAAGACCTTGTTGGCGCCGTCCCGGGACGCGACCCCGACGATGGCGCCCGTGGGTGCCCCGCTCCAGGCGCTGATCGACCAGTTGGGGAGCGTCACCACGCTGATATCGCCGTCGCGGCCGCGACGGAAGCTGCCCGATTCCGCGAGCCCGCCGCCCGGCTCCGGGGGCATGACGTACTGCCCGACGATCGTGCCGTCGGGAAAGAGGTAGTGGCAGGTGGTCGAGTCCGCGCCGGGGAAGTCGAAGATGGTCAGGGTGCCGTCCGCCTCCCGGATGAAGCAGTGCGCCTTCAGGTCGTCGGTGAAGTAGTTGACGGCGGCGCTTCCATGCCAGCTCACCAGCATCTTGCCGAACCCGATGCCGGGGACGTCGAAGGACGTGAAGCGGCGCGAGTGGTCGCCGGCGGCGGCGGACAGCGGCGCCAGGAGCACGAGCGCGGCGAGCACGCCGCGCGCGGGACGGAGAACGAGCTTCCTCATGGGACCTCGCCTTCTCGGGGGAACGGCCCCATGTTACCGAGCGGACCGGGGCTGGGACAATGCGAGTTTTCGACCACAAAGCGGTCGAGACCGACCAGCCCGCTCCTCGCGGTAAGACACCGCGCGTACGAACCTGGTGAGCGTGGGCGCTCGGCAGGCCCGGCCCGACATCACGCTCGGGGTGCTGTCGTTCTTGCTGGAGCCCTCGCGATGCTGGGCGCGCCGGCTGAGCGGCCTGGCACAGCGGCGGCCCATGCGAGGTTGATTCGAGCGAATTGAGCGCGTGATGACGTGATCCGCCGCACACTGTGACCGCCCGCACTTCCCGCGCGCTCGCGACGACGTCAAATGAGCTCACTCCCGCGGCGGGTCCCAGCGTCACTCGAACGACCCGAGCCGCTCTCCAGCAAAGCAACCCTGGAAGGGTGCCTGTGTCTCGACAACGGGGATTCTCTCGTCCGGCATGGACGGCCGCCTATCTCCTGGGGCTGACCGTGGTCGGTCTCGTGCTCGCCAGCGGTCTCGGGTACTACCGCACGCCGCTTCTCGAGCGGGCGCACCACGAGGGCTACTGGACGTGGAAGGCAGGCGGAAGCGTCGGGCACAAGCTCGGCGTCGTCGGCTCCTCGATGATGGTGCTCATGCTGGCGTACTCGCTGCGCAAGCGGGTGGGGGCGCTGCGGCGGCTGGGGGCGCTCAGCCGCTGGCTGGACGTGCACATCTTCCTCGGCGTGTTCGGGCCGCTGCTGGTCGTGCTGCACAGCGGGTTCAAGGTGCAGGGGCTGGTCGCGCTCAGCTTCTGGTCGATGATCGTGGTCGCCTCGAGCGGCGTCCTGGGCCGCTACCTGTACCTGCAGATCCCGAGGACGCGCGCCGGCGAGGCGCTGGCCCTGGTGGAGATCGAGAAGCAGGACCTCGAGCTGTCGCAGCGGCTGCGCTCGGGCTTCGGCCTGGACGACGCCCAGCTCCAGCGAATCGACGCTCTCGTCGCCGTCCCCGAGCGGAGCGGCCTCGCCCTCGGGTTCGCGCGCATGGTGCTCGGGCAGCTGAGGCTGCGCGCCGCGCTCGCCGAGTTCGCCCGGGGCTGCCGGGGCGTGCCGCGGCCGCTCTACCAGGAGTTCGAGCGCGTGGTGCAGCAGAAGGCGCTCGTGCGGCGGCGCATCCTGCTCTGGGACCGGGCGCACGAGCTGTTTCACTACTGGCACGTGATGCACAAGCCGTTCGCGCTGGTCATGTACGTGTTCATGGTCGTGCACGTGGCGGTCGCGGCGATGACGGGCTACGCGTGGGGGAGCGGACCGTGAGCGCCTCGGCCACGCGGGCGGCGGCGGCCGTGCTCTCGCTGCTGGCGGTCGCGACGGCCGCGCGCGGCCAGATCTCGCCCGGGCCGCTGACCCGCGCGCACGGCAGGCTCGAGGGCAGCTCGCACTGCCTCGACTGCCACGATCCGACGGAAGGTGTCGCGGCGAGAAAGTGCCTGGCGTGCCACGAGCCGCTCGCGAAACGGATCGCCGCCGCGAAGGGTTTGCATGCCCGGTCCGACTACCGCGATTGCCGCCAGTGCCACGTCGAGCACCAGGGCGCCGAGTTCGAGCTCGTCTACTGGGGCAAGCCTGGGCGTGCGGCGTTCGACCACGCGCTGACGGGGCACGCGCTCGCCGGGAAGCACGCGCGGCTCACCTGCGACCAGTGCCACAAGTCGCGCTCGTTCCTCGGGGCCGTGACCGAGTGCGCCTCCTGCCACAAGGACGAGCACCGCGGCCAGTTCGCGGGGCGGGCCTGCGCCTCCTGCCACGGCGAGCAGGCCTGGAAGCCCGCGCCGGGCTTCGACCACGCGAAGACGTCCTGGCCGCTCACGGGACGCCACGGGGCGGTCGCGTGCGAGAAGTGCCATTCCACGCGCCGGCCGGACCCGATCAGTCCGGCCGGGAGCTTCCGGGTGTTCCGCGTCGCGACCGGTCGGGACTGCGCCAGCTGCCACGAGGACGTGCACAAGGCCCGTCTCGGCACGAGCTGCGTCTCGTGCCACAACACCTCCGCATGGAAGCAGGCAAAGACCACGGGCTTCGACCACGGGCGCACGGCCTATCCGCTCGGCGGACGCCACGCGGCCGTGGCGTGCGAGAAGTGCCACGTCCCGGGCCGACCGCTGCGCGTGAAGCACGAGCGTTGCAGCGATTGCCACGGCGACGCGCACGGCGGCGAGCTCGTGCGGCGGGCGGACGCCGGCCGCTGCGAGAGCTGCCACGACGTCGAGGGCTTCCGACCCGCCCGCTACGCGGCGGAGGACCACGCGAAGACCGCATACCCGCTGCGCGGCGCGCATCTCGCGGTCGCCTGCGACGAGTGCCACAGGCCGACCCGCGGCGCCGCCGCGGGCGTGCGTCGAGCATCCCTTTCGAGTCCGGGGGCCACGGTGCCGCTGAAGCTCGCGGCCACGCGCTGCTTCGACTGCCACGCCGATCCGCACCGCGGCGAGACCGCCGTCGTGGCCGGAGCGAACGCCTGCGAGACCTGCCACCGTGTGGAGTCGTGGCGCGAGGTCGGCTTCGACCACGCCAAGACGCGCTACCCGCTCTCGGGACGGCACGCGAAGGTGGCCTGCGCCCGCTGCCACACGGCCGGCGAGCGCGCCCGGCCGGCCCGGCTCGCCTTCAAGGGCGCAGCGACGGAGTGCGGCGCCTGCCACGACGACCCGCACGCCGGACAGTTCGCGAGCGGGGGGGCTCGCACCGCGTGCGAGCGCTGCCACGCCACGGACTCGCTCCAGGCGGCGCGCTTCTCGCACGACCGGGACTCCCGCTACAAGCTCGACGGCGCGCACGCGCGCCTGGCGTGCGTCGCGTGTCACAAGCCTGAGCCGCGCGACGGCAAGCGCGTGGTTCGCTACAAGCCGCTGCCCCTCACCTGCGTGGGCTGCCACGGGAACCGTCAGACCGCGGCCGTCGGAGGAGGAGTGCGATGAGGAAGCCGATCCTCGTGTTGGGCCTGGCCGCGCTCCTGCCGGCACTGGCGATCCACGCACAGAGTGCCCGCGAGCAACCCCATGGCAACCTCGACAGGGACTGCGGCGACTGTCACAGCGCCGAGCGCTGGACGCCGGTCACGAAGCCCACCAGCTTCAGCCACGAGGCCACGGGGTTCCGGCTCGAGGGCGCCCACGGCCAGGCGTCGTGCCGCGCCTGTCACGCCTCGCTGGTGTTCAACCACGTGGGCACGGCGTGCGCCGACTGCCACAAGGACGCACACCGCGGCGAGCTCGGGTCGCAGTGCGAGTCGTGTCACGTACCGGCGAGTTGGACCAACCAGACCCAGATGTCGCAGGTCCACAACCGAACGCGGCTGCCGCTGTTCGCGACACACGCGCGGCTCGACTGCGCGGCCTGCCACCGCAGCCAGCGACCCTTCCAGTACGCGACGACCCCGGCCGAGTGCGGCAACTGCCACCTCTCGACCTACCTCGCGACGACCAACCCGGGCCACGCCGCGGCCGGCTTCTCGCGCCGCTGCGAAGACTGCCACAGCGTGACCGCGCCGAGCTGGTCGAGCTCGGCCTTCTCGCACCCGGCCAGCTTTCCGCTCGCGGGCGGACACGGAGGCCTCGCCTGCTCGCGCTGCCACGGCTCCGGCAAGCCCCACGCGATCGGGGCGGCGTGCGTCTCCTGCCACGAGACGACGTTCCTGGCGGCGGCGAACCCGAGCCACACGGCGGGCGGCTTCCCGCGAACGTGCGAGGACTGTCACACGAGCGCGTCGTGGCGTCCCGCGAGCGTCGACCAC
>CAZMRX010000014.1:0-13613 GCA_964568755.1 uncultured Acidobacteriota bacterium | reverse complement strand
CGTGGCGTCCCGCGAGCGTCGACCACAGCCGCACCCGCTTCCCGCTCACGGGCGCGCACGCGCGCGTCGAGTGCGCCCGTTGCCACGTGGGCGGGCGCTACACCGGCACGGCCACCGCCTGCAACTCGTGCCACCAGCCTGACTATGCGCGCACCACGAATCCGAACCACCAGGCGGGAGGCTTCCCGGTCACGTGCGAGAGCTGCCACAGCACGACCGCGTGGCGGCCGGCATCCGGCATCGATCACAACCGCACGCGCTTCCCGCTGACCGGTGCGCACACGCGGGTGGCCTGCGCCACCTGCCACGTGGGCGGGCGCTACGCCGGCACGCCCACCGCCTGCAACTCGTGCCACCAGCCCGACTACGCTCGCACCACGAACCCGAACCACCAGGCGGCGGGCTTCCCGATCACGTGCGAGAGCTGTCACACGACGGGCGCCTGGCGGCCGGCGAGCTTCGACCACGACGGCCGCTACTTCCCGATCTACTCCGGAAAGCACCGCGGCAAGTGGTCCGCTTGCTCGGAGTGCCACGTTGCGGCCGGCAACTACAAGGCGTTCGAGTGCATCCAGTGCCACGAGCACTCGAACCGCTCGGAGGTGGATAGCAAGCACAGGGGCATGAGCGGCTACGCCTACCAGAGCGCCGCCTGCTACCGATGCCACTCGAGGGGATCGGCCGATTCCTTCGGGGCGAGCCGGGAGCTGCCATGAGGGAGGCACCGATGCCCCGGCGTTTGCCGGCGTCGCGCGTGGCTCTGGCGATGCTGCTGCTGGCCGCCGCGCGGCCGCTGCCGGCCATGGTCGTGACGGGACGCGGGCTGGCCGAGGTGTACGTGGACGCGCGCGAAGCGCCGGGCTTGAAGCCGGGCGATCGGCTGCGGGTCGGGGAGCCTGGCTCGGCGATCGGCGAGCTGGTGGTCGTGCGCCTCCGACAGGGTGTCGCCGTCTGCCGTGTCGTATCCGTAAGTCGGCCGATCGTGACGGGCGACAAGGTGACGGCAGTCGCAGCCGCCCCAGCGGCGACTGCAGCGGTCGCGTCCCCTGAACCCGTTGCGTTCGCGGCGATCCGGTCGTCTGAGCCGGAGCCACCGCCCGCGCCGGCTCCGAAACCGGCACCTGCTCCGACGCCGACACCGACACCGACACCGACACCGACACCGACGCCGCCGCCGATGCCGCCGCCGCCGCCGACACCAAAGTCGCAGCCAACCGCGGCGACGGTCACTGCTCCCGCGAGGAAGCCGGCCCCAGCCGTCGCTCCGGAGTCGCTAGCGCCGACTGTCGCCGCCTCGTCCGCCGCCGATACGCGGTTCCGGGTCAAGTACCGCTCGATGGGCAACGTCTATCTCGAAGGCGGGCGAGCGCAGGGACTGAGCGTCGGCGACGGCCTGCGCGTGATGGCCGGCCAATCCACGCTAGCCGAGCTCGAGGTCGTCTACACCGCCGAGCACTCGGCCTCGTGTCGAGTGGTGAGCGAAACGCGTCCCGTGCGGGCCGGCGACCAGGCGCTGAAGGTGACGACGCGCGCGGCGCCGCCGGCGGCGAGAGCGGCCGCAGCCGCCGAGGCGCCCGCCGTGCCCGTGGTGGCGGCGCCCGCCACGCACCCATCAGGCGGCCCGGGCTCCTCCCCCGGCGGGGCATGGGGCCGCCTGCGGGGCGGCGCCTCGTTCGGTTACTACCGCTCCTGGGACGAGACCGAATCGGCGCTCGATTTCCAGCAGCGGACCGGGCGTGTCGATCTGGGCATCTCCGACATCGCCGGCCATCCACTCTCGTTCACGCTGCGCGCGCGCAGCCGGCAGGACATTCGCGCGCGGACGCTCGCGCTGCGAACGCCGCAGAGCGAGCGCAGCGACCGGCTGTACGAGGTGGCGCTGCGCTACGAGCCCCCGGCCGGTACGCTCCAGTTCGAGGTGGGTCGGGTCGGCATCTACAACTTCGTCGGGGTGGGCTACCTCGACGGCGGCATCGTGCGCCTGCGCGTCAAGCCCGCGCTCCAGCTGGGCGCCTTCGGCGGCAAGGGCGCAAACTACGAGGGCTTCGGCTTCGCGAGCGAGGGGCAGAAGTACGGCGCATTCCTGCGCCTCGCGCCGGGCGGGCGCTACGCCGCGGGCCAGTACGACGTGGCGCTCGCCTTCGTGCACGAGAACGCCGAGGGCGACGTGAGCCGCGAGTACGTGAGCCTGGAGAGCCGCTTCGGCAGCGGCAGCCGCTGGTCGCTGTTCCAGCGCGCCGAGCTCGACGTGAACCGAGGCTGGCGCAAGGACGTGAGCGGAACGGGCCTGCAGCTTTCGAACCTCTCGCTCTCGGGCAACCTGCGCGTCGGGCGCTCGGCGGGCGTCTTCGTGTCCTACGACGGCCGCCGCAACTACCGCTACTACCAGAACCGCCTGGTGCCGGAGGAAGTGTTCGACGACCTGCTGCACCAGGGCCTGCGCGCCGGGCTGAACGTGTACCGGCCCGGCGGCTTCGGGGCCACGGCCGGATTCGGGATGAGCCTCAAGCAGGAGGACCCGCGACATCCCGAGCTGAGCCTCGCGAACGCCTACTCGGCGAGCGGCGGGGTCCGCCACGCCAACCTGTTTGGCATGGGCTTCTCTGCGGGAGTCGACGCGTCGGGGTTCTCGAACGGCTACACCGACGGCGGCCTCGTGTCGGTGCGCGTGGGGCGGCGTTTCGGCGCGGGCCACATGCTCGACCTGTCGTGGGGCCGCTCGCTCTACCGGATCAAGCTGGACGAGCAGCAGCGCACCACCCAGTGGCTGAGGCTGGTGAGCCGCGTCGAGCTCACGCGCCACTTCTTCGTCGTCGGCGACCTCGAGTACGACTCGGGCGACGACCTCCGCGGGCCGCGCGTGTTCCTGGAGCTGGGGTCCGTCTTCTGAGGCCACGATGAGCCTGGAGCAGCTGACGTGGGCCGGGTCTCTCGCCGTGGTGGCCGCGATCGTCGCTCCCTATTTCATCGCCTTCAGGCGGCGGCGACACGGCGACCGTGCCCGCAAGGCCGAGGCCGTGCATCTCGGCATCGACCGGCCCACGGCCCAGTACCCGTTCGTCGACCCGATGGCGTGCATCGGCTGCGGGAGCTGCGTCCAGGCGTGCCCGGAGGGCGACGTGCTCGGAGTGGTGGGAGGTGTCGCCACCGTGGTCAACGGCCTGCGCTGCGTCGGGCACGCCCGCTGCGAGATCGCCTGCCCGGTGGGTGCGATCAGGGTCGGGCTCGGCGACATCCAATCCCGCCCGGACGTCCCGGTGATGGACGGCTGGCAGGAAACCAGCGTGCCCGGCATCTTCGTGGCCGGCGAGCTGAGCGGCATGGCGCTGGTCAAGAACGCCGTGGCGCACGGACGCAAGGTGGTGGATCGGATCGCCCAACGGGCGGCCCGCGCCCGGGCGGCGGGGGGGGACGCCTACGACATCGCCATCATTGGGGCGGGCCCCGCCGGCCTCACGGCTGCGGCGCTGGCGCGCGAGCGCGGGCTGAGCGCGGTGCTGCTCGAGCAGGAGCCGGACCTCGGCGGCACCATCCTCCACTACCCGCGCCGCAAGCTGGTCCTGGTCCAGGCGCTCGAGGTCCCGTTCCTGGGCGCGCTGAAGGAGGGCGAGTACGAGAAGGAGGATCTGCTCGCGACGTTCCAGGAGCTGACGCAGCGCGCGCAGCTCAACATCCGCTTCGGGGCCAAGGTCACGGCCGTGACTCGCCCCAACGGTCACTTCACCGTCCACTCCTCGGCGTTCGAGCTGCCGGCCCGGCACGTGATCCTCGCCCTCGGCCGCCGCGGCACGCCGCGCAAGCTGGGAGTTCGAGGCGAGGAACTGCCCAAGGTCATGTACCAGCTGGTCGACGCGGCGTCCTACGAGGGCCGGAAGATCCTGGTGGTGGGTGGCGGCGACAGCGCCGTGGAGGCCGTGATCGGGCTGGCCCGGCAGCGAGGCAACACGGTGACGCTCTCCTACCGCCGCGACAAGCTGGTGCGCATCAAGAAGAAGAACGAGGATCGCATCGGCGAGCTGATGAGCAAGGGGCGCGCACGAGCGCTGTTCGGATCCGAGGTGACCGAGGTCCTGCCGGACTGCGTACGCTTGCGCCAGGGAGAGAGATCGCTCGAGCTCGCGAATGACTTCGTGTTCGTCTTCGCGGGTGGCGAGCCCCCATTCGCCTTTCTGAAGCAGATGGGGATTCGCTTCGGTGGTGAGGGCAAGAAGCCCACGGCGCGCGCGGGTGCGCCGCTCGTCGCCCCGGGCGCCGGCTAGGCCCGCTGCCGCGCCAGCCGCTCGAGCACGAAGCGGTCCAGTCCGACGAGCAACTCCTCGCGATTCGAGTAGGGGCCGGGACGGTAGCCCAGCGTCGAGATGCCCTGCTGGGCCATGTCCGAGAGCTCCCAGTCCTGCTTGTTGGTGAGGTCCCAGAACTCGACCGCGTCGCCCGGATCGAAGCCCGCCTTCGCCATCTCGTCCGGGTGGAAGTGCCACTCGCAGACGACCTCGGTCCGGTCGACCGCCTGCGGCCAGATCTGGAACGTCAGCATGTAGTCGGGGTGCAGGTTGAGGAGCAGGTTCGGGAGCAGCGCATAGTAGTAGATGCGCCGCCGGTCCTCGGCCGATAGCCCCGGCAGCGGCGCACGGCGCGTCTGCCCGTCGAGCGACAGGGTCCTCATGCCCTCGCGCAGCTCCATGCTGCCGCCCAGGTACGTGGGCCGGGGCGGCTCGTTGTCGCCGCTCATGTAGTGCGACTGCCGGTTGAGCAGCGGGTGCGCGATCGGGCAGTGGATGCACTCGGAGTAGTTCTGGATCACGAGCTTCCAGTTGGCCTTCAGCTGGTAGCTGCGGCGCTCGGCCCGGCGCAAGTCGCCCATGCCCCAGGGCGCGAACTTGCGGTCGAGGCCAGCCAGGTGGTCGGCAAAGGGCGGAGGCGTCGCGGACAGGTTCACGAAGACGTGCCCGTCCCAGACGGCCGTGGCGACGCGGCCGAGCGAGTGGTCCTCCTCGCGGAACCCGCTCACCTTCTCCATCAGCGGGGCGCTCCGCAATCGGCCGTCGAGGCCGTAGGTCCAGGCGTGGTACGAGCACTGGATGCTCCCCGCCAGGCGCCCGCTGTCGGCCCTGCACAGCAGCGTCCCGCGGTGGCGGCAGGTGTTGTGGAACGCGGCGACCTCGCCGCGCTCGTCCCGCAGCACGATCACGTTCACGCCGGCGAAGCGCACCAGGAAGTAGCTGCCCGGCTCGGCGAGCTGCTCGGTGCGGCCGGCGTGAAGCCACATGTCGTGGTGGATGGCCGCGAGCTCCCGGCGGAACAGATCGGGGTCGGTGTAGAAGCGCGCCTCCAGCGTGCGGGCCTCGTCGGCCCGGACCTCGGGGCGCGCGTTCTCGTAGCTCGTCGACATCTCAGGCGACCGCGACCGCTTCGGCCTCGACGCTCGCGTGGGCCCGACAGCTGACGCCGCGGGCCTCGAGCTCGGCCAGCAGGCGGTCGAGCAGGCCGGGCTCGCGCCCGAGCACTTCGGGAGCGTGCACGCCCGGCCGGCGGAACGCGCCGTCGAGCAGCATGCCCGCGACGATCGTGGCCGGGAACGCGGTGGTGCGCGACATGCTGCGCAGGCCGGTCGCGGGGTCGAAACGATCGAGCAGGTCCCAGGTGTAGCGCGCCGGGCGGCCGCTCTCGAGCCCCTCGGCCACAACGCGCAGCACGGTGAGGTCGGCCTCGCCCTCGGCGAACGTCCACTTGGGGAACAGCAGCTTCGCGAGCACGTCGAGCGGCCGCACGCTCACGTCGCCCACCTGCAGCGGCTCCTTGGAGAAGAAGCCCGTCTCGCGGAAGGCCTCCATCAGCTGGATGTGGCCCGGGTAGCGCAGCGTCTTCTCCTTCATGAACGGGACGGAGAGCGTGTGGACGAGGCTGCGCAGGCCGTCGGTGTTGAAGGCCTCGAGCGTGCCCACGCCGGGGAAGTCCATGCGCTCGGGCTCCGACAGGGCCTCCTTCACCACCACCCGGCCGTGCGCCACGATCCGCGCCGGGCGCGTGTACTCCTCGATCACGTCGAAGGGCGCGAAGCCCGCCTTGTAGTCGTACGGCCAGCGCCGCTCGCGCGGCAGGCCGCCCACGTAGATCTCGAGGCTCTGGAACGGATCGAGCCGCGCGTCGGCGAAGCCCGCCATCACGTTGCTCACGCCCGGCGCGATGCCGCAGTCGACGACGGCGGTCACGCCGCGCTCGCGCGCCCGAAGGTCGAGCTCGAGCGCGTTCTCGGGCATGAAGCTGATGTCGCAGTAGTCCTTGCCGGCCGCGATCACCGCCTCGAGCGTCTGGTAGCCGTAGACGCTCGGCAGCGCCCCGAGCACGAGGTCGTAGTCCTTCACCAGCTCGCGGATCGCCTCGGGCCGCGACAGGTCGGCCGCGCGCGTGGCGAGCCCGTGGCGCGCCTCGAGCCGCTGGCGCACCTCGGGCCGCACCTCCGCCACCGTGACGTCGTAGCGGCCGCTGCGTTTCAGGTCCATGGCCATGGCGGAGCCGATCATGCCGCCGCCCAGGATCACGATCTTGTGACGTGTCATCGTCGTACCTCTCTCGTTGCAGGCGCGGCGGGGGGGAGCGGCCGGTAGCCCAGCCGCTCGGAGATCCGCGCCGCGTGTGAAGGCAGTGTCTTCGCGATGGCCGCGAGCCGCTCCGGGTCGAGGCGCACGCGCGGGCCGCCGATCCCGACCGCCGCCACCACCTGGCCGTCGTGGGAGCGGACGGGCGCCGCGACCGCCATGAAGCCGGGCTCGAGCTCCTCGATCCCGGTGGCGTAGCCGCGCTCGCGCACCCGCGAAAGCTCGCGCCGCAGCGCGCCCGGGTCGGTGATGGTGCGTGGGGTGAGGGCCGGGAGCGGCGCGCTCAGGAAGCCCGCGAGGTCGTCGTCGCCGAGGCCTGCCAGCAGCACCTTCCCGGTGGACGTGGCGTGCGCGGGCCAGCGCGTGCCGACAGACGGCGTCGTGCCCACGCGGTGGCTGCCCATCACCTCGTCCAGGATCAGCGTCTCGCCGCCGACGCGCACCTCGAGGTGCGCGGTCTCGCGGGTCTGCTTCGCCAGCGCCACGAGCTCGGCGTGCGCGGCCGCGCGCAGGTCGTGCGCCCCCAGGGCGCGGCCGCCGAGAGCCTGCAGCTCCGGCCCGAGACGGTAGCCCTCGTCGCCCGCGCGCTCGACGAGGCCCTCGGCCTCGAGCGCCGTCAGCAGCCGGTAGGCCGTGGTCTTGTTGAGCCCGACCGCCTGCACGAGCTCGGCGAGCGTGGGCTCGCCGGAGTGGGCGCCGACCGCCTTCAGCAGCCGCACCGCCCGCAGCACCGCTTGGGTGCCGGGGTAGGCACTTCGTGAGTTCATATTGTGAACCATACGAGTCGCCATGTGAAACATGCTAGCACGAGGTGTAGCATGTGGGAAGGACGGTCTGCATGAGGTCCCCCGGGTTCGCGCCTGTCTTGCTCTTCGGCGTCCTGCTCGCGCCCGGCTGTGGTCAGGACGGCCCGCCGACCGCCGTGCCGACGCCGTCGCCTGCGCCCACGGCGACACCCGGCGGCGTCGTGCCAGGCGCTCGCACGGGCCCGACCGAGATCACGTTCCTGGCGGCGGTGCCCTCGCCCGGGGCGACGATCGACGGCTGCGGCCGCGACGCGGCCGGCTGCAGCGGCCGCGTGCGCATGCGCTTCCGCCTGCTCTCCGCGAGCGGCGGGCCCGTGCTCGACGCGATCGGCTTCCTGCACGCGATGAACCTGCTCGCCTGCTATCGCGGAGCCAGCGGGGCGTTCGAGCTGCAGCCGGGCGTGGCGCGCGAGATCGAGATCGTGTTCGACCAGCCGGACCCGGCCTGCGGCGTCCCCGCGACGATCGCCAACATGAAGCTGGTGCTGAACGCGCCGGTCGAGACCGCCGCGCTGCAGGAGTGGGCGGTTCGCTACGAGCTGCGTCCCTGACCGGGCGCGACCTCGGGCCGCTCGCCGGACACGATCCACAGCGCCGCCGGCAGCGCCGTGAAGTCGGCCAGCATCGACACCGCGAACGCACTGGCGGTGAGCGCGCCGAACTGCCGCATCGGCGGCAGGTCCGCAAGAGCCAGCGCGAGGAAGCCCCCGGCGTTGACCACGGTCGCGAAGAAGATGGCGCCTCCCGCCACGCGGATCGCGTGGGCGAGCGCCTGCTGCAGCCGGCCGTCGCGGCGGCCCTCCTGCAGGTGCCAGAAGAAGTGGACCTGGTCGTTCTCCGTGGCGCCCAGCACCGTGGTCGCGATCAGGATCGTCGCGACGTTCAGCGGGACGCCGAACACGCGCATCAGCAGGAACATCGCGAGCAGCGCGACGAGCGAGGGGATCATCGCCAGGAGCCGCGCGGCGCCGCTGCGGAAGACGAGGAAGAAGGCGACGAAGATCACGGCCGCCGTGATCGCGAAGCTCTCGACCAGCGTCGGCACCAGGTGCCCGCCGATCTTCTCCGACAGCATGCCCTGCCCGACGACGCGCACGCGGCTGCCGCCGAGGGCCGGGTGGCGCGCCGCGGTCTCGTCCCACAGCCTCACGAGCTCGGGTGCCAGCTCGTCGTCGATGTCGACGTCCCGCCCCGGTCCCGTGAGCACCGACAGCCGCGTCCCCGCGAGCGTGCTCATGTCGACCCAGGCGCGCAGCGCCTGTTCCTGCAGCAGCAGCAGCTCCAGGTCCGCCGCCAGGGCCAGCAGCGCCGGTCCGTCTCGAGGCAGCGCCTCGCCGCGGCCGGCCGCGGAGCCCCGCAGCGCCAGGATCGCGGGCAACCCCATCACCGAGCCGATGCGCGGGTCGCGCTCGAGCGCGGCGGTGTAGTCGAAGAGCCCGGCCAGGAAGGCCGGGTCGACGACCGACCCCTGGCCGGCCGTGATCCACAGCGACACCGGCTTCAGGCCGCCCACGCGCGCCTGGAAGAAGCGGGTGTCGCCGGCCACGGGAGCGTCGGCCGGGACGTACGCGAGCGCGTCGGTCTCGAGCGGCATCGGCGCGAGCCAGCCCGGCAGCCCGAGCAGGGCGATGGCGCCCGCGGCGGAGACAGCGAGCCCCGCGGCGACGAGTGGGAAGCGCCAACGGTACGACCAGGTCGGAATCGAGAGCGCCGCGCGCTGGAGGAACGCGCCCGCCGGCGCGCGCTCCTCGCGCGTCGGCGTGCGCAATAGCTTCTGGAGCGCCGGGAACAGGGTGAAGCAGCAGGCCCAGGTCACGAGCAGCCCCGACGCGGTCCAGATCCCCATCTCGCGCACGGGACGGATCTGCGAGACGCCGAGCGCCGCGAAGCCCACCGCCGCGGCCAGGATCGACGCGGTCACCGGGAGGAACTTGTTCGAGAGCGCCGCGGCGTGGTGCGCGTCGGGGTCCTCGCCCGCCGGACGCTCCACGTACCGCGAGTGGATGTAGACGAGCGACGCCGTCGCGGTGACCATCAGCATCAGCGGCACCAGCGCCGAGAGGATCGAGGACGAGAAGCCGAGCAGACCCGCGCAGGCCGTGCCCAGCAGCACCGAGGCGCCGAGCGTGAGCAGGATCGCCGCGAGCGCTCGCCACGAGCGGTAGAGCGACAGGCACAGCGTCACCACGAACATTCCGAACAGGGGGAAGTAGCGCCGGCTCGCCTGCGCCGTCTCGCGCTCGAGGTACGCGTTCGTGTAGGCCTCGCCCACGCGCCGGAGCTGGAACGGCAGCCCCCCGCCGGGCGACTCCGCCGCAGCCTGACGCACCGCGTCCTCGATCCCGGCCAGGAGCGTGTCGCGCGCGCGTGGGTCCTGCGCGCGGATCTCGATCGCGAGCGAGAGGAAGTCGTCGCCCAGCAGCCCGTGGCGCCGGAAGAAGGGCGTCCCCGCGAGGAACGCGCGCAGCTCGCCCTGCCGCTCGGGTGCCCGCAGGCCGGGCCGGAGCCGCGCGGCCACCGTGAGCGCGCTCCTCGGGCTCGCGCCTTCGACCCGGGAGCACGCGCGCTCGAGCGCGCCGAGGCCAGCCAGGACCTCGGGTGCGAGCGGGTCGGCAGCCTCCGCGAGCAGCAGCAGCGTCTCGTTCTCGGTGAACAGCCGGCGGAACGCGCGCGTGGCCACCACGTCGGGGTCCGACTCGACCAGCATGCGCTCGATCGCGTTGCCGGACGGGATCCGCGTCGCGAGCCACGCGGCGGGGACGCTCAGCACTGCGTACGCGGCCACGATCGCGACGCGCCGGGCGAGGACCTTGCGAAAGAAGAGCTGGAGCCGGTCGGGCGACAAGGCCGTGTAGGATACCGTGCGGACGGAGGCCGCAGGGCGCATGGACTCGAAGCTCGCCGCAGTCGTGGCCACGACGCTGGTGGTCTGCGCTCCCGGCTACCCCGGCTCGACGCTCGAGGCGGGCGCGGTCATGGCCGCCTTCGCCGACGCACTCGCAGCGGCCGCCGGAGAGCCGCCCGGCGCGCTCGCGGCCGAGTACCACGAGACCGAGAGCGGCGGCGTCGAGCGGCTCGCGCGCCCGGACGCAGGCTTGCTGCTCGCGCCGCTACCCTTCTACCTCGAGCACGAGTCCCGGCTGCGCCTGAAAGCGCGCGCCCAGGCGGTGGAGCAGGGGGGCGAGGCGAGCCAGGAGTTCTCGCTCGTGGCGGGCCGGGGCCGGGTCGAGGGGCCGGCGGGCCTCGAAGGCTGGGAGATCGCCTCTACGCTGGGCTACGCGCCCCGCTTCGTGCGCGGGCCGGTGCTCGGGAGCTGGGGGGAGCTGCCAGCGTCCGTCCGCATCGTCGCCTCGGGAGCGATGCTGTCGGCGCTGCGCCGCGCGGCGGCGGGCGAGAAAGTTGCTGTGCTGCTCGACCGCTCGCAGGCGGCCGGGCTTGCCAGCCTGCCGAACGCCGGCGAGCTCGAGGTGCTGGCGCGCTCGCCGGCCCTGCCCGCCTTCGTCGTGGCGAGCGTCGGCGACCGGCTGCCTTCGTCCCGGGCCGATAGCCTGACGCGGGCGCTGCTCGCCCTGGCCGCGCGCCCCGCGGGCCGCGCCGCGCTCGCCGACGTGCGCCTCGACCGCTTCGCGCTCCTCGACGAGGCGGGCCTCGCGCGGGCGCGCCGCGCCCACGCGGGAGCGGCGCCGCGGCCTTGAAGCGCCCGGCCGCGCGGGCCGCCACCACGCTCGCGCTCGTGCTGACGAGCTGCGCGCCCGCGCTGCGCGAGCCGCCCACGGCCGCTCGAATCGGGGCGGGCCTCGCGGACGCGCCCGGCCCCGCCGCGTCGCCGGCGGACGCCGACCGGCTGCTGGCCGAGGCCGAGGCGGCCTTCGCGCGACGTCCCGACCCTGCCTCGGTGCGCGCGTCGCAGCGCGCGTTCCTCGCCGCCGCCCGTGCGGACGAGTCGCGCATCGAGGGCCTCATCGGGCTCGCACGCGTCTCGAGCTGGCGGGTGGAAGCCGAAGCCGACCCGGAGGAGCGCGACCGGAACGTGGCGGCGGCGCTCGAGGCCGCGCAGGCGTGCGAGGCGCGCGCGCCGGGCCGCGCGGCGTGCGCCTACGCGCTCGCCCAGGCGCTCGGCCAGCAGGCGCGCGAGCGGCCGTCGACGAGCCGCGACGGCCTGCAGCACATGCTGCAGGCACTCGAGCGCGCGTCGGCGGCGGAGCCTGACCTCGACCACGCGGGCCCCTACCGTGTGCTCGCGCTCGTCCGCCTGCGCGCGCCCGGCTGGCCGCTCGGGCCGGGAGACGCAGCGCTCGGCCTGGCCGCGGCCGAAGCCGCGGTCGCGCGCGCGCCCGAGCTCGCGGCGAACGCGCTCGCGCTCGGCGAGGCGCTGGCGCGAAACGGCCGCGGGCCGGAGGCGCGCGCCGCCTACGAGCGCGCGCTGGCGCTGGCCCGCGCGCGCGCGGCGGACGGCGACCCGGACGCCCCGGCCTGGGTTGGCGAGGCCGAGCGGGGCCGACGCTAGGCCCGGCCCTGGGCCGCCCCCATTCGGCTCGGCCGGTGCAGCCACGAGGCCACGACGCCGGCCGCCAGGATCGCGAGCACCACCAGCAGCAGGTAGATGTTGAAGTTCGGGCCGAGCAGGCTCTTGAGCCAGCCGTGGGCGAGCATCTTGAACCCGACGAGCGCCAGCACCAGGGCGAGCGACAGCTTCAGGTAGCGGAAAGTCTCGATCGCGCCCGCCAGCGCGAAGTACAACGAGCGCAGGCCGAGGATCGCGAACACGTTGCTCGTGAACACCAGGAACGGGTCGGCGGTGATCGCGAAGATCGCGGGTATCGAGTCGACGGCGAAGATGAGGTCCGTGGTCTCGACCATGATCAGCGCGAGCGCGAGCGGCGTCAGCATCCAGGTGCCCGGACGCGCCCGGGCGACCGCGGCGTCCTCCAGGAGCGCCGCGCCGGGCGTCTCGGCTTCGTGCGAGGCGCTCGACCCGGCGCGGACGACGAAGTGCTCGCCGTGGAAGCGCTCGGTGACGGGGAAGAAGCGGCGCGTGAGCCGCACCACCCAGGTGGAGTTCGGGTCGGTCGTCTCCTTGATCAGCAGCATCTTGACGGCGGTCGCGATCAGGAACACGCCGAACAGCGTCAGGATCCAGGAGAACTCGGCGATCAGGCGCGCTCCGATCGCGATCATCACCCCGCGCATCACGAGCGCGCCGAGGATGCCCCAGAACAGCACCCGGTGCTGGTAGATCGGCGGCACGGCCAGGAAGCCGAAGATCATCGCGATCACGAACACGTTGTCGACCGACAGCGACTTCTCGACCACGTAGCCGGTCAGGTACTTGACGACGGCGCTGCGGCCGTCGTTGATCTTTCCCTCGGGCAGCTCGGCGCTGCGGTCGACGGCGTCGGGCACGCTGCCGAGGCCCAGCCACTGGTTCTCGTAGCCGTGGTAGACGAAGAGCGAGAACGCGAGGCCCATGGCGATCCACACCGCGGACCAGACGAGCGCCTCACGGACGCTCACCACGTGGGCCTTGCGGTGGAATACACCCAGGTCGAGGGCGAGCATCAGCAGCACGAAGGCGACGAAGCCGATCCAGACGAATATCATGCGAGACCTTTCCGTAGTCTCGCCGCCGCCTGGAGGGCGGCCGGGGGGCCGGGGGCCTTTGGGGCCCCGTGATGACGGCCGCACCTTCCCGCGGGAGGCGGGTGGCTACTCCCTACCTTCGATCCCATTACGAGGCCGGGAGGCCGAAAGTTCCACGCTTCCCGCGCGCCGCTACTCCTTGCGGTCCGCAAGGGCGCGCTCGATGCGCAGGTCCGGGACCAGCCAGATGAGGGCGACAACCGTGTAGAGCGTGAGGCCCAGCCAGGGGCTCACCAGCAACGCCAGCAGGGTCCCGAGCACGTAGCAGGCGATCGAGATGTTGCCCTTGAAGTCGCTTCCGATCGCGCGGGCGAGCACCGAGTCCGGGCCGTGGCAGGCGAGGAGGGCACGCACCAGCAGCGTGTAGGACAGCGCGGCCAGCAGCAGCACTCCGCCGTAGACCGCGACGGGCACGGCCGCGAAGCCGGTCTCACCCGCCCAGTGCGTGGCGAAGGGAAACAGCGACAGGCAGAAGAGCAGCAGCAGGTTGGCCCAGAGCACCCGGCCGGTCACCTTGTGGGAGGCGTGCAGCAGGTGGTGGTGGTTGTTCCAGTAGATCCCGACGTAGAGG
>CAZMRX010000013.1:0-31666 GCA_964568755.1 uncultured Acidobacteriota bacterium | reverse complement strand
CGATGTCCACCGGCCCCACGGGCGGCGCCCCCGTCCCGTCGACGAGTGTCGCGCCACGCAGGATCAGCCGCTTCCACGGCCCCTCCCCTTCGGCCCGCGGCGGCGCGGGCGGAATGCCCCGCTCCTCTTCCTCGGACCAGGCGGCGCCGGTCGCAACGATACCGGCCAGGACGAGCGCCGGGGCCAGGGTGCACAGGTCGAGCATTCTCGGGTGTCGCAAGGCAGGTCCTCCTCGGGGAGCCTCAGGTTTGGGGGCCAAGTATGATCCAAACATGCGCATCGATTCTCACCAGCACTTCTGGCGCTACGACCCCTCCCAGTACGCATGGATCACGGACGCGATGGGCGGGCTGCGGCGCGACTGCCTGCCGGACGAGCTCGCTCCCCTGCTGCAGGCGGCCGGCTTCGATGGGTCGGTCGCCGTCCAGGCCCGGCAAACGCTCGAGGAGACGGCGTGGCTGCTGGAGCTGGCCGAGCGCCACCCGCGGGTCCAGGGCGTCGTCGGCTGGTTCGACCTCAGCTCCGCCGAGCTGCCCGCGCAGCTCGAGCGCTACTCGGCGCACCCCAAGCTGGTAGGGGCGCGCCACGTGCTCCAGGACGAGCCCGACGACCGTTTAATGCTCCGGCCCGAGTTCATCCGCGGCATGGCGCTCGTCGGCGAGCACGAGCTGGCCTACGACCTGCTGCTCTTCCCGCGCCACCTGGAGCCGGCCGTCGCCCTGGTGGACGAGTTCGAGGACCAGCTGTTCGTGCTCGACCACATCGCGAAGCCCGCCATCCGCGAGCGGGTCCTCTCCCCCTGGAAGGAGCACCTGCAGCGGCTGGCCGAGCGCCCCAACGTGTTCTGCAAGCTCTCCGGCATGGTCACCGAGGCGCGCTGGAACGAGTGGCGGCCCGGGGACTTCCGCCCCTACCTCGACGTGGTGCTCGAGGCCTTCGGCCCGGAGCGGCTGATGATCGGGTCCGACTGGCCGGTGTGCACCCTGGCGGGCGACTACGCGTCCACGATGGGGCTGGTGCTCGACTTCGTGAGCGAGCTCTCGGAGGACGCGCGCGCCGGAATCCTGGGCGTCAACTGCGCGCGCTTCTACGGCATCCGGCCGACACGGGCGGCCCTGTGAGCCGCCGCATGCTGGCCGCGGTCCTGCACGGCCCCCGCGACCTTCGCGTCGAGGAGCGCGCGGTGCCGGAGCTCGTGCCCGGAACGGTGCTGCTGCGCGTGCGCCGCGTGGGCCTGTGTGGCACCGACGTCCACTACTTCGAGGAGGGCCGCGTCGGCAGCTTCGTCGCGACCGCGCCGTTCGTGCTCGGCCACGAGCTGTGCGGGGAGGTGGTGGCCGTGGCGAGCGGGGTCGAGGCTCCCGCTCCCGGCGCGCGCGTGGTGGTGAACCCGGCTCGCCAGTGCGGCCACTGCGACTACTGCCGCGCCGGGCGGGGCAACCTGTGCCGCAACCTGCGCATGCTCGGCAGCGCCAGCACCAGCCCGCCCACCGACGGCGGGCTCGCCGAGTACCTGCGCGTCGGCGCGGAGCAGTGCTTCGCGATGCCCGCGGCGCTCGACGACGGCCTCGGGGCTCTGATGGAGCCGTTCGCGGTGGCGCTGCACGCGCTCTCGCGGGCCGGATCGGTGGCGGGCCGCACGGTGATCGTGAGCGGCGGCGGCCCGATCGGGCTCCTGTGCCTGATCGGCGCCCGGGCCTTCGGCGCGACCAGCGTCGCCCTCAGCGACCCGGTGGCGGAGCGCCGCCAGATGGCGCTCCAGGTCGGGGCCGATGCCGCGCTCGACCCGAGGGCAGCGTCGTTCGCGGCGGACGTCAAGTCCCGCTGCGACGACGGCTTCGACGTGCTGCTCGAGGCCTCCGGCTCGGCCGCCGCCCTGCGCCAGGCTTTCGAGCTCGTGCGGCGCGGCGGGACCATCGTCCAGATCGGCTCGCCCTCCGAGCCGGAGATCCCCCTCCCGATCGGCCAGCTGCTCGTGCGCGAGCTTCAGGTCGTGGGCTCCTTCCGCTACGGCAACGTCTGGGAGCAGGCGATCCGGCTCGTGGCCTCGGAGCGCGTGAACCTGCAGCCGCTGGTCAGCAACGTCCTCCCGCTGCGGCAGGCGCGCGAAGCCCTCGAGCTCGCGAGCGCGCGGGGCAGCGCCGTGAAGGTGCAGCTGGATCTGACCTGAGCTGGCTGTGGGCGGCGGGCTTCAGGCGCTACCGACCGGGCCTCGGCGCCACTCGCCGTCCACCAGGCGGAACACGCGGTCGTTCGGGGGCTCGTCGCGAAGGACGGCCGGCAGGCGGGCGGGGCGGACCTGGTCGTAGCACTGCAGCATCGCGAAGCGGCGCAGGGCCGCGGGAATGCCGACGGCCGTGAAGCCGGGGTGGCCGGTCGAGGGGTACGGGCCGCCGTGGTTCATCGCCGGGGTGACGGCGACGCCAGTCGGCATCTTGTCGTTCAGCAGGCGGCCCACGCGCGGGCGCAGCAGCGGCTCGAGCCGGTCGTAGAGCGCGTCGTCCGAGCCGCGCGTGTCCGAGTAGAAGCCGCCGGTCAGGCTGCCGTCGAGGTGCGGGATCAGGGCGCCGAGCTGCGCGGCGTCCTTCGCGACGACGAAGAGCGCTGCGTTGCCGAAGGCTTCGGTCTGCAGCCGCTCGGGCGCCGCGAGGAACTCGTCTCCCGAGGCGCGCAGCAGCGTGTTGCAGAAGCGATGGCCGGGCGCCGCGACGGCGGTCCCGCCAGTGACGAGATGCGCGCCCGCGGACTGCAGCGTGGCGACGCTCGCGGCCAGGCTTCGCGCCACCGCCTTCGAGAGCAGCGGCGTGGGGGCCGCGGCGTCGAAGCGCGCCTTCACCCCGGCGATGAACTGCTCGGTCGCCTCGCCGGCCACGAGCAGGACCAGGCTCGGGTTCGTGCAGAACTGCCCCGTCCCCATCAGGCTGCTGCCGACGAACTCGTCCACGAGCGCGGCGCAGCGTTCGGCCAGCGCTCCCGGCAGCATCAGCACGGGGTTCACCGCGCTGAGCTCGAGGTAGATGGGCTTGCCGGCGGCGTCGGCGGCCGCCTTCAGCTTCAATCCGGCCGAGCGGCTGCCGGTGTAGCCCGTGGCCCCGGTGCGCGGGTCGGAAACGAGCCGCTCGCCGTCCTCGTGGCTGGTGCGGTAGAGAAGCTGCACCGTGGCGGGCGGGAGGCCGGCCTCGCCCACGGCCGCGAAGGCCTCCTCGGCCAGCAGGCGCGTGGTCCCCGGGTGGGAGCTGTTGGCCTTGGCGATCACGGGGTTCGCGGCCGCCAGCGCCGCCACGAAGTCGCCGCCGGCGACGCTGTTGAAGGCGAACGGGAAGTTGTTGGGACCGAACACCCAGACCGGGCCGATCGGCCCGAGCATCGAGCGGATGTTGAGCTTGGTGTCGATCGTCGGCAGCGCCCAGGAGCCCTCGCGCACGGCCGAAGCACCCTGCCGCAGCTGCCCGGTGGTGCGCGGCAGCTCGACGTCGGCGAGCCGCGGCTTCACGGGCAGGCCGGTCTCGGCGTGCGCCATCGCCACCAGCTCGGCCTGGCGCGCTTCGATGCGTCCCGCAAAGGCGTCGAAGAAGCGCGCGAGCGTCTCGGGCGGCAGCGTGCGCAGCAGGGCGGCCGCCTCGGTGGCCGCGGCGAGCGCTTCGTCGCAATCGGCCCAGCTGCTGATCGGATACTGGTCCGGCAACGGCTCGCCCAGGGCCGGGTTCTCGGCCGTGAAAGTGTCCTTGGACTGCGCCGGCCGCCATCGGCCGGCGACGAGAACGGGATGAAGCGTCATGCCGAGATCATAGATCACGGCCCGGCCTGCGCGGCTGCCGTCTCCAGCCAGGCCTCGACCTCCCGCTCCATCAGGTCGAGGGGCAGCGCGCCGTTTCGGAGCACGGCGTCGTGGAACTGGCGCAGGTCGAAGGAACGGCCCAGGCGCTGCTCGGCCTTCTTCCGGAGCTCGCGGATCTTGAGCATGCCAGGCGTGTAGGCGAGACCCTGGCCGGCCTCGGTGATGTGGCGGTCGACCTCGGCGGTGGCGGGTCCGGGCTTGAAGCCGGTGTTCTCGGCCATGTACGCGATCGCCTGCTGCCGCGACCAGCCGAGGGCGTGCACGCCGGAATCCACCACCAGGCGCACCGCGCGCCAGATCTCGTACGTGAGCCGGCCGAACTCCTCGTAGGGGTCCTCTTCGAGGCCGGCGTCGGCGCCGAGCTGCTCGGCGTAGAGCGCCCAGCCTTCCGTGAAGGCCGTGATCCCGAGCTTGCGGCGGAACTCGGAGAGGCCCTCGTTCTCCCGCGCCAGCATGATCTGCAGGTGGTGCCCCGGGGCCCCTTCGTGGAACGCCAGCACCGGGGCGACGTAGAGCGGACGGGCGGGAAGGTCCGAGGTGTTGATGTTGACGTAGCCGCCCTTGCTGCCGTCCGCCTCGCCGTGGTCGTAGTAGCCGGCGGACATGCGCGGAGCCGTGCGCGGCGACATGGCGCGGATGCCGTAGGGCGTCCGCGGCAGCGGGGCGAAGAGACGCGGCAAGGCGCCGTCCATGCGCTTGGCCCAGAGCGCCACGGCCCGCAGGTACTCGTCGGACGTGCCCGCGTAGAAGCGAGGCTCGCTGCGCAAGTGGTCGACGAACTCCGGGAAGGTTCCGGCGAAGCCGGCCCGCCGCGCCGCCGCCTGCATGGCTTCCCGCAGGCGCGCGACCTCGCGCAATCCCGTCTGGTGCACCTCTTCGGGCGTGAGCTCGAGGCTGGTGTGCATGCGGATGCGGTGGCGGTAGAAAGCCGCCCCGTCGGGCAGCGCCGTGACGCCGAGCGTCGTGCGCGCGCGCGGGATGTACTCGCCGCGCATGAACTCCAGGAAGTCGCGGAACCCGGGAACGACCGAGTCGCGGATCGCCGCGAGCCCGTCGCGCCGGAGCCGCTCGCGGTCGGCCTCGGGAAGCGCCGCGGGGATCCTCGAGAAGGGCCTGGCGAGCTCGCTGCGCTCGGGGTCGTCCACGACGTGGGGCGCGATCGTCTGCTCGTAGCCCGCCAGCAGGTCGCGCGGCAGCGTGCGGCCGGACGCGAGTCCGGCGCGCATGGCGGCGATGCGTTGCGCGGTGTGCTCACGGAACGACTGCAGCTTGGCGACGTACTCGTCGTACTGCTCCACCCGGTCGAACGCGTACTGGTCCGCGAGTGTCGCCATCGCGAAGTGAAAGCCCTCGCGGCTGCCGATCGGGACCTCGAAGGCACGGAAGCGCAGCTCCGCCAGGCGGTCCCGGAGCTGACGCTCCAGAATCAGCGCGTCGAGCGTCTGCGCCGGCGTGAAACCGCGCCGGTCGATCGCCGCGAGCCGAACGCCGGCGTCGGACAACCAGGCTTCCTCGTCGCGGAAGCGCCTTGCCGAGACGTCCTCGAGCCGCTTCGCGTAGCGCTTGTCGACGCCCTCGGGAAGCGCGAGCAACGGGGGTTTCTCGCTCCACGCCGCGACCTCGGCGAGGAGCTTCCCGAGATCGTCGGCGCCGGCCGCCGGGGCCGCCGCTGGCAGCCCCAGCCAGGCCGCGGCGATCAGCGCTGAAGAGATGGGTGACATGCTTCAGCGAGCGGTGTCCGTGGCGCCGGGCGGGGTCCAGTCGAGTCGGTTGCGGTAGGCCTCGCCGCGCGAGGTGCGCAGCACGACCTCGAGCGACCAGCTGCGCAGGTCGTCCCGCAGCGTGTCGGAGAGCGAGAGGACCGCGGCGTCCTGCCCCGGGGCCACGGTGCTCACGGCCGGCGCCACGGGGCCGCTCGCCCGCCCGCCGTTGACGGTCGTGGTGACGAGCATGCTCGCGATCTCGATCGCGGCCGCTCCCCGGTTCGCGAAGCGCACCTCGAGCCGGTACTTCTCACCCGGGCCCACCGTCCCTGGCTCCGTCTTGAACTCGATCCGCCCCGGCAGCTGCGCGGGCTGGGTGTCGCGTGTCACCGTGACGCCCGGCGTCTCTTCGAAGGCCGCCGCCAGCGCCCTGTCGGGCCCGGTCTCGACACTCTCGGCGACGGTACGGCCCGCCGCGAAGCTGGCCCTGGCCGGGCCACGAGCGGCGGGCGCGCGTGCGGCCCTGGCGCTCACCGCCGTCGTGCGGCCCATGCGCGCGAGCGCGTTGCGGGGGTCGATCTTCAGCGCCTCGTCGTAGCGGGCGATCGCGGTGTCGAAGCTCTGGGCCTCGAGCGCGGCCTCGCCCTCGGCGAGCAGTCGCTCCAGGCGGGGATCGGCCACAGCCTCCGTAGGTCGGACGGGTGCCGGCGGCGTGGGCGGCGGCGTGGGCGGCGGCGGCGTGGCGACGGTCTGCGCGCGAGGCGCAGGCGTGGCAAGAGGCGCAGGCGCAGCAGAGACCGGCGGCGACGGCAGCGGCTGTGGGGACGCCGCCGCGGGCGACGGCTCGCGTGACGGAGGCGGCGACGACGGCGCGACGGACGCGACGGAGTCGGATGGACCCTGGCGCAGCGTGAGCCACGCGAGGCCTGCGGCCAGCACCGCCGCAGCAGCCAGCCCGGCCGCCGCCCAGCCCCACACGGGGCGAGTCGGACTGCGGCGCGTCGCGAGCACCGTCGTGGCCGCGGCGGCCGCTGGCGGCGGGGCCGTCGGCGCATGCTGATCCAGCGTCGGCAGCAGCGTCTCGCCGGCCCCGGGCCGGGTCGAGGGGGCGGTTCGCGGGACGCTGTCGGTCTGGCTCGGCGTCGCGGCGCGCGCCGCCTCGAGCGCTTGCGCCATCTCCCGTGCGCTGGCGTAGCGATCCTCCCTGCGCTTCGCGAGCGCCTTGCGCAGAACGGGCACCACCGGCGCCGGCAGCAGCGTCGCCTGCGGCCCCTCGAGCGGCGGCGGCTCGTTCAGGTGCTTGAGCACGGTGCCGAGCGGCGTGTCGGCGCGGAACGGGGTGGCGCCGGTGAAGACCTCGAACACGACGATCCCAAGCGAGTAGACGTCGCTGCGGTTGTCGAGCCGCTGCGCCTGCACCTGCTCGGGGCTCATGTACTCGGGGGTGCCGATGATCTGGCCCGTCACGGTCATGCTGAGCCCGTCGCCCTGATCCTGCTTGGCGATGCCGAAGTCCATCAGGCGCACGACGCCCTTGGCGTCGAGCATGATGTTGGGCGTCTTCAGGTCGCGGTGGATGATGCCCTCGTCGTGGATCGCCTGCAGCGCGTCGGCCACGCGGATCATCGCCTCGAAGGCGTCGCGCGGCGGCATCGGCCCCTGCTGGCGCAGGAGCTGCTTGAGGTCGATGCCGTCCACGTACGCCATCGAGATGTAGCGGACGCCGCGGTCCTCGCCGTACTCGTGGATGCGGCAGACGTTCTTGTGGCTGACCGCGCGCGCCATCTTGATCTCGGCGCGGAAGCGCGCCTGGATCTCGGGCGACGCGGCGGCGTCGGGACGCAGCACCTTGATCGCGACCGTCTCCTCGAGCAATCGGTCGTGGGCCTGGTACACCATGCCCATGCCCCCGCGCCCGAGGACCTTGAGGATCTCGTAGCGCGAGGCGAGCACGAAGCCCGGCCCCATCGCCGGCAGCGGCAGCGTCGGGACGCCGCACTCCGAGCAGGCGGCGACGTCGTCGGCGTTCGGCGCGCCGCACGCGGGACAGTTCATGCGGAGGTCAGGGACACGGGGCGCAGGTGGAGTCGAACGACACCTGCAGCGGAATCGTGCCGGCCGCGAGGGCGCCCGCGCTCGTCTGCACGACGAAGGTCTCGTCGTAGCCGCAGATCGTGGTTCCGGGGCAGGGGCCGGCGGCGCAGCAGAAGACGTTGCTCTGGAAGTTGAACACGCTGGCCGTCTGGCCGGCCGCCACGGACGTGACGGCGGGCACGTAGCTGCTCTGCGTGACGAGCGCCGAGCAGAACGGGCCCGGCGCGGCGTTCTGGGTGAGCTGGATCGACTGGATCGTGATCGCCGCGCACGATCCGTTGCTCACGGAGATGCCGTTCGAGAAGCGCTGGCCGCAGCGCGTCGCGGTGACGATGTTCGTGAGGCTGGCCGTCACCGGGCCGGGCGTGCACGCCGGAGGCGTGGCGCCGCCGCCGGACGCGCCGCCAGAGGCGCCGCTCGAGCTGCTGCCCGAGCCGCTGTCGCCCCCGGCCACGGCGATCGCCACACCGGCTCCGGCCGCGACGGCTCCCCCGATGAGCAGTCCCTTCGTGCCGATCCCGCCGGCGCCGCCCGTCCCGGCGGAGGCGGTGGCTCCGGGCGCGGCGGCCGGTACTGCTCCGGACATCGTCCCGGCACCCGTCGCCCCGGTTCCGCCCGAGCCACTGCCGGAGCCCGGCGCCGCGGACGCCACCACCCCCGCGGGATCGAAACCCACCGGCACGAGCGGCGCGCCGGCCGGACCTTCGATCAGGACCGAAGCCGAGCTCAGCGCCCCGGCCACGGTCTTGTCCTTGCACGCGGCGGGCCCGGAGTCCACGTCCGGCGCAAACTCGGACGTGCGGCTCGCGCCGAACGCCGTGTCGGTCACCTCGATGTAGTACTCGATCCGGCGCAGGCTCTTCTTCGGCTTCGGCAGCACCCCGGCGAACACCCCGCCCTCGGGCTTCATGCCCACCGAGTACCAGTGCGGGCTGCCCGCCGGCCGGAAGTGCAGCCGCGCCCGGCTCACTTCGGCCGCGGGATCGAAGCGGGCCTCGAAGCGAGGGTACTGGGCCGCCACGATGCAGCCGACCGTGCTGTGATCGATAGCGATCGCCGCGGCCGCTTCGCCCGTGGCGACCAGAAGCAGCGCCGCCACGGATCCGCACGCCATCCCACTTCTCATCGGGAGTCCTCCCTGCAACATCGGGCGCCAAGGATCGAACGGGTGGAGGGTGGCGCAGTATAGCAACTATCATCGGGAGCGCGTGGTGGCGTGAGGTGAGCGAAGCGATCACGGTCGTCGGCAGCCTCAACATGGACTTCGTGGTCCAGGTCGAGGCGCTGCCGCGCGCCGGCGAGACCGTCCTCGGCCGCGGCTTCGCGACGATTCCGGGCGGCAAGGGCGCCAACCAGGCCTGCGCCGCGGCGCGGCTCGGGGGGCGAGTCCGAATGATCGGCCGGGTCGGGGACGACGCCCTCGGGCGCGAGCTGTGCGCCAGCCTCGGCGCCGCGGGAGTCGACACGACCGCCGTGCTCGCGACCCGCGGCGCGCCGTCCGGTGTCGCGCTCATCGCGGTCGAGGCCGGGGGGCAGAACCAGATCGTCGTCGCGCCCGGCGCCAACGGCCTGCTCACCGCGGACGACGTGGCTCGAGCCCTCGGCGCGGGCGCGGGCGGGTTTCTGCTGCTGCAGCTCGAGTCGCCGCCCGACGCGGTCGAACAGGCTCTCGCTCTCGGCCAGGAGCGCGGCGCGACCGTGCTGCTGGACCCGGCGCCGGCCCGCCCGCTCGCAGACGCCCTGCTGGCACGCGTGTCCTGCCTGACGCCCAACCAGAGCGAGGCGCTTTCGCTCCTCGGCAGGTCCGGCGGCGGCTTCCCGCTGGCCGAGGCGCCCGAGGTGGCGCGGGCGCTGCGTGCGCGCGGCCCGCGAGCCGTCGTCCTGAAGCTGGGCGCGAGCGGCGCGTTCCTCGACGACGGCGCGGGCGGGCGCCACTTTCCCGGCCTGAAGGTCGACGCCGTGGACACCACCGCCGCCGGCGACACCTTTGGCGGCGCGCTCGCCGTGGCGCTCGCCGAGGGCCGCGGCCTGCCGGACGCGATCGTCTTCGCGAACGCGGCCGCCGCGCTCTCGGTCACGCGCCCCGGCGCGCAGTCCTCGATCCCGACGCGACCCGAGGTCGACGCGCTCCTCGCAACCTGAAGCGGCCGCCGTCAGGGACGAGGTAAGCGAGACGGTCACGTGCGCACACGGGAACCGCTGCGAGACAGGAGGTGTCCAAGCCGGCAAGAAGCAGGAGGACCCCTTGGCCATGAGCCCAGGACGGCCGCGCGGCGGAGCCATCGCGGACATCAACGTCACGCCGATGGCGGACGTGATGATCGTGCTGCTGATCATCTTCATGGTGGCGACGCCGATCATCGCGAGGCCGCCGGTGAGGCTGCCCGACGCAACTCACCTGCGGCAACACGCCGGGGAGAAGGCGGAGATCGTGCTACGGGGCGGCGGCGCCGTGACGATAGACGGCGTGTCGCTCGCCAGCACCGACCTGCTGGCCGAGTACCTGGGCGCGCGAACCCTGGTGCCCGAGTCGCTGCTGGTGCTGATCCAGGCCGACCGGGAGGCTTCCTACTCGGAGCTGGCCCGCGTCCTGGCCGCCTGCCGGCAGGCGCGCGTAGGCGAAGTGGCGCTGGCGGCCGAGCTGCGCCCGGGGAGCTGACGCCCATGAAGGCCGACATCAACGTCACGCCGCTGATCGACGTGCTGCTGGTGCTGCTGATCATCTTCATGGTGGTGGCGCCGGTCGCCCCGCGCGCGCTCGACGCCTCGCTGCCGCGAACGCAGGGACCCACGTCCGAGCCGGCGCGCACCGGGCTGGTGCTGGTGGTTCGCGCCGACGATTTCTCCCTCAACTCGACGCCGGTGCTGACGCTCGAGGACCTCGACGCCAGGCTGCGGGCCGCGTTCGAGACGCGACGCGACGCCACGCTCTTCGTCCGGCCGGCGGCCGACGTCAGCTACTCGCGCCTCGTCACCGCTCTGGACGTGGCCACGGGCGCCGGCGCCGCGCGCATCGGGATCGTGGACGAGGACGCTTCCGACGCTCAGCGCACCCGGAACTGATACCGGCCAGAGCCGACCTCGTACACGACGCGCTCGCCCTCGACGCCGACGAGCCGCGCCCCAGGGGCTCGATCGGCCGCGACGGACTGGCCGGTCCCGATCTCGGTGACGGCCCGGGCGCTCGCCGCGGGGACGTGGACTCGCCCCGTGGCGTTCGGGGGAACGGTCACATCGAGATCCAGGCCCTCCGCGGTGCGCTTCCACTGCAGTGCGATCGGGCCGCGCACGCTGTCGTGCGCCGCGGACACGCCCGAAAGGCCTGCCGCAGGGATCTCGGGCTTGAACTCGATCACGCGGTAGCCCGGCTCGAGCGGCCGGAACCCGGCGAGGTCCTCGTACAGCCACTCCACGATCGCGCCGAAGAAGTGGTGGTTGCGCGAGCGCGTGTCCGCCGGCCAGTGCTCGCCGAGCGCCGTGAAGCCCGCCACGTCGGTCCAGTAGCCCCAGCTCGGCTCGGTCGTATGCGTGGCCACCGCGAACGCCAGGTCGTGGTGGCCCGTCGCGCTCAGCACCGGCAGCACGTAGCGCGCGCCGAGCACGCCCACGTACGCGTGGCGGTCGCGCTTCTGGACGATGTCGTCCACGAGTCGGCCGGCCACCGCCGCGCGCTGGTCGTCGGGCACGAGGCCGAAGGCGAGCGGCAGGATCTGGGCCGTCTGCGTGAACGGGTCGCCGTCCTTCTCGCGGTAGACAAAGTCGCGACCGAGGAAGCGCGAGTTGAAGTCGGACCGGATCTTCTGCTGCAGCTCGTCGTAGCGCGCCGCGTCCGAAGGCAGCTCGAGCGCGCGCGCCACGTCCGCCGCGATGCGCGCGGCGTGGGCGTAGTAGGCGGTCGACGTCAGCGCGTTGATCGTCGGCACGCCGCGGGGCGGAACCCAGTCTCCGAGCCCGGCGGTCAGCGTGTGGGCGTAGGCGTCGCCGTCCCTGGCGGTCCAGCGCGGGATCCAGCGGTCGAGGTAGGCCTGCATCGCCGGGTACGTGCGCTCCAGCACACGCGTGTCGCCGTGGCGCATGTAGCTCTCCCACGGCACCACGAACCAGAACGCGTCCCACGCGGGGGTGGCGCCGCAGCAGTCCGTCGGCTTGAAGGCGGGCTTGCCGACGTAGCCGTAGTTGCGGTTGCTCGGCGCCAGCAGCGGCACTTCGCCCTCGCGTGTCTGGGCGTCGAGCATGTCCTGCGACAGCTTCCGGTACAGGCGCTCGGTGTCGAACAGCAGCGACGCCGACCCAGCCATCAGCTGTGCGTCGCCGGTCCAGGCGTTCTTCTCGTACACCGGCGTGTCCGTCACGATCCCGTGCATGTTGCTCTGCACGGCCCAGGCCGTGTTGGCGTGAATCCGGTCGAGCGTCCCCTGGCCGGTTTCGAGCGTCGAGCTGCGCGCGAGCGCCGAGCGGACCTGAAGCACCCGCTCGACGCTGACCGCGACGCCGTCGGGCAGCGGCGCCCCGCCCGGGCCGCTGAGTTGCACGTACTGGAAGCCCTTGTAGCTGAAGCGCGGCGCCCAGGCCGCGACGCCTGAGCCGCTCGCGACGTAGTAGTCGGTCTGTAGCTGGCCGAAGACGAGGTCGTTGCCGACCGTGCTGGCCCGGCCGTCCGCGCCGAGCTTCTCGGAGTAGAAGATCTCGATCGCCGTGCCCGCGGGGGCTTGCACGCGGACCTCGGCCCAGCCGGTCAGGTTCTGGCCGACGTCGTAGACGATCACGCCGGGCGCGGGCTCGGATCGCTTGCCCGCCGGCCGCTCCGCGACGACTCGGATCGGCTCATGCGCCTGGGCGCGCATCACCCCGCCCGGGGGATTCACCGCGCGCGCGGGCGCCCAGGCCGCGTCGTCGAACCCCGGCTCGCTCCAGCCGGGCAGCTCGCGCCGCGCGTCGTAGGTCTCGCCGAGATGGTAGCTGTCGTAGCGGGTCGGCCCCGCCGTGCTCACCCGCCACGAGCTGTCGGAGCTCACGACCTCCTCCGTTTCGTCGGCGTACGCGAGGTAGAGGTCGAGCCGCAGCCGCGGCGTCCCGCGCCACTCGGCCGCCTCCCAGCCCCAGTCCCACGACCGCGCGGAGGCGTCGTACTGCCCCGAGCCGAGCACCGAGGCGATCACGTTCTCGCCCTGCCGCACGAGCGCCGTGACGTCCTGCACGGTGTACAGCACGGTCTCGCTGTAGTCGGTGAAGCCGGGGTCGAGCACGCTGTCGGACGCGGGCGCGCCGTTGAGGGTCAGGTGGTTGTAGCCCAGGCCCGACGAGTAGACGCGGGCTCGCAGCACGGGCCGCGAGACCTGGAACGACTTGCGCAGCATGGGCGCGGGCCGCAGCTCGCGGCACTCGCCCTGGTTGTTCTTGACGCGCGCCGCCGCGAAGCCGGTGGTCAGCCACGCGGTCGGGCGGCACAGCTCGCCCGCCGCTCGGATCGCGGCGTCGTCCGCCGTCCCGGCCGCCTCGGTGAGCGGCCCGCCCCGCTCCGGACCGGCGATCCACTGCCCGCGCCACTCGTTGGCACCGAGCAGGGCCGTCTCGAACCACGTGGGCTGCGACCAGTCGCTCTCCGGCCCGCCCCTGGACCACACGCGCACGGTCCAGTAGTAGCGGGTGCGCGAGCGCAGCGCCGGGCCGGCGTAGACGGCCCACGGGTCGGACGACCGGATCTTCCCGGAGTCCCAGACGTCCGGCTTGCCCTCGCGGATGCGCTCCGGCGTGGATGCGACCCGCACCCGGTACGCCGACTGCATCACGCCGCGCTGGTTGCTGACCAGGGCCCACGTGAGCCGGGGAGCGGAGTCGTCGACGCCGAGCGGCTCCGCCGCGGCGTTGGTCTCGAGCCGCGCGACGGAAAGACCCGGCGCGGGCTCGGAACGCAGTCGCGGAACGCCGCTCGCCAGCCCGGCGATCGCCAGGAGGAAGCCAATCGCGTGAGCCGGATGCCCGCGCCACACGCCTGCCCAGTGTCTCCGCATGATGTCTCTGCCTCTGCCCGAGGCCGGGATGATAGCAGCGGACGACGTCAGCGGAAGCAGACGACGAGGCCGTCCTCGGAGCCGATCACCAGCCGTTCCGCCGCGAGCGCCGGCGATGCCGTGAGCGGCGAGCCGAGCTCGTGCTCCTGCACCAGGGCGCCGCTCGCCAGCTCGAGCACGTACAGCCGCCCGTCCGAGGAGCCGACGTAGACGCGGCCGCCGGCCACCGCCGGCGACGAGTCGACGCGCGCGCGCGTGGCGTAGGTCCACAGCACCGCGCCCGTCGCCGCGTCGAGACAGTGCACCAGCTTGTCGCGCCCGCCCAGGATCACCCGCCCCTCGGGCAGCGCGGCCGAGGAGTAGAACGGGAACTTCCGCTCCGCGTGCTCGTAGCGCCAGGCCTGCTTGCGCGCCGCGAGATCCACGGCCAGCACCTGGTTCTCGAAGTTGCCGTAGTAGGCGCGGCCGGAGGCGAGCGCGGCCGAGGCGCCGGTGTAGCCGCCCGACGACACCTGGAAGAGCTCCGTGCCGTCCGCGACGCGAATCCCGCGCAGCACCTCGTCGCAGCCGGAGACGTAGGTCGTGCCGTCGGCCACCGCGGCGGTGGCGTGGACCGGCCCCTCGGTCTCGAGCTTCCAGGCGAGGCGCCCGCTCTTCGCGTCGAGCGCGTGGAGCGACTGGTCGTAGGAGCCGACGAGCACGCGACCCTCGACCACCACCGGCGAGGACTTGATCTCCTGCCCGGTCTTGTGGGTCCAGAGCGGCTTGCCGCTCGCGGCCTCCACGGCGTGCAGCTGCCCGCCGAGGTCGCCCACGAACACGGCGCCGCCCGCCACGCAGGGCGAGGACTCGCCGACGCCGTCGCCCGTCACGCTGTAGCGCCAGACGACCTTGCCCGAGGCCAGCTCGAGCGCGACCAGCTCGCCCTTGCGCGTGCCGACGTAGACGACGCCCGCGACGATCGCGGCCGACGATTCGACCGCGTCGCCCGCCTCCCACTCCCAGGCGACGCTGAGCTTGCCGGGCAGCGTCGTGGCCGAGAGGCCGGAGAGCGACGGCGTGCCTCGGAACTGCGGCCAGGCGTCCTTCGGCGCGACCGCGGCGCCGGTCGCGGCAGCGCGTCCCCGGCGCGGGGCGACGAGCGCGCCCGCGGCGGCCAGCCCGGCCTGCCGCAGGAAAGAGCGCCGGGCCTCAGGCGTACGCGGCACGATAGAGCTCCTGAGCGGCCGGGCCGTCGAACGGACGCGGGTTGTAGCGGCCGGTCCACTGGAGCGCGGCCTCCGCGGCCAGCGCGGGCAGCTCCGCTTCCGGCACGCCCACGTCCGCGAGCCGGCTCGGCAGGCCGGCGGCCCGGGCGAGCGTCTCGAGCCGCGCGGCGAGCGCGGCCGCGGCGGTCTCCGGGTCCGCCTCGCGCCCGGTCGCGGCGAGCAGCTCCGCATAGCGCGCGCCCGAGACCGCGCCGTTCCAGCGCACGACGTGCGGCAGCAGCAGCGCGATCGCAACTCCATGCGTCGTTCCGTAGCGCGCCGTCAGCGGGTTGGCGCAGGCGTGGGTCGCGCCGAGCATCGAGGCCTCGATCGCGGCGCCGGCCCAGTGAGCGCCGAGCAGCGTGGCGCCGCGGGCCTCGAGGTCCGCCGGGTCGCCCAGCACCCGCTCGTAGTGGGCATCGAGCAGGCGGAAGGCCTCGCGCGCGTAGAGGTCCGACGCCGGCGTGCGCGCGCGCGTGACCCAGGTCTCGACGCAGTGCGCGATCGCGTCGAACCCCGTGGCGGCCGTCACCGCGCGCGGCAGCGACAGCAGCAGCTCGGGGTCGAGGATCGCGGCCCGGAACGCGGCGCTCGGGTCGCCGCACGCCATCTTCTCGTGCGTGTCGTCGTCGGAGACGAGTGCGTAGGACTGCGCCTCGCTGCCGGTCCCGGCGGTGGTGGGGATGCCGATCATGGGCGGCAGCGGCCGCGCGGCCTTGGCGTAGCCCCGGTAGTCCGGCATGCGGCCGCCGTTCGCGAGCAGGAAGCCGATGCTCTTGGCGCAGTCCATCGAGCTGCCGCCGCCGAGCCCCACGAGCGAGTCGACGCCCCTCGCGCGAGCCTCGGCCGCGCCCGCGTCGGCCATCGCCGAGGTGGGGTCGTGGTCGAAGGCGGAGAAAGTGGACACCGCGACGCCCGCCGCCTCGAGCATGGCGCAGGCGCGCGCGGTGTACCCTGCCGCGACGACCCCCGGGTCCGACACGACGAGGGTGCGGCTGAAGCCGAGCTCGCGCGCGACCTCGCCCAGGCGGGCGAGCGCTCCCGGGCCGAAGACGAGACGCGTGCGGCTCGTGTGCTCGAACGGCGTCACGGGCCGGTCGGCCCCGCGCCCCCCTCGGCCAGCGACCAGAGCTGGTTGCGGTTCATCAGCAGCAGCGCCCCGTTGGCGGGAACGACGGTGCCATACACCGAGCTGCCGAGCGTGTTCTCGGCGAGGAGCTTCTTCTCCTTGCCGTGCGCCAGCACCACCACGTCGCCGTCCTCGTCGCCGAGGTAGACCTTGCCGTCCACCAGCACCGGCGAGGCCCACACGGCCGCGAGCATGTCGTGGGTCCAGTAGGCGGTCCCGGTCTTCGCGTCGAGCGCGTGCAGGAAGCCGCTGAAGTCGGCGACGTAGACGATGCCGTCCTTGATCGCGGCGGTCGAGATGGTGCGGCGGATCTTGTCGTAGTGCCAGACGCGGCCGCTGGTGGTGATGTCGCCGCGCTTCGTGGGGTCGATCGCGTAGAAGTGGCCCGGCCCCTCGCCGTGCTCGGGGTCCTGGCCGTTGCCGACGTACACCATCCCCTCGTAGACGACCGGCGTCGCGATCAGCTCGTTGCGCGTCTTGGGCCAGACCGAGTCCTTCGGGTTGGTGTCGAACTCCCAGAGCTTCTGGCCCGTCTTCGCGTCGAACGAGCGCACCCAGCCGTCGCCCTGCGGGTGGATCGCCTGCGTGACGCCGCCGAGCTCGGCCACCGTGATGGCGGCCCACTGGCCGTGCAGGATCCTGTCGGCGGGCGAGGCGTCTTCCCAGGCCACCTTGCCGGTCTTCTTGTCGACCGCGATGATCGCGGGCGCGCGCGGCGAGGGGATGTTGACGTGGCTCTCGTCCTGCCCGTTGCTGGTGCTGACGTAGAGCATGTCGCCCCAGGAGACGGGCGACGAGTTGGCCAGATTGTGGGGGAAGGCGCCGAGCTCCTCGATCATGTCGAGCTTCCACACGATGTCGCCGTCGTGCTCGCCCTTGAGCGTCTCGCCCGTGAAGGGGCCGTCGTTCTCGCCGTCCCGGAAGCCCTCGGTGTCGATCGCGATCAGCTCGCAGCGGTTGGAGACGTAGTAGAGCCGGTCGCCCTCGACGAGCGGCGAGGAGGCAACACCCTGGTAGGGCCAGTCGTTGACGCGGCCAGCGGCCAGCTTCTCGTGCGTGATCTGCCACAGGAAGGCGCCGGTCTTCTCGTCGAAGGCGATCAGCACGCCGCGGTCGCCCGCCTGCTTCGGGTCGCGCAGGCCTTCGTTGTTCGTGCCGACGAACACCTTGCCGCCGGCGACGACCGGGTTGCCGTAGCTCTGCGAGCCGAGCGTCGCCATCCAGCGGACGTTCTTCTTCGCCTGGATGTCCCAGGTCACGGGCGCGCCGCGCATCTCGGAGACCATGTTGCGGAAGGGCGTGCCGCCCCACATCGGCCAGTCGCCGCCCGGGCCCGCGGCGCGGGTGAGCGGCGCGGCGAGCACGCAAGCGGCGATGGCTGCGGCCAGGACGAGCGAGCGGAAGCGTCTCGTGGACACGGGAAAGGCCCTCCTCACTGGTTTGCGGTGACCTTGACGTTGTCGAAGAAGATCTCGGCGGACGCGTCGGCGTAGATGCCGGGCGAGCCCTGACGGTGCGGCATGCGGTCCAGGTGGTCGATCGCCCAGGCGGCGGGCTCGGGCTCGGCCGCGGGCCAGGCCTTGCCGCGGACCTGGGTGGTTCCGTCCGGCTTGTTGTCGACCCGCAGCTTGACCCGGTACCAGGTCTCCGCCTTCCAGGCGAACGGCACCTCGATCGTCATCGCCGGGTTGGCCTGCCACGGCTGCAGCTCGAGCTTCTGGGCGTTCCCGAACAGCACCAGCGCGTAGCGCTGCGCGATCGCGCCGCCGTCGCCCATCTGGCGCCGCTTCTCGGTGGCGAGCACGTCCACCTCGACGGTGTAGTCGGAGGCGTCGTTCGGCCCGAGGAACAGCCGGCCGCGCTTCGTGAGCGGGATGTCGTTGCGCTTCATCAGCGCGCGGCTGCCGCCGTGGTCGCGGACGAAGAACTTGCCCGTCGAGTTGACCCAGTAGGGCGGCGGCGCCTCGCCGGTGGTGCCTTCGAAGTCGAAGCTCCAGGGCATGGGCGGGATCACGCGCACGCGGGCCGTCGCCGAGAGCGCGCCGGCGGTGGCCTTGACGACGCCGGCCTGCGGCCCGGCGTCCGCGGCGGGAGTCGCGCTCAGGCCGGCTGTCGCACCCTTCAGGCCCTCGAGCGTCAGGCTCGCTCCCGGCTCCTCGCGCACGAAGCGGCCCTTGTCGTCGAACAGGCGGAGCCGGTAGCGCACGGTCTCGCCCGGCTTGACCAGCACCTCGTACGGCACGAGCTGCGCGAGCGTCGGCTCACCGGCCGGCCCGAGGTCGAGAGGCTTCGGCTTCGCAGCCGCGGCCGTCTTCGGCGCCCCCTTGGGCCCGATCGCGTAGAGCGCGTCCATGGTCGCGAGGTAGATGCGTCCACGCGCGACCGCGGGCGAGGCGATGATCGCCTCCGGGGCCGCCTCGCTGCCGAGCTGGTCCTGGTCGAGGATCTCCGGCCCCGTCGCCGTGGGCTTGATCACGTAGAAGCGGCCGTTCTCCGTGCCCACGTACAGCTTGCCGTCGGCAACCACCGGCGAGGCCTTCTGGATCGTGCCGAGCGGGCGCTCCCACAGCTTCTTGCCGGTGGCGAGATCGAAGGCCCCGAGCACGGCGCCGTTGTCCACCTGGTACAGCCGCTCGGCGTCGATCACCGGCGAAGCGAAGCCGCCCTGGAAGCCGTAGGTGTGCCAGGCCATCTTGTCGGACGCGAGCGTGCCGCTCTGACGCGCGTCGAGCGCGCCCACCATCCCCATCTCGCTCGTGTCGAGGTTCTCCTCGCTGTGGGTGAGGTAGACGGTCGTGCCGCGGAACGCCACGCTCGTCAGGATCGCGCGCTTGCTGAGCTCGAGGTGCCAGACGGGGCGGCCGGTCGTCGCCTCGATGCCGTGGAACGTGCCGTCGCTGCCGCCCACCACCAGCAGCCGGCGTCCGTCCACCGTGAGGACGGCGGGCGTCGAGTAGTTGGTGTCGTAGTGCTTCGACTGCGGCGAGCTGATCCAGACGACGGATCCGCTCGTCTTGTCGAAGGCGAAGTAGCGGTTGGTGCCGCGCGACTGGTCGCCCCAGCCGGAGTTGAGCGTGCTCACGATCACGAGATCGCCCTCGATCACCGGCGACACGGTGCGGCCGCCGTGCGTCGAGATCTCGCCCCACTCCTCCGTCAGCTGGCGCTGCCACAGGATCTTCCCCGTCGCGTCGAGCGCGTGCACGTGGCCGTCGACTCCGAAGGCGTAGACGTTTCCGGTGGCGGGGTCGACGCTCGGCGAGGCCCAGCCGACGCGGTGGGCGGGCACGTCGGTGTGGAAGATGTTGAAGCGCTTCTCCCAGACGACGCGCCCGGTGTCGGCGTCGAGGCAGAGCAGGCGCTCCTGGACCTTGTTGCGCTCCTTGACGGTGTCGACGCTCGCGTTCCAGAGATACAAGCGGTTGCCGAAGACGACCGGCGCCGAGCGCGACCCGAAGGGCGCCTTCCAGGCGAGGCCCTCGCCGGCGGGCGACCAGCGGCTCGGCAGCCCCGTGTCGGCGGAGACTCCGTCCCGGTTCGGACCGCGCCACTCGGGCCAGTCGGATGCCTGCGCCGGGAGCGAGGTGAGGGCGGCGAGCGCGACGGTAGCGACGGCAATCCTCATGTCGTAGAACCTCTTTGGATGGCGCTCGACGCGCCCGGGGCCCGCGAGCGTCCGGCCCTTCAGCGATCTAAGCACCGGGGTGAGCGAGCGTCAAGCGAGCCCGGTGCTATCATGGCGCGCTTTCTGCCCGTAACTCGTGGCATCCAATGGGTTGCACGGAGGTTTCCTGATGCGCGCGCGGTGGCTTCAAGGACTCGCGATTCTCGCCCTCGCGGCACAACCGGCGCTCGCCGGACCCCACTGGTCCCAGTGGCGCGGACCGGACGGCCAGGGCATCGCGAGCGACCCGGGCGTGCTGCTCGAGTGGAGCCCGACCAAGAACGTGCTGTGGAAGACGGCCATCCCCGGGCGCGGCTACTCGTCGCCCGTGGTGTGGGGCGACCGCATCTTCCTCACGACGGCGGTCGAGGGCGACGTCGTGCCCGGCGCCAAGCCGGTCAAGCACCTGATGGAGGGACAGGAGTTCACTCATCCCGAGGGCGTGGGCGCCGACCGCCAGCACACGTTCAAGGTCCTGGCACTCGACGCCGCGAGCGGCCGCATCCTGTGGGAGCGCACCGCCTGGGAAGGCACGCCCTACGACACGCGGCACCGCCGCGGCAGCTTCGCGGCGCCCACCCCCGTCACCGACGGCACGCTCGTCTACGCGTACTTCGGCGCCGAGGGGCTCTACACCTACGACTTCCAGGGGAATCTCCAGTGGAGCTGGAAGACGGGCGGGATCGCGAGCTTCGGCGTCGGGGTCGGCACCTCGCCGGTGCTCCACGAGGGCCTCCTGATCGTGCAGTGCGACGAGGACAACGGCGAGAAGTCCTTCATCGTCGGCCTGGATCGCAAGACCGGCCGGGAGCTCTGGCGCACGGCGCGGAACATCGAGGTCAGCTGGGCGACCCCGATCCTGGTGGGTAGCGGCGGCCGCGTGGAGCTCGTCACCGCCGGCAACCAGGCGATCATCGGCTACGACCCGAAGACGGGACGCGAGCTGTGGCGGATGAAGGGCCTCGCGAGCAACGCGGTGCCCTCTCCCGTGGCGGGCGACGGCATCGTGGTGCTCTCCGCGGGCTACCCGGCCAAGGTCGCGGTGGCGGTGCGGCCGGGCGGGACGGGCGACGTGACCGAGACCGACCGGGTGCTGTGGAAGTACGACAAGGGCACGGCCTACGTCCCCTCGCCGATCCTGGTGGGTGGCCTGCTGTACCTGGTCACCGACAAGGGGCTGATCAGCTGCCTCGACGCGAAGACCGGCAAGGTGCACTACGAGGGCGGACGCCCGCCGGTGGGCGCCAGCTTCATGGCCTCGCCGATCGCGGTGGGCGGCCACCTGCTGTGGTCGAGCATGGACGGCGACACGATCGTGCTCAAGGCGGGCACCACCCACGAGGTCGTGCGCAGCAACCCGCTCGGCGAGCCGATCGCGGCCTCGCCGGCGGTGGCCGCCGGGCGGCTCTACATCCGCGGCGAGCAGCACCTGTTCGCGATCGGGGCGCCATGAGGGCGGCCGCGCTCGCCGCACTGCTCGCTCTCGCGGCGCCCGCGGGCGCCGCCACTCCCGAGGAGCTGCTCGACGCAGTGCGCCGCGGCGACCTCGCGGGGGTCCGGGCCGCGCTCGACGGCGGCGTCCCGGTCGACGCGCCGTTCCGCTACCAGCGCACCGCGCTCTCGTTCGCCGCCGACCGCGGGAACCTCGAGATCGTCCGCCTGCTGCTCGACCGGGGCGCGGACCCCAATAAGAAGGATACGTTCTACAGCGCGACCGCGATGACCTGGGCGATCTCGAAGGGCAATGCCGCCGTGGCCCGGCTGCTGCTCGAGCGCGGGGCGCCGGCCGATCCGGAGCTGCTGCAGGCGGGGGCGCGGGGAGGCAACGCCGAGCTCGTGGCACTGGCGCTCGAGAAGGCGAAGCCGACCGCGGACGACCTGTCGGTGGCTCTGTTCGAGGCCCAGCAGGGCAAGCACGCCGCGGTCGTGGAGCAGCTCACGCGAGGAGGTGCTTTGCCTCCGAAGCCGGCCGACTTCGTGGTCGACGCCGCGACGCTCGCCGGCTACGCCGGCCTCTACCGCAACGAGACCGGGGGCGAGATGCGCTTCGAGCTCGCCGAGGGCAAGCTCGTCTGCCTCACGTGCAACGCCCCGCGCCTGGTGCTGGGCGCGGTGGACGCGGTCACCTTCCGCAACCCCGAGCGCCCGCGGCCGAAGCTCGTCTTCACTCCCGGGGACGGCAAGGCGAGCTCGGTCGTGATGGACTTCGGCAGCCGCCAGGTCGCCTACCGCCGCGCTTCCGAGGAAGCGCCCAAGGAGAAACCATGAAGGCCGTACGTCTCGGGCTCTTGGCCGCGCTCGCAGCGGGCCTCGCGCCCGCCCTCGCATTCGGCGAAGGAGCGCGCTCGGGCATCGATTGGCCGTCGTTCCGCGGTCCGGTCGCCTCGGGCGTCGCGAGTGGTTTCCCGACTCCCGAGAAGTGGGACGCGACCAGGGGCGAAGGCGTCCTGTGGAAGACGCCGGTGCCCGGCATCGCCGTCTCGAGCCCCATCGTCTGGGGCGACCGCCTGTTCGTCACGACCGCGGTGAGCAGCGACCCGACCGCCTCGTTCCGCCACGGCCTCTACGGCGACGTCGAGCCCTCGAAGGACGTGGCGCCCCACTCGTGGCGCGTGCTGTGCCTCGACAAGAAGACCGGAAAGGTGCTCTGGGACCGCGAGGCCCACAAGGGGGTGCCGAGGACCAAGCGGCATCCCAAGTCGAGCCAGGCTTCAGCAACCCCGGTGACCGACGGTAAGGTCGTCGTCGCGCACTTCGGCTCCGAGGGGCTCTACGCCTACGACATGGACGGGAAGCTGCTCTGGAAGCGCGACCTCGGCCTGCTGAACGCGGGCTGGTTCTACGATCCCGACTACGAGTGGGGCGTCGCCAGCTCGCCGATCCTGTGGAACGACCTGGTGATCGTGCAGTGCGACATCCAGAAGGGCTCGTTCGTCGCGGCGTTCCGCGCCAGGGACGGCCAGCCGGCGTGGCGCACCGAGCGCGACGAGATCCCGTCCTGGCCGACCCCGACGGTCGCCGAGATCGACGGCAAGGCCGAGCTCGTCACGCAGGCCACGAACTTCATCCGCGGCTACGACCCGCGCACCGGAGCGGAGCTGTGGCGGCTCGGGCCCAACTCCGAGGTCACGACGCCGACGCCGATCGTGGCGCACGGGCTCGTGTACGTGACGAACGGCTACCGCGGAATCCAGCCGATCTACGCGATCCGCCTCGGCGGCAAGGGCGACCTCACGCTCCCGGAGGGCAAGGACTCGAGCGAGTTCGTGGCCTGGAGCAAGAAGCGCGGCGGGCCCTACACCCCGACGCCCGTGGTCTACGGCGATCACCTCTACTCGGTCACCAACAACGGGGTTCTCAGCTGCCTGGACGCGAAGACCGGTGCGCAGCTGTACCAGCAGCGGATCGGCGATCAGGGCGGCGCCTACTCCGCCTCGCCGGTCGCCGCCGACGGCAAGATCTACCTCGCGATGGAAGACGGCGAGGTGAACGTCGTCAAGGCCGGGCCCACGTACCAGTTCCTGTCGAAGAACCCGATCGGCGAGGTGCTGATGGCGACACCCGCCATCTCCGAAGGCGTCGTCTACGTCCGCGGCATGCAGCACGTCTTCGCGATCGGCGCGAAGCGCTGACGCTTCGGCTGCCTCACCGAGGCCGCGGGAGCAGCAGCGCCAGCTCGGCGGCGAGCGACTCCCGGACGGTCGTGTGGCCGGCCGAGCCCATCAGGTTCTGAAGCTCGTACGGATCGGCTTCCAGGTCGTAGAGCTCGTCCATCCCCGCAAGCTCCCGGTAGCGGATGTACTTGTAGCGCTCGGTTCGAACGGCGTCGTAGCCCATGCGCTCGATCCGCGGGAAGACGATGTCGCTCCAGTACTCGACCAGGAACGACCTGCGCCACTCGGGGACCGGGCCGCCCAGGAGCGGAACCAGGGAACGTCCGTCGAGCGGCTGCTCCGGCGTCGCGCCGCCGAGCTCCAGCAGCGTCGGCGCGATGTCGATCGTGAGCGCGATCTGCGCCGGCTTCGACCCCGCCTTCGCGAGCCGCGGGTAGCGGACGAGCAGCGGGAGCCGGATCGACTCCTCGTAGGCCAGCCGCCGCTCCTCGCTGAGCCCGTGCTCGCCGTAGAAGAAGCCGTTGTCGCCCACCAGCACGACCACGGTGTCGTCCAGGACCCTCTTCTTCGCGAGCGCGTCCAGCAGCCGCCCGAGCCCCTCGTCCACGGCCGCCAGCATGCGCAGCCGGTCCCGGATCGTCTCGTCGCCGGTGACCGTCGCCGGGCCGAGCGGCGGCAAGCTGCCGATGCGGCGCTCGAGGGCGGGCTTGCCGCGCGGCGGAACGCCGTAGTTCCCGCGGCGCGGCAGAGCGTCCCGGGAGTAGAGGGTCCGGTGGCGCTCGGCGGGAACGAACCCTCCGTCCCCGATCGCGACGGTGCTTCCGTCCGCGCGCTGCAGGATGTCGGGATGAAGCGCCTTGTGCGCGAGCTGCAGGAAGAAGGGGCGGTCTCGCGGCCGCTGGACGAAGTCGAGCGCGCGCTCGGTGAAAATGTCCGTGGCGTAGCCGCGGACGACGGCGCTCGTCCCGTTCTCGTGCAGCAGCGGGTCGTTGGCCTGCCCCTGCCCCTTCATCGCCACCCAGTAGTCGAAGCCCGGGCGCCGCGTCTCGTCGTTGCCCATGTGCCACTTGCCGATGAACGCCGTCTCGTAGCCGGCGCGCTTCAGGCCCTGCGGGAAGGTCACGAGCGCGTGGCTCGCGGCGCTGCGGTCCGTGTTGTCGACGATGCCGTGGCGGTGCGCGTAGAGTCCGGTCAGGATGTTGGCGCGGCTCGGAGAGCAGAGCGGCGTCGTGGCGAAGGCGTTCAGGAAGCGCGCGCCTTCCCGCGCCAGTCGATCGATGTTCGGGGTCTTGACGAACGGATGGCCGGCGGCCCCGATGTCGTCGAAGCGGAGGTCGTCCACGACGATCAGGACGATGTTGGGCGGCGCCGGCCCTGCCGCGGACGGCTGGTCCGCAACGAGGGCGGGCGCCAGCAGGAGCGTGGCGAGGGTCGAGAGCACTCGGGCCGGATACTACATCGCAACCGGAACGGGCGGACGCCTCGTCAAAGGAGCGTCGGCAGGCCACGAGGGAGGACGACGCGATGGATCCACTGATTTTCAGTCTGTTCTGGGTGTTCGGGTGGGTGGTCCTGCTGCTCGTGGCCTGGCACCTCAGGGGCCAGCGCCGCCAGCGGGTGCTCGAGCTGGCACACAAGGAGAGGATGATGGCCATGGAGAAGGGGGTTCCCCTGCCGGAGCTGCCGGAGTACGTCGAGCCGAAGAGCCGGGCCCTGGCGGCGGAGGTCGTGGGGCAGATCCGCCTCAACCCGCGCTGGCCTCTGGGCGTGGGCGCCTTGAGCATCATGCTCGGCATCGGCACGTCGCTCGCCCTGTGGCTCTCGCAGGAGGACTACCACAACCGGGTCTGGTCGTTCGGGCTGATCGGCGTCTTCCTCGGCCTCGGCCTGATGCTGCACTACGCGCTGACGAAGCCGACCGAGGGCCGGGGCTAGAGGCCTCCGGGGCGGGAGAGAAGATGCAGGCGCTGGGCGCCGTCACGATCGCCGGCGCCGGGGCGTGAGCGATGAAGCGCTGGTCGCGGAGTACCTCCGGACACGCGACCCGGAGGCGTTTCGCGTCCTCGTCGAACGGCACCAGGCGCGCGTGTTCCGCCTGGTGGCGGGCCTGCTCGGCCCCTTCGCCGACACGGACGCTCAGGAAGTGACGCAGGAGGTGTTCTTGCGCACGCACGACCGGCTCGCGAGCTTCCGCGGCGAATCGCGCTTCTCGAGCTGGCTCTACCGCCTCGCCTACAACCGCACCCTCGAGCACCGGCGCCGCGCCCGTCTGCGCCTGCCGCACCTCCCGATCGATTCGCTGCCGGAGCGGGCGGCGGCTGCGGGGCCGCTCGAAGCGGCCGCGGAGCGGGAGCGGCGCGAACTCGTCGAGCAGCTCCTCGAGGGACTGCCCGACCTCTACCGCGGGGTCGTGCATCTCTACTACTGGCTGGACACCAGTGTCGACGACATCGCCGAGCTGCTGGCGGTGCCCCCGGGAACCGTGAAGTCGTACCTGTCACGGGCTCGGCTGCGGCTGCGCAAGCGCGCGCAGGCCCTGGGCCTGGAGGGAATCGAATGAGCGTGCCGGACGAGAAGGCCGACGCGGCGATCCGCGACTTGCTGTCGCGCTTCCCGCGACCCGGGCTCCGCTCCGATCTCTCGAGCGAAGTGCTGCGGCGCGTGAGTGAGCGGGAAAGGGCTCAAGAGCGGCAGCGACGCGTGGGAGCGCGACTCGCGCTCGGGACCTACTGGCTCGTTGCGACTCTCGCCTCCGTGTGGATCCTCGCCCGGCTCCCGTGGCCGGAGTGGGCGGCACCCGTCGCGTGGGGCGTCGCGCTCGTGCTGGCCCCTCTCGGCTACGCGTTCGCGCTCTTCCCCGAGCGGCTTCGCGCGGGCCTGGCCCTCGGCCTCCGGCCGCTGCTGCCACCGCTCGAGCGCTAGGCGTCGCTCAGCGCGACGAGGCGACTCCCGCGGCCGAGGCCTTCGGCTGCGGGGGGAAAAGCGCCCCGAACACGCGGTCGGTGCGGTTGCGCCAGCCGGCCCAGTCGGAGCCTTCGGGCACGCGCCCGCCCGCGGGCTTGTAGCCCCGCTCGCGCAGGAAAGCCGCGAAGCGCGCGTTGGTCGCGCCCATGTCCCACGCCTCTCGCGTGGCGCGCCGGTCGTAGAGCCCCCAGTCGAGATAGATGCGAAGCGGCACTTCCGACGCCAGGGGCGCCACCTTCCGGAGCAGCCCTTCGCTCGACCCGAGCAGGTTGGTCTCGAGCATGCTCAGGGACTGGAGGCCCAGGGCCCCGAACACCGCCGGCCGGCGGAAGACGACCGACGCCGCGCGATGCCCGAAGAAGCCGGTTCCGATCACCGCGCGCTGCTCACGACCGGAATCGGTCCGGTAGCGGCCGTCCAGGAAGGCCACGACGTCCTTCGCGAGCACCTCCGCGAGCGCCTCTTCCTCTTCGTCCCCCGACTTTGGCCTCACCCCCCACTTGGGATACGCCAGGAAGGCCGCGAGCACCGGCGCCACGCGCTGCGGGGTCAGGTTGTCGAGGCTGCGGGCCATCAGGCCCTGCGCCAGCGCGGCGTCGCCGTCCAGAACGAGAGCGACGGGAAGGCGCCCCGTGCCCTGGTCGTAGCCGGCGGGAACGTAGACCTTGAGCGCGACCGTCGTGCCCGGGTGCGTCGCGCTCGTCACGACGTGCTCGTCCAGGCGGCCGCGCCGCGATGCTTCGGCCTCGCCGAGGTGGTCCGGCGCGATCCAGCCGGGCATCGCCAGCGAGGATTGCTGCTTCGGGAACTGACCGATCGAGCCGCTGGCGTGCCCGGGGACCTGCCAGGGATTGCGGGGATCGGGAAGCCGCTCCTCGAAGTCGCGCACGAAGTGGTAGTTGACGCGCGCGTCGGGCTCGAGCGTCGCCTCGTACCAGAAGAGGTCGGTGCCAGGGACACGCCACATCGGGTCCTCGCGTCGGTCCCCGTTCATGTCGCCGACGATGCCCGCGTCAGTAGCTGCTGCGCGATACAAGAAGACGACCCGGTCCGGCCAGTCGACGAGCGGGCCCGGGGGAATCGAGGCGAGGAAGCGGTCGACCGCAGCGGGCTTGTCCTGCGCGGCGGCGAGCTCATCGAGGAAGCGCGCGAAGCGAACCGACGCGGGACGAGGCGCAGCCGCGGCCGGTGCTTCACGCTTCCCTTCCGGGACTCGCCACTCGACACGCGCGAGCTCTCCCTGGCTCCGCGCGAAGACGGCGCCATCCGCGAAGCCAGGGGGCGACCACACGACGTCCTTGAACAGCTCGAGCTGGGCGCGCTCGCTCCAGCCTTCGGGGCTCGCCTTGCCCACGTGCAGCGTCCGCTCCTTGGTGAGCACGACGAGGTCGTCGCCCACCAGCAGCGGAAAGCCGTCGCCCGGCTCGCGTGAGCGCCAGCGCAGGGCTCCCGTCGCGGCGTCGACGCAGGTGAGCGTGATGCGGCCGCTCATGCCGTAGAGAAAGCCGTCGTGGTAGACGGGAATCACGTAGGTCCCGCGCAGCACCGGTGCCGTCCACAGCGTTTCGACCCGGATCCCTCCGGCCTCGGGCACCAGGCGCAGCATCGTCGTCACGTCCTGCCGGTGCTTCAGGAACACCCTGCCGTCGCCGGCCGGGACCGGCACGATGCTCTCGGCCCCCATCGGGTGCGGCTCGCCGCCGTGCTCGTGCTCGAGCAGCACTCGCCCGCTCTGCGGGTCCACCACCGCCAGCTTCGTGTCGCTCGCGGCGACCACCAGCTCGCGCCCGCCCACGCTCACCAGCACCGGCGACTGGTACGCGACGCCGCCGTCGCCGACGCGCCAGCGCCGGGCGCCGGTCGCGGGATCGAAGCCCGCCAAAGCGCCGCCGGGCTTCGCTCCCAGCTGCACCACGAGGACACCGCCCGCGACCAGCGGCGTGGAGGTGAAGCCATAGTGGGGCGAGGGACTCGCCTCGCGCTCCACCAGGTCCAGCTTCCACAGCTCGCGGCCCGTCGCGGCGTCGAGCGCAAACAGCTGGCCACGCGGCCCGAGGCCGAAGACGCGGCTGCCGGCCAACACCGGAGTCGCGATCGGCCCGTCGAAGGAGCCGTCCTTGCCGCGGAGCGTCGGCGCGATCACGCTGCGCCACAGCTCGCGGCCGCTCTTTGCATCGAAGGCCGCTGCGACGTCGTTCGTGCCGTCCGAGAACAGCGTGACGGCCCGCCCGTCGGCCACGGCCACCGAGGAGTAGCCGGACCCGAGCGCGGCCCGCCACGCGACCGCGAAGCCGGCGCCCTCGGTCGCCTCGAGCTTGCCGACTGCGCCGCCGTCGTGGCGCGGGCCGCGCAAGCCGGGCCAATCGGTGTCGGCGGCCACGGCGAAAGAGCAGAAGGCGACGAACGCGGGCACGGCTCCCAGGGGTCTCATTGCCGAGAGTGTACGCGTTTGCGCGGCGCGAGGTTTCAGGTCCAGGTGATTGATCTAGTATGGGTGCCTTGCACAAGCCGAGCGTCAGCGTCGTCGTGCCCACCTTCCAGGAGGCGCAGAACCTGCCCTTCCTGATCGATCGGCTCGCCGAGGTGGCCCGGACGGAAGGGCTGCGCCTCGACCTCGCCATCATGGACGACGACAGCCGGGACGGGTCGCTGGAACTCGTGCAGGCCCGCCCCGAGAGCTGGGTGCGCCTGGTAGTCCGGAGCGCGGATCATGGCCTGAGCCAGGCGGCGCTCGACGGCCTGCGGCGTGTGGCTGGCGAAGTCCTCGTCTGCATGGACGCCGATCTCAGCCACCCGCCCGAGGCCATCCCCGCCATGCTCGCCAAGCTCGCGGAGGGCGCGGACTTCGTGATCGGGTCGCGCTACACCGAGGGCGGCAGCACCGCCCACGACTGGGGCTTCCTGCGCTGGCTCAACAGCCGCGTGGCGACGTGGCTGGCCCGGCCGCTCACCCACGTGAGCGACCCGATGTCCGGGTTCTTCGCGCTCCGGCGGCAGACCTTCGAGGCGGGAAGCGAGTTCAACCCGGTCGGCTACAAGATCGGCCTGGAGCTCATCGTCAAGTGCCGCTGCGAGCGCGTCGTCGAGGTCCCGATCCACTTCGATGACCGCCGCTTCGGGGAGAGCAAGCTCACACTCCGGCAGCAGCTGCTCTATCTCGCGCACCTCTGGCGGCTCTACTCCTTCAAGTTCGGCGTGTGGAGCCCGCTCGCGCAGTTCCTGGTGGTGGGAGGCCTCGGCACGCTCGTCAACCTCCTGCTGCTGACGCTGCTCCTCGCGTTCGACGTGCCGGCCCGCACCAGCCTGGCCTTCGCGATCCTCGCTGCGATGGGCGGCAACTTCGTCATCAGCCGTCGCTTCAGCGGAGCCCTGCCGACCGCGGAGTCCTGGCCGCGCCAGCTCGCGCGCTACGCTGCCGCGGTGCTTCCCGGCGCCGTGGTCAACTTCCTGGCCGCGAGCACGGCTCTCCAGCGCTTCCCCGAATGGCCTCCCCAAGCCGCGGCGCTCGTGGGTATCGCGGTCGGCGCGGCATTCAACTTCACGGCCAGCCGCTACCTCGCCTTCAAGGCCCGGCACTTCCGGGCCCGGCGCTAGAACAGGCTGCGGATCCAGCCGCCGTCGACGGCGATCGACTGCCCCGTGATGTAGGAGGCGCGCGGGGACGCGAGGAAAGCGCAGAGTGCCGCCAGCTCGCGCGGGTCGCCGAGCCGTCTCGCCGGGATCTCGCGCTCGAGCCGCTCGTAGAAGTCGGAAGGCGCCCCGCCGGTGCGGCTCGCCGTGGCCGTGGCCAGCTCGGTGAGCCGCTCGGTGCGCGTGTAGCCGGGAAGCAGGTTGTTGACGGTGATGCCGAACGACGCCACCTCGCTCGCGAGCGTGCGCGCCATGCCGGTGACGGCCGCGCGCAGCGCGTTCGACAGGATCAGGTTGTCGATCGGCTGCTTCACCGTGATCGAGGTGACGTTGAGGATGCGGCCGAAGCGGCGCTGCTTCATGCCGGGCAGCACCGCGCGGGTCAGCTCGACGGCGCTCGTGAGCAGGACGTCGACGGCGGACTGCCAGGCTTCCGGGGGCGTGCTCTCGAACGTCCCGGGCGGCGGCCCGCCGGAGTTCGTGACCAGCACGTCGACGCTGCCGAGCTCCTGGAGCGCCCGGCCGACCAGGCTCCGGACCTCGGCCGGCTTCGCGACGTCCGCGGCGAAGGGCAGCACCCTCGCGCCGGTCGCCGACGCGATCGCGCGCGCCGCCTCGGCGAGACGCGCCTCGTCGCGAGCGCACATCACGACGGCGGCGCCCTCCGCCGCCAGCTCGTGAGCGATCGCGTAGCCGAGCCCGCGGCTCGAGGCAGCCACGAGCGCCACCTTGTCGCGAAGCCCGAGGTCCACGCTCAGCGGCCCCGCAGGTAGCCGTCCGTGCCGTCGAGCCAGTCCTGCCGCGGCGGGGAGAAGACGTCCACGTCGAGCGTGTCCTCGAGCGCCAGCGCCTTGTGCGGCAGGTTCGAGGGGATCGTCAGCACCTCGCCGGCGCGCACCACCACCTCTTCCTTCTCGTCCTCGCCCAGCCAGAAGTGGAGCGCGCCCTCGAGCACGTAGGTGATCTGCTCGTTCTCGTGGGAGTGCCGTGGGACCAGGCAGCCCTTCTTCAGGTACACGTGGGCGAGCATCATGCGCTCCCCGGTGACGAGCCGCCGGTCCAGGCGGTCGTTCAGCTTCTCCTTCGGCATGTCGTCCCAGCGGTAGTGTCGCGCGGTGGTGGCCATGGTCTCTCCTGTCGGGGACATTGTATTGGCGGAACCCGACGGCCTGCCGACATCCCGCCTGGTGGCGCGACTATCGGCGGCCGCCGGAGAACCAGGCGTCGGCCATCGAGCCCAGCCACAGCGCGACGATCCCGAGCGTCGCCCAGAGAAAGAAGCCGGCGTTGGCCTGGTGCACTTCGACCACCAGGCGGAAAGGAAGCGCCGGGTCCAGGAGCGCGAACTCGTCCTGCGGCATGAGCCGCCGGGTCTCGCCGACCACGCGAGCCACGACCGCTACCAGCAAGGCCGCGCTCGAGCCGCCGAAGGCCAGCGCTCGCCACGGGTGCCCGGTCACGAGCTGGCCGAGGCCGGGGAACACGACGCCGGAGAGCAGCACGGGCCGCAAGCGGCCGCGGGCCTCGGGCTTTGGCGCCATCGCGTCCACCACTCTACGTCAACGCGCCTGGCGCACGTGCTCCGTGAAGGGGCCGATGATCGGCGCAATGTCGAAGGCGTCCCAACCGGGGATCTCGAGCGAGAAAACGGTGGCCCCGAGGACGTAGGAATCGGCGCGCAGGACGGCGTCGTACCAACGAAGCTGGTCCATGTACTGCTCGCCGGTGTAGGCCTACTTCCACCCCGAGACGTCGCCGTCCACGCCGGTCTC
>CAZMRX010000012.1:0-32217 GCA_964568755.1 uncultured Acidobacteriota bacterium | reverse complement strand
CCACTGGCTGCGGATGGGGCGGGCCGTGACGCACCCGCCTGCGATCTTCCACGTCAACTGGTTCCGCACCGACGAGCGCTCCCGCTTCGTCTGGCCCGGCTTCGGCGAGAACCTGCGCGTGCTGCTGTGGATGATCGAGCGCGTCAAGGGCCGGGCGGCGGCCGACGAGACCCCGATCGGGCTCGTCCCGAAGGAGGGCGCCCTGAATTGGGACGGCCTGCGGCTGAGCGCGGCCGAGCGGCAGTCGCTGCTGAAGGTGGACCGTGGCGAGTGGGCCTCGGAGGTGCCGGAGATCCGGGCCTTCTTCGACCGCTTCGGCGCCCGCCTCCCGGACGAGCTCGGCAAAGGTCTCACGGCCCTCGAGCAGGATCTGGCGAAGGTCGCCGTCTAGCGCCGCGGCTTCGTCTCCCGCTGCCCCTCGCCGAGCACCGGCAGCTGCGCCTTCGCGGTGTGCTCGAAGATCAGGTGCGTCTCGATCCGCGCCACCTCGGGCCGCGAGGTGAAGGCGTCGAGCGCCAGGTCGCGCAGGTGGTCGGCGTCCCGCACCACCAGGTGGACGATGAAGTCGTTGTGGCCGGCCACGTGGTAGAGCGCGATCGTCTCGGCGAGCGACAGCGCGTGCTGCCGGAACGCCCTGACCTGCTTGCGCGCGTGGCGCACGAGCCGGACGAACACAAGCGCCTGCATCGCGATCCCGAGCGCCTTCGGGTCCACGAGCGCGCGGAAGCCCGTGAGCACGCGCGCGGCGCGCAGGCGGCGCACGCGCTCGAGGCAGCTCGACGGGGCGAGCCCCACCCGCGCGGCGAGCTCCTTGTTCGACAGCCGCGCATCGTTCTGCAGGGCCGCCAGGATGGCGAAGTCGATTCGGTCCGGGACGTACACGAGGCCCTCCGTCCGAAGTCTATTCGATTGACCGCCAGTTCACCGAATGCACACCATAACCACATGAGTGCACCGAATCCCGTTCGTAGCGAGCCGCTCTCGTTCGAGACGCGGGCGGTCCACGCCGGCCGCGAGGACTTCGGCGAGCTGGGCGTCCACGCTGCTCCGATCGACCTCTCGACCACCTACCCGACCGGGCCGCTGGCCGAGGCGACGGCGTCGATCGACCGCATGGCGAAGGGCGGCGATCCTTCCGCCAGCTTCGTCTACGCGCGCTTCCACAACCCGACCGTGGCGCGCTACGAGCGGGCGCTGGCTTCGCTCGAGGGAGCCGAGGCGGCGGTGGCGTTCTCCTCCGGCATGGCCGCCCTCACGGCCGTGCTGCTGGCCGCTCGCGATGGCGGGCGGAACCACGTGGTGGCGGTGCGTCCGCTCTACGGCGGCAGCGATCACCTGCTCGCGAGCGGCCTGCTCGGGCACGAGGTCACGTTCACGAGCCCGGAGGGGATCGCGGCCGCGCTGCGCCCGGACACGGCGCTCGTGCTGCTCGAGACCCCCGGCAACCCGACGCTGGACCTCGTGGACATCGAGGCGGCGGTTCGCGACGCCCGCGGCGTGCCGGTGATGGTGGACTCCACTTTCATGACCCCGGTGCTGCAGCGCCCGCTCGAGCACGGCGCGGCGCTCGTGCTCCACAGCGCGACCAAGTTCCTGGGCGGCCACGGCGACGTGATCGCGGGCGTGGTCGCCGCGAGCGAGTCCTGGGCCGCGCGGCTGCGGAAGGTGCGGATCGTGACCGGCGCGCTGCTGCACCCGCTCGCCGCCTACCTGCTCCACCGCGGCCTGCCGACGCTCGCGCTGCGCGTCCGTGCCGCGCAGGACGGCGCGCGCATGCTCGCCGAGCTCCTGATGCGCCACCCGCAGGTGCTCAAGGTGCACTATCCCGGAAGCCCGGGAGCCGACCCGCGCGGCCTCGTCGGCCGCCAGATGGCCGGGCCCGGCAGCGTGCTGGCCTTCGAGGTCGTGGGCGGCTTCGAGGCGGCCCGGCGCACGCTCGAGTCGGTGAAGCTGATCGTCTCGGCCGTCAGCCTCGGCGCGACCGACACCCTGATCCAGCACCCGGCGGGGCTCACTCACCGCTGCGTCAGCGACGGCGCGCGCGCGGCCACCGGCATCTCCGACGGCCTGCTGCGGCTCTCGGTCGGGATCGAGGACCCGGACGACCTCTGGCGCGACCTCGACCAGGCGCTCGAGGCCGCGCATTCCGACTCGAGCGCGGCTGCGAGCGCGACGGCTACGGCCTCGGCCTGACCCGCTCGCCGCGTCGCCCGATGGAGTAAGCTCCTCGCGGCGCCCGGGAGGAGACCGCATGGCCTACAGGATCCGCCGCGTCGAGTACTTCCACGCGACCGTCGTGGACCAGCCGGGCGAGGCCTACCGGGTGCTGTCGGCGCTCGCCGGCCTCGGGGTGAACCTGCTCGGCTTCACCGGGGTGCCGGTCGGGCCCGACCGGACGCAGATCACGCTCTTCCCGGAGGACCCGGGCAAGATGAAGAGCGAGGCGCAAAAGGCCGGGATGGCGCTCGACGGGCCGCACCGCGCGCTGCTGGTGCAGGGCGACGACGAGCTCGGCGTGCTCGCGACGGTGCACGAGAAGCTGTATCGCGCCGACGTCAACGTGTACGCCTCGACCGCGATCGCCGACGGGGCCGGCAAGTTCGGCCACATCATCTACGTCCGGCCCGAGGACTACGAGCGGGCGACGAAGGCGCTCGCGGTCTAGAAGCTCAGGCCGCCGCCTCGCCCTTCGCCGAGAGCGCCGAGAGCGCCTCGAGCAGCTCGTCGGTCGTCTGCCAGCGCTTGCCCGGGTCCTTGGCCAGCCCCTTCAGGATCATCGCCTCGAGCTCGGGGGGCAGCTTCGGGTTGACGCTGCGCGGCTTGGGCGGCAGCTGCTGGATGTGCGCCACCACCACGGCCATCGGGTTGTCGCCCTTGAACGGCAGCTTGCCGGTGAAGGTCTCGAAGAACACCACCGCGAGCGAGTAGATGTCGGAGCGGAAATCGGCCTGCTTGCCTTGCGCCTGCTCGGGCGGCATGTAGTCGGGCGTCCCCATCACCGTTCCGGCCGTGGTGAGGCCCGAGGTGCCCGGCTCGACCGACGAGACACGCGAGATGCCGAAGTCCATGATCTTGAGCTCGCCGGTCTCCGGCAGGATCAGCATGTTCTGCGGCTTGATGTCGCGGTGCACGACGCCGGCCTCGTGCGCGGCGCCGAGCCCGTGGCACATCTGCTTCGCGATCGAGAGGCCGACGCCGAGCGGCAGCGCGCCGCGGCCGCGGATCAGGTCCTTGAGCGTGACGCCCTCGAGGTACTCCATCGAGATGAAAGGCACGCCTCCGGTTTCGCCGAAATCGTGGGTGCGCAGGACGTTCCTGTGCGTGATCCGCCGCGCCAGCTTGATCTCCTGCTTGAAGCGGTCGAGCAGCGTGGGGTCCGTGGCGAGCGCCTCGGGCCGCAGCAGCTTGAGCGCCACCACCTCGTCGAGCTGGCGATCGCGCGCGCGGTAGACGACGCCCATGCCGCCCTTGCCGAGCGTGCCGAGGATCTCGTAGCGGTCGCCGAAGACCTCGCCGCGCTGGAGCGACGCCCCCTTGGTCGCCTGGGCCGAGATCGGCACCGTGGGCGCGTCCGCGCCGGCCGCGGCCCCCGAAGCCGCTGCTGCGGGGCCGCCCGGGCCCGAGCCCGGAGTCGTCGAGCCCGCCATCGTCCCGGCGGCGGCCTTGCGCATCTCGGTCATGCCCTCGCGCAGGAAGCCGATCATCTGGTCCTTCTCGCGCAGGTCCGCCACGAGCGCGTTGAAGGCGCGCGCCAGGGTGCCGATCTCGTCCCGGCCCTGGACCGCCACCGCGCCCGAGTAGGAGCCGTCGCGGATCCGCTCGACGAGCCCCACCAGCTTCCGCACCGGCCCCGTGATGCGCGCCGCCGCGACCCACGCGGCTAGCAGGCCGAGCAGCATCACGCCCAGCGAGACGGCGATCAGGCTGTTGCGAAAGCGGCGGAACGAGACCGTCTCCGCGGACAGGCTGCGCAGCGCCAGCGCCGCGCCCAGGTCCTCGCCCGTGGCGCTCTTGAGCGGGATGCGGATCCCGATGTGGCGCTCGCCTGCGAGGTCGATCTCGAAGGGCGCGTCCGACTGTGCCATCGTGGGCAGCGACAGCGCGGCCGCGAGCGCCGGCTCGGCCGGGCCGAGCGACGAGACGGCGAGCTTCTCGGGCGAGCCGGCGGGCCGCACCAGGAACGCGATGTCGCTGTGGGTCAGCTTGTGGATCTGCGAGGCGACCGCCTCGTTCAGCCGGTAGCCCGCCACCAGCACGCCCACGAGCTCCGGGCCCGTCTGCATCGGCACCGCGACGGCGGTGAACAGCTGGTCGCCCTGGAGCCAGAGCGAAGCCGAGTCCTCGCCCTCGAGCGCGCGCTTGACGATCGGATCGGCCGAGAGGTCGTCGCCCGTGTCCGAGGGGCGGTCGGTGCGCGCGATCAGCTTGCCGGCGGGATCCGTCGCCATCATGAAGTCCGCCGCCAGGTCCTCGCCGCGCTCGCCCAGCGAGTCGAGCGTCGTGTTCTGGTCGCGCTCGGAGATCGCGGCCTTGAAGTACGGGTCGTTCGCCAGCACGCGGACGGTGGGCCGCAGCTTCTGGAAGCGGTCGGCCTGGATCGTCTGCCAGACGTCGCGCGTCTCCTTGAGGCCCGCGTCGATCGTGCCGCGCGCGAGGCGGTCGGCCTGGACGGTGGTGAACACCAGCGTGCCGCCCACCAGCAGCACCACCAGCGTGGCGATGAACAGCAGGATCTTCCCGGTCAATCCCATCGGGGCTAGAGCTCCTTCAGTACTTCTCGCCGACCTGGTAGTCCTTGCCGAACTTGTTCTTGTGCGGGGCGCGCTTGTACTTCGAGGCGTCGAGGCTGAACGAGGCCTCGACACCGCCCGCTTCCTTGACCTGCAGCGTTTGCGCGCTCTCGCCGGACCGCTCGTGCCAGGCCTTGACCACCCACGTCCCGGCGGGCACGTCCGGGATCGTGAAGCTGCCGTCCGCGGAGACGCGGGCCCAGAACGGGTTGTCGCGCACCAGCACGAAGCCGCTCATCTGCGGGTGGATGTTGCAGTAGATGCGCACGATGCCGGGGTGCTTGAATTCCTTGAAGGCGCTCTTCGGCTTCTTGTAGAGCTGCAGGTCGAAGGCGTTCTCGCCCGAGACGGAGAAGACGTTGTGGAAGATCGAGTCCTGGTTGGGGAACTCGACCTTGCTGTCCACGGTCACCACCGTGACCCGTGGCACGAAGGCCTTGCCCTTCATGTCCACGGTCGCCCCGGCGGGGCGCGCGCGCAGCTTCGGCCCCTCGACCCACACGACCGCGGCGTCCGTGTCCCGCGCGGGCTTGCCGTCCTTCTCGAGCACCGCGACCCGGCCCGTGACGGTCCCCGCGGCGACAGGCGCGGCGGCGCACAGCACGACCGCTACGGATCGAAACCACGCTTGGTGCATTCTCAGCTCTGCCTGGGGCGGCGTCGGGCGAGTCTAGCATCCCGGGCCGCCGTTGGAAGGCCGCGTGACGGGCGACTCGGGATCCCGTGAGCAAGCCCCGGTATAATCCCGGCCCCGGATGAGCCCGCTCGTCGCTCTACTGCTCGCTGCGTCCGTTTCCGGCGACGCCGCGCTGCGCCACGCGTCGGCGCTCGCCGCGCTCGGTCCGCACCCCTGGGGGTCGGCCCGCAACCAGGCCGCCGCCGCCTACGTCGCGACCCAGCTCCGGGAGGCCGGGATCGACACGGTCGAGCTCGTGCCCTTCGAGCGCCACGGGACCACCGGCACGAACGTCATCGCCACGCTGCGCGCCCCGGGCGACGAGTTCGTGGTGATCGGCGCGCACCACGACACCGCTCCCGAGGCCCCGGGCGCCTACGACGACGGCGGCGGGGTCGGCATCCTGATCGAGCTGGCGCGCGTGCTCGCGAAGGACCCCAGGCGGCCGCGCACGCTCGTGTTCGCGTCGTTCGACGGCGAGGAGGCGTGGTCGACCGGCAAGGGCACGACCGCGGGCTCGCGGGCCTACATCGAGCGGCTGGGCCCGCGCGCGCGCTCGCTCACGGCGGCCTTCGCGATCGAGATGTCGGGCTGGAAGCGCGGCAGCCCGGTGCTGCACCCGATCGCCTACGCCGACCCGCGCGAGAAGGGGCGGGCGGTGATCGCCCCGGCGTGGCTCGTGCGCGCGGCGCTCTCGGGCTCGCGTGAGAACGGCGTGGCGCTCGGCGTCGGCGACCCCTGGCTCGCCTGGCTGTATCAGCCCGCCGTGCGCGCCTTCCGTGTGCGCCTCTACGGCGACGACCTGTCGTTCCTCCAGGCCGGCCACCCGGCGCTGTTCGCCTCCGATTCCTCGTTCTCGGCGTTCTATCCCGACTACCACAAGGCCTCGGACACGGCCGACAAGCTCGACGCCGCGGCGCTCGAGCGGATGGGCGAGGGCGTGCTGGGCGTCGTGCGCGCCCTCGAGCGGGTGCCGCGCGGGCCCGCGGAGGAGCCGCACTGGTTCGCGGCATTCGGCCGCGTCGCGCCCCTCTCCTGGCTGCTGGGCCTCGGCGCGGCCAGCCTGCTGCCGGGGCTCTGGCGCGGGTTCGGCGCCGGCGGCGCGGTGCTCGGCGTGCGCGCGGCGCAGGCCCTGCTCGCGGGCCTGCTGCTGTGGCGCCACCCGGTGCCGGCGCTGTGGATCCTGCTCGTCCCCCAGCTGCTGCTGCCCCTCGGCCGCAGCTGGTGGACTGCGGCGCTGTCGCTCGCGCCGTTCGTTTCGCTCGTCGCGATCGGCGCCGCCGCGTGGTGGCGCGGGTCCGTGAACGGGCTGTGGCTCGCACCCTGGGAGCTGGGCGTGGCGCTCGCGGCGCTGGCGCTCGCGTTCCTCGGCCTCGGGGGCCGCGGCGGCCGCGCCCCGCGCAAGCCGAAGCCGCCCCGCAAGGGCAGGCGCGGCCGCTAGTCCCGGGCCCGCCGGACCTCGACCACGAGCGGCGAGTGGTCGCCGCCCCGGCTCGAGGCGACGCGCGCCGAGACGCACTCGATCCCCGCGCCCGCCAGCACGTGGTCGATGCGCGTGCCGATGCGCCGCGTGTGCTTGGTGAAGCCGAAGCCCCAGCCCGCGGCCGAGTGGCAGTCGCGGAAGCCCTGCCAGTGATCCCGGAACAGGTAGCTCTCGACGGGCGTGTTGAAGTCGCCGGCCACGAGCCGCAGCGCAGACGCCGAGGCGTCCACCCACTCGCGTGCGAGTCGTGCCTCGACCAGGCGCTGCGCGTTCTTGGCCTCGAGCTCGGACGCGGCGCCCGGCCCGAAGCGCAGGATCGACTCGAGCCCCTCGCGCGGCGTCTCGAGATGGACGCTCGTCAGGTCCACGCGCCCGAGCGGGGTGTCGAGCGTGTAGCGGACGATCGCGCCCGAGCCCGCCGCGCGCCACACGTCGCTGCGGTCCCGCGCGGCGACGCCGGTGATGGGGAAGCGGCTCAGCACGGACATGCCGCCCTCAGCGTGTCGGTACCAGCCCGGTGTCGCCTCGAGCACCTCCCGGCCGGATTCCTGCAGCACGACCACGTCGGGCGCCTCGACCGTCATCAGGTCGTGGAGCGCGCCAGCCACGACGCCGCCCCCGCCCACGTTCCACGTCACGACGCGGATGCTCGGGGGCGCGCCTTCCGCGCCGGAGGCGAGGCGTCGCCACGGGAGGCTCAGGCCGAACACCGGCTCCGCCACGAGCGCGCCCGCCACGACGAGCGCCGCCGCCCGGCGGCGATCGACGAGCGTCGTCAGCGGCACTAGGAGCGCGAGCGGCAGCGCGAACAGCCAGCGCGGTCCGAACAGGAACAGCGTCACCGGCCACAGCCGCTCGCTCGGCCAGTACACGACGCCGGCGAGAGCCGCGAGCGCGACGAGGTACGAGATCCCGCAGAGGCGGACGAGGGCCCGCAGCCGCCCCCGTCGCGGTCCATGCCGGGAAGCCGCCGTGGTGGTCCGCATGGCGCGGCGCGAACGATCCGGGTCAGGCCTCGGCCAGGTACTCGCGCATGGTCTTGGCGAAGTGGGGGAAGGCGATCTCCGGCTCCTCGATCTCCGGGTGCCACTTCTTCTCCCACTCGAAGCAGTAGAAGCCACGATAGCCCGCCTGCGCCAGCACGCGCACCTGCTCCCGCACCGGCACCTCGCCGGTGCCCGTGAGCACGTAGCGGCGCTGGTCCCCCTCCGCCTTCGAGTCCTTGAGGTGGGTGTGGCGCACGTGGCGGCCCAGGGCCTTCCAAGTCTCGGCGGGCGACTCCTTGCCGGCGACGAAGGTGTGGTGCGCATCCCACAGCAGCGCGAAGGCGTCGGAGCCGACGCGGGTCAGGATCGCCTCGAGGTCGGCGGAGCGCGTGAAGTCGCCGTGCGACTCGATGATCACGGTGACCCCGGCGGCCTTCGCGTAGCCGGCCATCGCCTGGAAGCCCTCGACCACGCGCTTCATCACCTCTTCCTTCGGCTCGTCGGGTGGCAGCTTGTCGCCGAACATGCGGACGTAGGGAACCGACATCGCCTGGGCCAGGTCGATGAAGCGCCGGCCCTCGTCGAGCTGCTTCTCGCGCACGGCCGGGTCCTTCTCGTGCATCCGGGAGGAGGCGCCGAGGTCGGTGACCACGATCCCGAGCGCCTGAAGGTCGCGCTTGGTCTCGGCGAGGCGCGAGCCCTGGAGCTCGGGGACCTTCGGCAGGTCCATCTCTCCGGCGATGCCGCGCAGCTCCAGCCCGCCGTAGCCGAGCTTGTCGGCGTTCTCCAGGATCGCCTTCCAGCTCCACAGCGGGCAGCCGAGGGTCGAGAACGCGATCGGCAGCCGCTTCGGGCGAGTCTGCGAGCGCAGGATGGCCGGCGCCGCGACGGAGGCGGCGAGGCTCGTGAGGAACGTGCGGCGGGGGAATGCGGGCATGAGGCCTCCTCGGAAGGAAAACGGCCGATTATAGGCCCCGGTGGATCGGCCCCACCATAGATCGTAGGATCGACGAGCGACAACGGAGGCACGCCCTGGCCGAGATACGACCCTTCACCGGAATCTTCTACAAGGACCGCGAGCTCGCCCGCGTGCTCGCCCCGCCCTACGACGTGATCCCGCCGGGATATCGCGACGAGCTCTACGCGCGCGACCCGCACAACATCGTGCGCGTGGTGCTCAACCGCAACGCGGGCGACGCCGGCTACGCCGAGGCGGGGGAGACCTACGCGCGCTGGCTCGCCGAGGGCGTGCTCGCCCCCGACGACCCGCCCGCGCTCTACCTGCTCGAGCAGGCCTTCGCGGCGGGGCAAGGGGTGCTGCGGCGCTTCGGCCTGCTGGCGCGGTTCAGGGCCGAGGACAAGGAGCGCCGCGTGATCCTGCCCCACGAGCACACGCGGGCGGCGGCCAAGGAAGACCGCTGGCGCGTGCTGCTCGCCACACGCGCGAACTTCAGCCCGATCTTCCTGATGTTCCCCGACCCGCAGCGCCGCTTCGGCACGCTGGCGCTCGAGGCGATGGCGCTGCCTCCGCACGCCGCCTACACCGACGACGGCGGCGTCGCTCACCGGCTCTGGCGGCTCGCCGACCCGGCGACGATCGGCCGCTTCCAGGCGCTGCTGGCCGAGCCCAAGGCCTACATCGCCGACGGCCACCACCGACACGCGACGGCGCTGCGCTACCGCGACGCGCACGGACCCGAGGGCGCCTGGACCTTCGGCTACTTCACGCCGATGGGCGTGCCGGGCCTGCTGGTGCAGCCGTACCACCGGATCTTGTCCGAGGGTCCGTCGCTGGACGAGGCAGCGCAGAAGCTGGGCCCGCACTTCCGCGTGACGCGCGTTCCCGACGTGGCGCAGGCGGCGGCGAGCGCCGCGCTGTCGCAGGCGGCCTACGCGTTCGCGCTCGCCGAGCCGGGCCGGGGCGCCCTCGTGGTCGAGGCCGAGCCGGGAGCGGAAGCGCTGCTCGACGCCGCGGCCGCGCCGTGCCTCCGCGCGCTCGACACCTTCTTCCTGCACCACGCCGTGCTCGGCCCGCGGCTCGGGGTCGCGGACACGGCAGTGAGCTACGTGCACTCGCAGGCCGAGGCCGAGGCGGCTGTCGCAGCCGGCACGTGCCGACTCGCCGTGCTCATGCGTGCGACTCCGGTGCAGCAGATCGTGGACGTGGCCGAGGCGGGGGAGTCGATGCCGGCCAAGAGCACGTTCTTCCACCCCAAGCTGCCCTCGGGCCTCGTGATCCACCCGCTGGCGGTCTGAGCGAGAGACCACCGCCCTTGGCCCTGCCCCTGCCGCCGTTCTTCGACGAGAGCGCCGTGGCGCGCGTCTACCGCGTGCCCTACCAGGAGCGCGCGGCCGAGGCGAGGGAGTGGGCTCGGCTGCACGGCCTGCGGCCGGCCGCCGAGGATCGCGAGCGCGTGGCGCTGCTGCTGATCGACGTGCAGAACACCTTCTGTCTGCCCGAGTTCGAGCTGTTCGTCGCGGGCCGCTCCGGCCGCGGCGCGGTCGAGGACGCCGCGCGCATCGCGAAGCTGCTCTACCGCCGGCTCGACCGCGTCACGCAGGTGGTGGCGACGCTCGACACCCACGCGGCGGCGCAGGTCTTCCACCCGCTGTTCTGGCTCGACGAACGCGGCGAGCACCCGGCGCCCCACAGCGTGATCCGCCTCGAGGACGTGGAGTCCGGGCGCTTCCGCGTGAACCCCGAGCTCGCGCCCGCGCTCGGCATGCGCCAGGGGCTCGACGTGCTGTCCTGGGGCCGCCACTACGCGCGCCGGCTGGCCGAGGGCGGCAAGTACCCGCTCGTGGTGTGGCCCTACCACTCGATGCTCGGCGGCATCGGCCACGCGCTGGTCTCGGCGGTGGAGGAGGCGGTCTTCTTCCACTCCATCGCGCGCCAGGCCCCCACCCGCCTCGAGATCAAGGGCCGCCACCCGCTGACGGAGAACTACTCGGCGCTGCGACCTGAGGTGAGCGAGGACGACTCGGGCGAGCCGCTCGTCCCCGCGAGCCGCGATCTGGTCGAGCACCTGCTGGGCTTCGACGAGATCCTGGTCGCGGGTGAGGCCCGCAGCCACTGCGTGGCCTGGACGCTCGACGACCTGCTGCGCGAGATCCAGGCGCGCGATCCCGCCCTCGCCCGCAAGGTCGTCCTGCTCGACGACTGCGCCTCGCCGGTCGTGGTCCCGGGCGTCGTGGACTTCACGGACGCGGCCGAGGCCGCCTATGCCCGCTTCGCCGCGGCCGGCATGCGCCGCGCGCGCTCGACGGAGCTGGGCTAGGCGAGAATCCCGTCGGCGATGGCTTCCAGCAGCACGCCGGGGCGGTTGGAGCCGACGCCGTAGAGCTCGAAGCGCGCGAGGTCGCGCAGCTCCGCCGGCTCGTCCACGACCCAGGTAGCGAGCTTGATGCCGGCGGCCCGGACGCGGGCGACGAGCGAGTCGCTCAGCTGGCTCTTGTGGGGCAGCACGACCTCGGAGCCCGTGGCGCGCGCGTCGGCGAGCACCTCGTCGGCGGAGGTGCGGCCGAACAGGCGCCCGCGGCTGATCTCCGGGGCGATCGCCCGCAGCCTGACGATGGCGCGGTGGTCGAAGGAGATCAGCGCGACCTTGTCGGCCATGCCGGCGCGGCGCACCTCCTCCACGGCGAGCGCCTCGACGCCGCCCGCCTCGTCGGCCGTGACGGACTCGGTCTTGACCTCGATCATCGCCCGCGCGCGGTCGCGCACCAGCGCGAGCACCTCGCCGAGCGTCGGCACGCGCTCGCCCGCCCAATCGCTGCCGAAGCGCTCCGGGTAGCCGGCCGAGACGGCGCGCACCTCGGCGAGCGTCATCTGCCGCACGTCCCCGCGGCCGCTGGTGGTGCGGTCGAGGCTCGGGTCGTGGATCACCACCACGTGCCCGTCGCGCGTGAGCTGGACGTCGAGCTCGATGGCGCTGACGCCGAGCTCGAGCGCCCCCGCGAACGCGGCCAGCGTGTTCTCGGGGCGGTGGGCCGAGTCGCCCCGGTGGGCGATCACCAGCGGCGCGGGCACCGGCTCAGGCCCTCGGCCGCAGCAGCGACTTGAAGGCGGGCAAGCGGAACACCTCCGTCTCGAGGAACACGTTCAGCAGCTCCTGGTCCACCTTTCCGGCCGCCGCCTCCTCGCTCAGGATCGCCCGCGCACGCTCCTCCGAGACCGCGCGCTTGTAGGGCCGATCCCAGGCGACGAGCGCGTCGTAGATGTCCGCGATCGTCATCATCCGCGACTGCGGCTTGATGTCCGGCGCCTTGAGGCCGCGCGGGTATCCCGATCCGTCCAGCTTCTCGTGGTGGGCCCAGGCGATCTCGGGGATGCTGCGCAGGTCGCCGGTCCACGGCAGCTTCTGCAGGAACTCGTAGGTGTGCGAGACGTGGCTCTCGATCCGGCGTCGCTCGGCCTCCGAGAGGCTGCCCTTGCGGATCGAGAGCACCTCGACCTCTTCCGTGCTCAGGAAGGGTCCCTCCGCCCACTCCTCGACCGGGAACTGCTCCTGGTCCGCGAAGCTCGGGAAGCTCCGGGCCGGCAGGCTCATCACCGCGCGGAAGCTGTCCTCTTCGACGACCGCGGGCTCGTTCGCCTTCAGCACCGCCTGCAGCACGCGCTCGGCGTCGCTCTTGCGGCGCAGGTACTCGGCCTCGAGCTCGACGAGGGCGGAGCTGCCGCGTCCGGCGTCGAGCGCCGCCAGGCGCGCGCGCAGGTAGTCGGCCTCGATCGCCTTCAGGATGTAGGCGAAGCGCTGGCGGATCGCGATCATCTGGCTGGCGTAGAGCTTCTTGCCCTTGCGCAGGTACTTCTCCTGCACCGCCACCTTGCCGAAGTCGTGGAGCAGCGCGGCGTAGCGCACCTCCTCGACCTGGTCGGGCGTGAAGCGCACGTCGGCGAGCGGCCCGAACGCGATCGCGTCGACCCGCTCGATCAGGCCCACCGTCAGGATCGCCACGCGCTCGGAGTGGCCGGATGTGGTGGGGTCGCGCTGCTCGATCGCCGCCACCGCCGCGTGGACGAAGGTCTCGAAGAGCGTCCTGATCCTCTGGATCAGGTCGGCGTTCTCGAACGCGACCGCCGCCTGGCTGGCGAGCGAGCCCGCCAGCTCCTCGTCGATCTCCGTGAAGGGGATCACCTGCTCGTCCACCAGCGCGAGCGGCTGGAGTATCGCGTCGCGGTCGCGCTTCTTGTTGATCAGCTGGACGACGCCGATGACGGCGTTCTCGTGGTCGCGCATCGGCACGACCAGCATCGACTTGGTCCGGTAGCCCGACTTCTCGTCCCACGAGCGGCTGATCTGGTACGGAGAGTTCTCGGGCAGCCGGTAGCCGTCCTCGATCCTCACCGTGCGGCCGGTGGCCGCCACGTAGCCGGAGATCGACCCTTCGTCGAGGGGAATCGTGTACTCCTCGAAGTTGGAGACGGGAACCGAGTCGTTCTGCGGCAGCTTGAAGCGAAGCCGGTCGCCGTTGCCGTTCTCCGGCCTGGCCCGCTCCACGAGGTACAGGCTGCCGGCGTCGGCGCCGGTGATCTCGCGGCTCTTCTGCAGGATCAGGTCGAGCAGCTTGTCGATGTCGCGTTCGGCGGACAGCTGCATGCCGATCTTGTTGAGCACGCTGAGCTCGTCGCCCCTGCGCGTGAGCGCGTCGTGGAGCTGCCGGATGATGCGGCGGTTGTGCACGCCCTCGACGGCGCGCTCGAGCTTGAGCTTCAGGCGCGCGGGAGTGACCGGGCGCACCAGCACGTCGTCGACGAAGGGAAACTGCTGCAGCAGCTCGTCGCCGTTGCCGGACGCGGCCACGGCGACCAGCACCGCCCGCGCCGAGCCGCCGTTGCGCAGCCAGGACTCGACCGCATCCCGCTCCGCGGCCAGCTGCTCCGGGTCGACGAGCACGAGCGCCGCGCCGCGGCCGTCGAGCGCGGCCTCGAGGCTCGCCAGCGAGCGCACCTCGTCCGCGAGTGCGGCTGCCGGCGTATGGCCGGCCAGCATGGAACGGCGGTCGCCCCAGATGATCAGGTTGTGCGCCATGGGCGTCTGCCCGGAGGAAGACAGTTAGCCTAGCATAGCGCCGCCCGGCTCCGGCCTCACCCCGCGGCAGAGCCGCACGAGGTCGGCAGGGGCGTCGAGGACGACGTCGGGAGCCGCCGCGCGCATCGCGGCCGGGTGGAAGCCCCAGCTGACGCCGGCCACCCGCACCGAGGCGGCGCGGCCGGTCTCGACGTCGGTCGCCGAGTCACCGACCATCCACGCGTCCCCTGGGGCGATCCCGAGCTCTGCCAGCAGCGCCCGCAGGCCCCTCGGGTCGGGCTTGCGCGCGGGCACGTCGCCCTGGCCGGCAATCCGCGCGAAGCACGCCGCGACACCGAGGCCATCCAGGATCGTCCGGCTCATGTCGCCAGGCTTGTTGGTGAGGACGGCGAGCGTAACGCCGGCCTTGCCCACGGCCGACAGCGCCTCGGCCATGCCCGGGTAGAGGCGCGTGGTGTCGAGCAGGCGCTCGCGGTAGCGCTCGACGTAGACGGCGAGGGCGTGGTCGACGCGGAGCGCGAGGCCGGCGTCCGCGAGCGAGCGCTCGACCAGCAGCCGGGCGCCCTCGCCGACGAAGCCGAGGATGCGCTCCAGCGGGATCGCCGCGACGCCCGGGCGCAGCTCCCGCAGCGTCGCGTTGACGGCGGCCGCGATGTCGCGCGAGGAGTCGACGAGCGTGCCGTCGAGGTCGAGGACCAGCAGCCGCGACACGTCAGCCGGGGCCCAGGTAACCGAGCGCGCGCAGCCGCTCGCGCGTCTCCGGGTCGAGCTCCCCCAGCGACTGGCCCGGCGGCAGCGTCAGCCAGAGGCGGACCGGGGCGCTCCCCGAGGCGGGCGCCGCGAACAGGCGCAGCCCGCGGTCGCGCTCGGTCTCGGACTCGATGTCCGGCAGCCGATACGGCAGCGTCTCCGGGTGCTGGCCGCCCTCGCCGATCGCGACGTCGAGCGGGACGAGCGCCCGGCCGTCGCGCCGGCCCGAGAGCAACACCGGCGCCCCGATCGGCCGCACGGTGAACGCGATCTCGCGCGGCGCGCCCTCGCGCGGCGCGAGCAGCAGGTCGACCGAGCGCCCGTTGCCGCCCACGACCGAGCGCTCCTGCGGCCCGAGCCCCGCGAGCTCGATGCCCTCGAGCCAGCCGCGCGTCTCGAGCCGCAGCTCGAGCCGGCTCGTGCCGCGGACCTGCACAACGTAGCGGAACGGGTTCTGCGCCATGCCCGCCTCGACCTGGGCCTTGCGCAGGCGCACGCGCTCCGGGCTCTGGGCCGCGATGCTTCTCTGCTCGCGCGGGTCCTTCCGCAGGTCGAAGAGCAGCTCGTCGTCGTCGGGGCTGAAGCGGCGGACGTACTTCTCGTCCTCGGTGCGGACGCCGTGGGCCACGAAGCCGCGGTGGCTGATCTCGGCGAGCGCCGCGCGCGCCGGCTCGCCGCTCTCGAGCGCGCGCTGCAGCGGGCGCCCGGCCAGCTCGGGCGCGAGCGCCACGCCCATCGCCTCGAGCACGGTGGGCGTCACGTCGACGCCCTGCACCTGGCGCGCCACGCGCGTGCCCGCGCCGCGCCCGCCGGGGAACTTGACGACCAGCGGGATGCGGATCAGCTCGTCGAACAGGCTTCGGCCGTGGAGCCAGCGACCGTGGTCGAGAAACTCCTCGCCGTGGTCGGCCAGGAACACCAGGAGCGCGTCGTCGTAGAGGCCAAGCGCCTTCAGCTCGCGCACGAAGCGGCCGAACTCGCGGTCGCCGAACGCGATGTCCCCGTCGTACTGCGCGATCATGCGCTCGCGGTCGAGCGGCTCCTTGTAGTCGGTGCGCGGATCGCGCGCCGGGTGCGCGTCCGTCGCGTGCGGCTCGAACATGCGGTCGAAGGGCGCGGGCGGCGCGTAGGGCACGTGCGGGTCCATGGTGTGGACGTAGAGGAACGTCGGCAGGCCGCGGCGCGCGCGCAGGAACGCGAGCGCCTGGTCGACCACGACGTCCGCGCCGACCAGCTTGCTGCGCGTGTCGTCGTCGCCGTGCAGGCCGGCGAACAGGTCGAAGCCGCGGTCGAAGGCCGACTCGGCGCCGTAGATCACCGAGTTCGCAATCGCAGCGCCGGTGGCGAAGCCCCGCGCGTCGAGCCGCTGGGCCAGCGTGACCTGCGACGCCTCGAGCGGATCGCGCAGCTGCACGGCGCGGTGCTGGCCGGGCAGGCGCGAGGTGAGGATCGACGCGACCGAGGGCTTCGTCCAGGACGCGTGCGCCACCGCGGCCTCGAAGACGACGCCGTCCCTGGCGAAGGCGTCGAGCTCGGGGGTGGTGTTGCGCTCGTAGCCGTAGACGCCGGTGTGGTCGGCGCGCAGCGTGTCGACCAGGTAGACGACGGCGAGCGGCGCCGGGCGCGCCACGGTGATCGCCGGCATCCCCCAGAACGCGTGGCCCGCCTCGCCCGACGGCTCGTAGCCGCGCGTCTCCAGCACCAGCTCGCGGCCGCTTCCCGCGAAGCGCGCCAGGTCCACGTCGACGGGGACCCAGGCGCGGTGCTCGGCGCGCGAGATCGGGTCGACGAGCAGCGTGAAAGCCACCTGCTCGCGGCCGCCGGACCGCAGCTTCACGACGAACTCGACGCCGGGCCGGTCGTGGAAGCGGGGGTCGATCGCCACCGCTGCCTGCAGCCGCGCGCCCTTCGGGACGTCGAGCGCGAAGCGCAGCAGGCCCGGCGGCCCCGCGGGGAAGCCGCGCAGCAGCACGTCGTTGATGCGCAGGCCCTGCTTCGCCGCCTGGAGGACGGCGTCCCTGCCGTCGCGGGCGGCCAGGGCCTCGACGAGGGCGCCCCCGGCGTCCAGCAGGTCGACGGGTTCGGGTGGGCGGCTGCAGCCACCGACGAGCAGGGCGGCCGCCACGGCCACGGGAAGCGCGTGTCTCATCGGGCCAAACCGGCAAGCTAGCACGGCGCCCGATGCGGCGCCAAGCCAGGGAGCGACGCGCGCCGGCCGGGCGACGTTAGCGGGGAGCGGCGGGCGCCTCCGCGAAGGCGTAGAGCTGGGAGGCGGTGCGGACGTAGAGGGTCCCGTCGGCGGGGGCAGGTGTCGCCAGGATCGGCTCGCCCAGGTTGTTTCGCGCCAGCACCTGCAGCGTGTCCATGGCCTCGAAGACGACCACGACGCCTGCATCCGAAGCGACGTAGATGCGCCCGTTCGCGGCGACCGGCGACGCGTAGTAGCCCCCCGGCGCCCCGAGGCGCCCCTCGAAGACCCTTGCGCCGCTCTTCGCGTCGCGACTGAGGGCGATGCCCCCGCTCTTCACCTGGTAGAGCCGGCCCTTGTAGAGCAGGGGCGAGGGGACCTCGGGAACTCCGCGCGAGTCGCTCCACTCGACGTGCGACGTCGTCACGTCGCCGCTGCCGCCCGTGCGAACGGCCACGACACGGCTCTGCATGAGGGGGCCCCTGGCGAACTCGGTCAGGGCCTGGCGGCTCTTGTCCCAGGCCGCGCGGTCGAAGCTGTCGGCCTTGCCTTCGGAAAAGAACTTCAGCGCCTGCCGCAGAGACAGGTTGCCGGCGCCGTCGCTGGCACGCCGGTCCGTGACCAGCAGCGTCTCGGGAATCTCCTGCGTCGCGATCCGGCCGTCCTGGTTCTGGTCGTAGCCGATGATCTCGTCGAACGAAGGTGGCAGCGTGACGTTGTCGGCTTCGCCTTGGGCCCCGCTGACGCTCAGGTACAGCAGTCCCTCCCCGACGACCGGCGTCGCGCAGGTCTGTCTCGGAAGGTCGCTCAGCCACCAGCGCACGGCGCCGTCGTCGAGGCGATGCGCGGTGAAGCGGCCCGGGTTCAGCACGCCCACCAGCGTGTCCTGTCCCTCCCTCCACGCCAGAGGGGTGGCCCAGCCGCCGTTGACCTCGGGCTTCGGCGCCTTCCAGGCCGTCTTGCCGTCCCGGGTGTGTACGGCGAGCAGGTACGACTCCTTCCCGAGCTGCACGTCGAGCAGCAGCCGGTCGCCGACGAGGATCGGAGACGTGCCGCTGCCCTGGTTTCTCGTGGTCGTGGCCATGGGCAGGGGCAGCGTCCAGCGCTCGCGCCCCTCGAAGTCGTAGGCGAGGAGCCCGTACGAACCGAAGTAGACGAAGACGGTCTCGCCGTCGGTCACGGGCGTCGTGGCGGCGGGATTGTTGATCGCGTGGACCTTCTCGATGCTCTCGGCGGAGACCGCGCGTCGCCACAGGATCCGCCCGGAGCTCCGGTCGAGACACAGCGTCTCGAGCCGCTTCTCGCCCTCGACGAAGCCCGTCACGAAGATCCGATTGCCCCACACGACCGGCGAGGAATGCCCAGCGGGCAGCGTCGTCTTCCAAAGCACGTTCTGGCTCGGCCCGAACTCCACCGGGAGCGGCTGCCCTCCATCCGCGACGCCGGCGCCGCCGGGCCCACGGAACTGGGGCCAGCGCGCGGGCGGGCTGTCGGCTGCCGTGACGGGCGTCGCGGCCCAGGCCGCTGCCGTCAGCACTGAGACGAGTACGGGAAGCGGCCGGGTCATCATCGGGACTGCCTTTCCGATGCCAGCAAGGAGCGCGGGGCGCGCGGCCTCCGCGTTCGCCGATGGGAAGAGTTGCGTTGCCGGGAGCTTAGGTGCTGCCTCCGGCCTCCGTCAAGACGATGTGCTATGGTCGCCGCCGTGTCCGGGTCGTTCCGAGCCCGCCTCCTGACCCTGACGCTGCTGGGCTTTGTCGTGCGCGCGCTCTGGGTCGCGCTCGAGCCCGCCACCTCCCCGGTGGCCGACGAGACGATGTGGCTCACCTGGGGCACCGAGGTGCTGCCCTCGCCCGAGGTGGCATTCTCACCGCTGCAGCTGCGCTTCGTCTTCCATCCGCCGCTCTATCTCTACTTCCTGGGCGTGCCGTTCGCCGCCACCGGAAGCCTGGCGGCCGTGCAGTACCTGCAGTGCCTGGCCGGCGCGCTGCTGGTTCCCGCGCTCGGGCTGCTGGGACGCAGCGCGTTCTCCGAGCCGGTCGGTCTCGTGGCCGCGGGCCTCGCGGCGTTCTACCCCGAGCTCGTGTGGTTCGCCGCGCACTTCTGGGCCGAGACGTTGTTCACGGTGCTGCTGTGGTGGGCGATCGAGCGCCTGGTCGCCTGCGATGCCCGCGCTTCCGCCTCGGCTGCGGCAGGGGCGGGCCTGCTGTTCGGGCTCGCGGTCCTCACGCGCGAGACGGTGCTCTACTTCCTTCCGTTTGCCGGCCTGTGGCTCGCCTGGCGCCGGCCCGGCGGCGCGCGGCGCGCGGCGCTCGTCGTCGCCACGGCGCTGCTGGTCGTGCTGCCGTGGACGATCCGTAACTGGCTCGTGTTCGACGCCTTCGTGCCGGTGTCGACCGCGGGCGCGCTGAACCTGTGGCAAGGGAACACGCGCCTGTCGCGCCAGGAGGTGTACGAGGAGTACTGGGCGGTGCGCGGCCGCATCGCGAAGTACGAGCACGCGCGAACGCGCGCGGCGGAGGCCATCCTCGAACGGCAGCCGCTGTGGATCCTCGAGAAGCTCCGCTCCGAGCTGCCGGAGTTCTGGGCCGTCCACGCGCAGCCGATCGTGCACATCGAGCGCGGGGCCTACGGCGTCGTCCGGCGTCAGCTGGCGCTCGCCGCGGTCGCCGTCGTCCTGGTTCCGTACCTCGCGGTCCTGGTCCTGTTCGTGCTCGGCCTCGCGCGATGGCCGCCCGGCCGCGCGCCGCTGCTCGTGCTGGTGTTCCTCCTCTTCTACGTGCTGCTGCACGTTGCCGCCCACGGCTACCCGCGCTATCGGCTGCCGGTCATGCCCGCGCTCTTCCTGGTGGCCGCCCACGGCGCCGTCGCCTGGCGAACCCGGCCGCGGCCAGCGACAGGTCGCGCCCGGCGTGTGGCCGCTGTCGCGACGGCTCTCGTCCTCGCGGCGTCGGTCGCACCGAGCCTCGCCGGCTGGATCCGCAAGCCCTGGCCTCCGCCATGGTTCGAGGGCCTGGGGGTGGACGGCCGGCCGGGCGCGCCGGCCGGCGACGAGGCGCCGGAGGGCCGATGAGCCCGTGGCGCGCGATCCCGCTGGCGCTGCTCTTGGCGGTCGTGGTGCGCGTGCCGTTCTGGATCGAGGCGCTCCAGACCCCGGTCGACGGCGACACCGCCATCGTCGGCCTGATGGCGCGCCACCCGGGTGTGGGCACGACGCTCTGGGGGCAGCCGTACGGCTCGCCGCTCGATGCCTGGGTGGCGACGCCGTTCGTCGCGATCTGGGGCTACACGGTCGAGGCGCTGCGGCTGCCGTACTTCCTGCTCTCGCTGCTGCTGGTTCCGATCGCGTACGCGCTCGCGCGCGAGCTGCACCCGTCGGCCGCGCTGCCCGCGGCGGTGCTCGTGGCATGCCCGCCGCCCTACTTCCTGCTCCTGTCGGCGCTGCCGCCGCCCTTCTATCCCACGACGCTCGCGCTGGGCGGGCTGGTGCTGCTCGCAGCCGCCCGGGCCGGTCGCAGGCTCGAGGAGACCGAAGCAAGCCCTCCGCGGGGAACCTTGCTGCTGCTCGGTCTCTTCTCGGGCCTCGCGCTGTGGACGCACCTCATGTCCGCGAGCGCCGTGGCGGCGGCCGCGGCGTGGGTGCTGCTGCGCTCGCGCGGGAGAAGGCGGCTGCTCGTCTGGGCGGTCGTGCCGCTGGTGGCCGCGAGCGCGCCCCTGTGGGCGCGCGTGTTCCAGGACGGCGAGGCGATGCGCATCGTCCAGGTCGCCGACCGGAACGAGACCACCCTGCAGCATCTCGCCGCGACGCTGCCGCGAATTCACGAGCCGCTCGGCGGCGTGCTCGGGACGCACGTGCCCGTGGTCGCGGACGCGGAGGACTTCGTGGTGTACCACGCGGGCTGGGCCGCGGCGCTCACCGTGCTGCTCTACGGCCTGGCGCTCGTGCTGGCCGGCCGGGCCGCCACGGCGCGCAGCCCCGCCCTGCTGCTGCTCGCCGCCGCGGCGCTCGCGCTCGCGGCCTTTCCGTTCCCGGTGCGGTCGGCGCCGCACACGATCCGGCTGCTGACGCCGCTCTACCTCCCCGTGGCGGCGCTCGTGGCGTGGGCGGCCTCGCCGCGCGGCACGTCGCGGCGGGCGTGGGTGCTGGTGCTCGGCCTCGCCGCGCTTCACCTCGAGCTCGGCAGGCGGCTGCTGGAGACGTGGGCTCGCACCGACCGGGCCGACGCGCCGTTCGGGCTCGTGGACCTCCGGCCCGTGCGGAGCCTGCTCGAGAGCCACGGGGTGCGCCACGCCTACGCCTCCTACGGCCCGGCGTTCCGCCTGGCCTGGGAGAGCGGCGAGCGGATCGTGGCCTCGCCGCCCTGGAACGACCGCTTCCGCCACTGGCCGCTGCCGCTCGTCGACGAGGTGCGCTTCGCCAAGAACGTGGCGTGGGTGCTGACGCCGTCGGTGCCGTCGGGTCTGCCGACTCCCGACCGATTCGAGCAGGCGCTCGCCCGGCTCGGCGGCCGCTGGCGCCGCGACACGGCCGGCTCGGCGGTCGTGTTCCACGCCTTCGTGCCCCCGTTCGCCCCGCAGTCCGAGCCGTGGCCGGGCGCGGGCCCGGCGGGAGACGGCGACCTGCGCAGCTTCGTGGCGCCGGCGCCGGGCGCGCCGCTGGAGCTTCGCCTCGACGCCCCGCGCCCGCTCGCGGCGATCACGCTCCTGGCGGCGCTCGACGGCCCGCGCCTGCCGCGCAGCGCCGATGTGCTCGTGAGCGCCGACGGGCTGACGTTCGAGACGGTCGCGAACCGCCGCCGCCGCGAGGAGCGCGAGGACCTGCGCTGGCTGAACGGGCATCCGCAGGCGGTGATCGACCACGACGTGGTGGCCGTGCCGCTCTTCGGCCGGCCCGTCGCGGCGCTGCGCGTGGTGGCGCACGAAGCGGAGCCCTGGCGCGTGGGCGAGGTGCTGATCCACTCGCAGCCCGCCCGCCAGGCCTGGGACGAGTGGCTGCCACCCGGCGCCTCGTGGGACGAGCGCCGCCGCGCGCTCGCCCGCCGACCGCTCCCGGACCGCGAGGACTGGTACTCGCGCGTGCTGCTGGCCGCGCGCCACAGGCCGCCGCCGTAGCGCACAATAGCGGGATGGCCGAGATCGAGCCCCTGTTCGTCGGAAGGACGTTCGACGATTTCCTGTTCCGGCCGCAGCACAGCCCGGTGGGCTCGCGGCGCGAGGTGTCGCTGGCGATGCCGCTGGCGGGTGAGATGAGGCTCGCGCTGCCGATCCTGGGCGCCAACATGGACACGGTGGTCGGCGAGGAGATGGCCAAGACGCTGGCGCTCGAGGGCGCTTTCGGCTTCCTGCACCGCAACGCCTCGATCGCCGACCAGGCCGCGCGCGTCCGCTACGTCAAGACCCGCCACTCGTACGTGATCGAGCACCCGCTTTGGCTCGAGCGCACGGCCACGATCGGCGAGGCGCGCCAGGCGATCCGGCGCTTCAACGCGTCGAGCTTCCTGATCGAGGAGGTGAAGGGAAGCCAGAAGCTCGCCGGCATCCTGTCGCACCGCGACATGCCGCTCGGGACGGCCTCCGACGCGCGGCCGGTCTCCGAGTTCATGACGCCGCGCCAACGGCTGGTGACGCGGCCGCCCACGGTCTCGCTCGAGGAGGCCGAGCAGGCGATGTTCGAGCACCGCATCGAGAAGCTGCCGCTCGTCGACGAGCAGGGCCTGCTGGTCGGGCTGGTGACGATGCGCGACCTGAAGCTGTACAAGCAGAAGCCGCACTCGACCAAGGACGCCCGCGGCCGGCTGCGGGTGGGAGCGGCGGTGGGCGCGACCGGCGACTACCTGGAGCGCGCGGCGGCGCTCGTCGCGCAGGAGGTCGACGTGCTGCTGCTCGACGTGGCCCACGCCGACTCCGGTGTCGTGGCGCGCGCCGTGAACGAGCTGCGCGCCCGGCTGCCGCGGGTGCCGCTGGTGGTGGGCAACGTCGCGACCGCGTCGGCCGCGCGCTTCCTGGTCGAGCTCGGCGCCGACGCGATCAAGGTCGGGGTCGGGCCCGGGCGCGGGTGCCGCACGCGGCTCGAGACCGGCGCGGGCGTGCCGCAGCTGCAGGCGGTGCGCGAGGTCTACCTCGCGACCGGCGGCCAGGTGCCGGTGATCGCGGACGGGGGCGTCCGGGACGACAAGGACCTGTTCCTGGCGATTGCCTGCGGCGCTTCTTCGGTGATGCTCGGCAGCATGCTCTCGGGCACCGACGAGGCGCCGGGGATGGTGGTGGAGGACCCGGCCACGCGCCAGAAGATGAAGCTGTATCGCGGCATGACCTCGCCCGAGGCGGTCGCGGACGGAGTCGAGGAGGACGAGCTGGCGGAGGCGCTGCGCACGCCGGCCGAAGGGCAGTCGGTGCGGGTGCCGTACGTCGGCAGCGTGGTGGGCATCCTGTCGCGCATCCGCGGCCACCTGCAGTCGGCGGTGAGCTACGCCGGCGAAGCGACGCTCGCCGCCGCCCACGAGAAGATCGCCCGCGACCCGGGGAGCTTCCTGATCCCGCTCAGCGAAGCCTCGCGCCGCGAATCGTTCGTACGCTGACACCAGCGTCGTTTCGCACAGGGTTCGTTGTCGTTGTCGAGCGAAACGACGCTTTCTGGGCAGTTCCGTTGGCCCGTTTCGGTCCGTAGTCCTGTTCGCCGGAGCCGCTCGGGCTGCGCGGGCACAGGTCTTGATTCGTGCCCCTCAAGGCCCGATGTCAAGATTCAAGACCTGACCCCTTCAGAACGTCAGTCGCAGGGTCGCAAGCGCCTCGTCGTGCAGGATCTCGCGCGAGGCCGCGATGTCGTGGAACGAGTACTCGCGGGTCAGGTCGAGCTTGCGGATGATGGTCACGCGCAGGCCCAGGTCGAGCTTGTCCCAGTCCCAGGCGAAGCTCGGCGCGACGAAGCCGCGCGGCGCCGAGAAGTCGTTGTCGAGCCGGCTCCAGCGCACGGCCGGCTGGATCGCCGGAAACAGGTCGCCCGGGTCGGCCAGGTCGCCGAGCGCTACACGGTAGCCGGCCTCGACCTCGATTCCGAGCCGGGGCAGGCCGGCGGCTTCCTCCTTCACGAGCTGGCCGAAGAGCGAGAGACCGCCGATGCGGGCGTCGAGGTTGACGCCGTACTCCTCGCGATCGTCGCCCGAGATCGGCAGCGACAGGCCGCCGGCGCCGTCGAGGATATCGAGGTCACCCTCGTAGAACGTCCCGCGCAAGCTCGCGCCTTCCGAGAGCCGGGTCTTGTAGTAGAAGCCCATCACGTCGACCCCGCGCCCCTGGTCGGCGCTCAGGAAGCGCAGCCCGAGCGCCCCGCCGTATTCGAAGCGGTCGTCGGACTCGAGCTCCTCGACCTCGGCGTGGTAAAGGATCGGGAAACCCGAGTTGAGCTTGGGATCGGGATCGGGCGGCATGTCGGTGCCGTTGTCGCCGGCGAGCGCGTTCGGGTCGCGCATGAAGATCGGGTTGCCGGCCGAGAGCTGCGCCGCGAAGTAGACGCGCGTCCCGATCGAGCCGCCGACCTGCAGCTGCAGGTCGTTGAAGCGGTTGAAGGCGGTCGAGACCAGGCCGTAGCTCTCGAGCCGGCGGAACGGCTGGCGCTCGAGCTTGGGCGCCTTGCCGACGAGGGCGTAGAGCGACGAGCCCGGCAGCGGCTCGAGCGAGCCGCGCTTCGTCCCGAACGACACCCACGCCTCGCGCACGTCCACCGTGTGGTCGGTGCTGGTGGGATTGCGGTCGTAGAGGTTGAGGACGCCGACCTGGACGTGCCCCGAGATTCCCCGCGGCATGTCGATGTCCAGGTTGACGAGCGCGCGGCTCACCTCGAGCGAGGCGCCGGGCGAGACGGTCTCGAGGGCGACGTTGGGCTGGCCGACGGGAACGAACTCGGGCGGGAACGGGAACGCGAGCGGGAAGCGGTCCTCCTCGGACCAGCGGCCGTGGACCTTCAGCTCGCCGGAGATGCGGAGCTTGAAGCCGTCCTGCCTCTCGGCCTCGGGCTCGCTCGCGGCGCTCGGAGTCGTCTGCTGAGCGTGCACGCCAGCCGGCCAGAACCCAGCCAGGGCCAGCACGTAGACCGCGCCTCGCCTCATTCCTTCCCCCCAGGGAATCGGTCGGCCGATGCTAGCACCCCAGGCCACCCGCGATCGCGGGCACGATCGCGAGCTCGTCGCCGTCCTCGACCTTCGTCTCCAGGCCGGCGCGCGAGCGCACGTCCTCGCCGTTGAGGTACAGGTTGACGAAGCTGCGCGGCCGCCCGTCCTCACCCAGCAGCTGTGCGCCGAGCGCGGGCGCCTCGGCGACGAGCGCACCGAGTACCTGGGCCACGGTCTCGCCGCTGGCCGTCACCTGGGCGCGGCCGCCGGTGTGGGGCCGCAGCGGCGTCGGGATCCTGACTCGGACGGACATGTGGGTCCTCTCTCAGTCGGGCGCGATCTCGAGATCGAGCCTTCGGAAGGGCGCGTCGGACGCGGGCACGTCCCAGGCGGTGAGCTCGCCCGGAGCGCCGCGCTCGACCGCGATCACCAGGGTCAGCAGGCCGGGCCAGGCGTAGGCGCGGTCGGTCTCGGACGGCCGCGCGGGATGGTCGGGATGGCTGTGCCAGAAGCCGAGCAGGCTGAGGCCGCGCGCGTCGGCCGAGGTCTCGGTGGCGAGGTAGTCCTCGGGCGAGACCGTGAAGCGGGTGCGCGGGCTGCCCTGCTCCTGGTTCGGCAGCGCCAGGGTCTCGCTGATCTCCCCCGCCCGCCCGAGCAGCGCGCCGCAGCCCTCGTGCGGATACGCCCGCGCCGCCTCGCGCCGGATCGCGTCGTACGCGCTGCGGACGAGGCGCACGGCCCTTGGCTCGCGCTCGCTCACGCGCCGTCCCAGAAGCGCTCGGAGAGGTAGCGATCGCCGCCGTCCGGGAACACCACCGCCACCGTGCCGGCGCCCGCCTCGCGGCCCGCTGCGAGCCCCGCGACCACGGCCGCCCCGCTCGACGGCCCCACCAGCAGGCCCTCTTCGCGGGCGAGCCGCCGCGTCATCTCGTGGGCGTCCTCGGTCCGCACGCTGGCGCGCGCGTCGGCCAGCGCCGGGTCGTAGACCGCCGGCACGATCGCGCTCGCCATGTGCTTCATGCCCTCGAGGCCGTGGAACGCGGAGTCGGGCTCGACCGAGACGAGACGCGTGCGCGGGCTCGCGCGGCGCAGGAAGCGCGCGGTGCCGACGAAGGTGCCGCTCGTCCCGAGGCCCGCCACGAACAGGTCGAGCGGGAGCCCCGCGAGGGCCTGCAGGATCTCCGGGCCGGTGGTGCGCTCGTGGGCGCGAGGGTTCTCCGGGTTCGAGTACTGGTCGGCGTAGAAGAATTCGTCCGGCCGCTCGGCCACGAGCGCGTGCGCGCGCCGGATCGCGCCGTCCGAGCCCTCGAGCGGGTCGGTCTCGACCAGCTCGGCGCCGTAGGCGCGCAGGATCTTGCGCCGCTCGGGGCTGGCCGAGGCCGGCACGCACAGCGTGACGCCGAAGCCGAGTGCGGCGCCGAGCATCGCGTAGGCGATGCCGGTGTTCCCGCTGGTCGCGTCGAGCAGGCGCTTCCCGGGCAGGCGACCCTCGCCGATCGCCGCCGCGACGATCGCGCTCGCCGCGCGATCCTTGACGCTGCCGCCGGGGTTCTGGGCCTCGAGCTTCGCGAACAGGCGCAGCCCGCCGCCGCCCGTCACCCGCCGCAGCTCGACGAGCGGCGTCCGGCCGATCCGCCCGAAGAGCGGGTGCGCCAGCAGCGCGGCTCGCGCCGCGGCCTCTCGCGATCGTGCGTCGAGTGGAGCGTGCAACCCCTGCGTCCTCCCATCTCAAAAAGAAAAAGGCCCATCACGTCGTGATGGGCCTCTTCTGGCGCGCCGTCGGAGCTAGCCGGCTCCGGCGCGCACGGGGCCCCACTCGGGACAGCGGAAACGGCACGCGCAGGGCCTCATACTTGACAAAGTAGTCAGGAAAGGCCGTCCCTGTCAAGGACGGTCCGCTCGATCCAGGAGTAGGCGCGAGCCACCTTCTCCCGGTAGCGCTCCACGCTGTACTCGCGCTCGACGAGGGCGAGGCCGGCTTCGGCACGGGCTCGCGCCTCGTCATTCCGCTCGAGTGCCTGGCGCAGACCCGAAGCCAGACCCGCGGCCGTGGGATCGACGAGGAACGCCAGCGCGTCGTCGAGCAGCTGCGTGTGCGTCGCGATCCGGGTCGCGACGATGGGCCTGCCGGAGGCGAGGTACGAGTAGATCTTGAAGGGCGTGTTCTCGCCCTTCACCCGCGGCGAGCACAACACGTCGGCGAGCGCGAGGAACACGGCCAGCTCGGACGGTGGCCGCGTGCCCGAGAAGAAGGCGCGCGAGCTCGTGCCGAGCGCGCCCGCTCGTGCCCGGAGGCGCTCGATCTCGGGGAGCCGTCCTCCCATGAAGAGGAACTGGGCTCCGGGCACCTGCGGCGTCGCTTCGAGCAACAGCTCCACGCCCTGGTACGGCTCGAAGTTGCCCGAATAGAGAACGACGGGGCCGTGGACGAGACCCAGCTCGCGGCGCAGCTCCGCGACAGCTTCGGCGGCGGGCGGCTGGCGCCGGTCCACGAGTGGCGGGTCCTCGACCTGGAAGACGGTGATGCCGGGAGCCCGGCGTCTCACGCCGTCCGTCAGGCTGGCGCAGACGGTGACGGCCGCGCTGGCGTGCCGCAACGCGTGAGTCTCGAGCGCGTCGGCGAGCCACAGCAGCGGCCCGCGCGTGGCGAAGCCGGAGTAGCGAAGCTGGTCGGGGATCGAGGAGTCCACGTCCATCACGAGCGGGACGCCGAGCAGGCGCGCGAACGGAGCCACGAGGTGCGCGGCCTCCTCGACGGCATGGACGACGTCGTAGCGGCCGAAGGCCAGGAGCCAGACGGCCTCGGCCATGAACGGCACGTCCAGCAGCAGCTTGGCGAGCGACGGGCCCGCCTTCACCCGGCCGACGGGCAGGCGCGGGCTGCGCAGGTGACGAACGCCCGGCGTCGGCGCCGGCTCTCCTTGCGGAAAGGTCAGCAGGTCGACCTCGTGACCGAGCCCGGCCAGCGTCCGCGTCAGGTGCAGGACCGCGAGCGGCGTCCCGCGCACCTCGAAGAAGGGCTGCGGAGCCAGGAACAGGACGCGCAGGCGCCGCTCGGCCATTCCGCTCAGTCCCTCGGCCCGGGCGCGGCTCGTCGCACGAACGACATGGTATCGAGCGCCGAGAGCTCGTGCTTCCGCAACGGACGCGGGGCCTTCGCCGCGGCGCGCACGCGCGCGACGATCGGGGCCCCTCGCGCGCTCCACCACGCGCGCGCCTGCTCGTTCGTCCAGGGTGTGACGTCCGCCAGGGCGTCGAGCGCGGCCAGGAAGTCACCGGCGTAGGACGGGCGCTGCGCCGGGTCCTTCTCCAGGCAGGAGAGCAGCAGAGCTTGCAGGCCCTCCGGGACCGGCTGCCCGAGCCGCGCGGCGGGCGGCACGGGCCGCGTGTGCAGGTGGTGGCCGCAGACCTCGACCATGTTCCGGCCCTCGAACACCGGGTGGCCCGTGAGCAGGTAGTAGCCGACGCAGCCCAGCGAGTAGAGGTCGCTGCGCGCGCCGACGCGGCCCGGCGCGGTGATCGCCTCGGGCGCGAGGTAGAGCGGCGTGCCGGCGATCTGGTCGTCGCGCGAGAGGTCCGTGTCCTGGTCCAGGTCCTTCACCAGGCCGAAGTCCACCACCTTCGCGACGTCGGGCGCGCCGCCCCGCTGCGGCACCAGGATCACGTTGGCCGGCTTCACGTCGCGGTGGATCAGGCCGATCTCGTGGGCTTCCGCGAGCGAAGAGGCCACCTGCCGCAGCACGTGCACCACCCGGCCCGCGCTCTGGGGGCCGTCGTGGCGCGTCAGGTCCTCGAGGTTCAGCCCCTCGAGGTACTCCATCGCGTAATAGAAGACCCCGTCCGGGGTGCGGCCGTAGTCGAAGATCGCGACCGTGTTGGGGTGGGTGAGCCGGCTGGTCAGCTGCACCTCGCGCTCGAAGCGCTGCAGCCGGTCGGCGCCCGCCTGGCCGGCCGGGAGCAGCTTGACCGCCGTGGGCCGGCGCAGCATCGCGTGGCTCGCGCGGTAGACGGCGCCCATCCCGCCCTCGCCGATCTTCTCGAGCAGCGTGTACTGCCCGAGCTGCGAGGCCTCGCGCACCTGCTCGCGCAGTCCGAAGATCGACTGCGACGCGACCGTCGAGATCGCCACGGCCCCGAGTCCGAAGAGCGCCGTCCAGGCGGCGTGCACGACACCCTCGGCCGCGCCGCGGCCCTGGTCGGCGTGCCACCACGCGCTCGCCACCACCATCGCCGCGGCTCCCGCCAGGCCCAGCAGCAGCGTCCGGCGCGGCGAGCTGGGCACCAGGATCGAGCGCAGCACCAGCGCCAGGGACCCGGCCAGCACCGCGCGCGTGTGCGACGAGCCGGCGAGCTCGCCCGGGAAGCTGGCGAACACCAGGGCGGCGTTGAGCATCGCCACGAGCAGCGTCGCTCCGGCGTCGAGGGCGAGCAGCCGGCCTTCGGGCAGCGGACCAAGGCGGCAGGTCCACCACAGGGCGCCGGTGACCGCCGCGGCGGCGAGGATCACCAGGGCGCCAGGATCGCGAGTCAGGGCCGGAGTGCCCGGCGCGAGGACCGCGAGCGCCATCTGCTCGAGCGCGAGGAAGCCCAGCGCGAGCAGGGCGTAGACGCGCCCGAGCAGGCCCAGCCGCTCTTGCAGGAACGCCCGCGCCTCGCTGCCGCTCGACGGCGCTTGGAAGGCGACGCGAGCCTTTGGCTCGTCCTCGGCCGGACGCATGAGGCCCCAGTATACGGACGAGCGCGGAGCGGCCTTCGGCGGCCGTCCCCCGGACCTCAGGAATGGCTTAGAAAGCGCTCCGCGTCGATCGCGGCCATGCAGCCGGTGCCGGCGGCGGTGATCGCCTGGCGATAGCGGTGGTCGGTCACGTCGCCGGCGGCGAAGACGCCGGGGACGCTGGTGGCCGTGGTGCCGTCGTGGACCAGCAGGTAGCCCTGCTCGTCCTTCTCGAGCTGGCCCTCGAAGACCGCGGTGTTGGGGGTGTGGCCGATCGCCATGAAGATGCCGCCGCAGGCGACCTCGCTCGACTCGCCGGTCTTGAGGTTGCGCACGGTCGCGCCGGTCACGCCCTGGCCGGGGCCGCCGTGGATCTTGTCGATCACGCTGTCGAGCAGCCACGCGATCTTCGGGTTCTGCTTCGCGCGCGTCTGCATCGCCTTGCTGGCGCGCAGCTCCTGGCGGCGGTGGACGATCGTCACCTTGTCGGCGAACTTCGTCAGGAAGGTCGCCTCCTCCATCGCGGTGTCGCCGCCGCCCACGACCAGCACGTGCTTCTGCTTGTAGAAGAAGCCGTCGCAGGTGGCGCAGGCCGAGACGCCGCCGATCTTGGTCCGGAACTCGAGCTCCTCGGGCAGGCCCAGCCACTTCGCGCGCGCGCCGGTGGCCACGATCACCGTGTCGGCGGTGATCGCAGCACCGGCGAGCGTCAGCTTGAACGGCCGCTCCGAGAGCACGATCTTCTTGAGCTCGCCGTCCGCGAACTCGGTCCCGAAGCGGGCCGCCTGCTTGCGCATGCGCTCCATCAGCTCCGGCCCGAGGACACCCTCGGGAAAGCCGGGGTAGTTGTCGACGTCGGTCGTCAGCATCAGCTGGCCGCCCGGGACGTCGGTCGAATCGTCGCCGCCCCCGCCCTCGACGACGAGCGGCTTGAGCTCGGCGCGCGACGCGTAGACGGCGGCCGTGAGGCCGGCCGGTCCGGACCCGAGGATGACGACGCGGTAGTGGCTCTGGGAGGGCATGGTCCTCGTCTCCGATGTGCGACGGTCCAGTCAGTATAATCGGGGGATGTCCGACTCGTCCTCCGTCGACGTGCTGCTGGCGACGCTCAACGCGACCGAGCTCGGCAGCCTCGAGGCGATCGCGGAGAAGATGCAGCTGGTCCAGGCAGGCCTCGAATCGCTCGGGAAGGCCGAGCTGGCCGGGGCCGCGGCCGGGGCCGTGGCGGCGCTGCGCCGGGGGGACGTGGCGGAGTTCAAGCGCGGGCGGGCCTTCCTGCAGAGCAAGATCGGGCATCTGCGCTAGTCGGGAACGGAACGAACGAACGAACGAACGACGAGCCAACGGATTAGCGAACGACGAACAACGACGAACAGCGAACAGCGAACGACGAACAACGAACAACGACAAGGACTTACTGGAACGGTTTACGGGGGGCTGAGCGCCCCCCGTGCCCCCGCTGGCGTGAGTCCTTCCCCTTGGGGCTTGCGTCCGAAGGCCGAGGGGGTGCGCCCGGCACCGGAAGGAAACAATGGCACTGGCCGAGATCGACGTCACGAAGCTGAACGAGGCGGTTCGGGAAGAAGCGCGGCTGGTGCAGGCCGCGGTGGACGAGGTGCGCAAGGTCATCGTCGGCCAGCGCACGCTCGTCGAGCGGATGATGGTGGCGCTGCTGTGCCGCGGGCACCTGCTGGTCGAGGGCGTTCCCGGCCTCGCCAAGACCATGGCGGTGAAGACGCTGGGGCAGGTGCTGGACCTGCAGTTCGCGCGGATCCAGTTCACGCCGGACCTGCTGCCCGCCGACCTCGTCGGCACGCTCGTCTACCAGCAGAAGTCGGGCGAGTTCGTGGCCCGCAAGGGGCCCGTCTTCACGAACCTGCTGCTGGCCGACGAGATCAACCGCGCCCCCGCCAAGGTGCAGTCGGCCCTGCTCGAGTCGATGCAGGAGCGCCAGGTCACGCTCGGCGACGCCACGCACCCGCTGCCCGATCCGTTCCTCGTCTTCGCCACGCAGAACCCGATCGAGCAGGAGGGCACCTACCCGCTGCCCGAGGCGCAGGTCGACCGCTTCCTGCTGAAGGCGAAGGTCGACTACCCGACCAAGGCCGAGGAGCGCCAGGTGCTCGACCGCATGATCTCCGGCGAGGCGCCGGCCGTCTCCAGGGTGCTCTCGGGCGACGCCGTGCGCCGGCTCGCGGCCCGCGTGCGAGAGGTGTACATGGACGAGCGCCTGCGCGATTACATGGTGGCGCTCGTGTCCGCGACGCGTACGCCGCGCGAGGTGGGCCTCGTGGAGCTCGCGCCGCTCATCGCCTACGGCGCCTCCCCGCGCGCCACGCTCGCCTTCTCGGAGGCCTCCCGCGCCATCGCCTTCCTGCGCGGCCGCGGCTACGTCATCCCTGAAGACGTGAAGGAGATCGCGAAGGACGTGCTGCGCCACCGCGTGCTGCTGACCTACGAAGCCGAAGCCGAAAACATCACGAGCGACAC
>CAZMRX010000011.1:0-32752 GCA_964568755.1 uncultured Acidobacteriota bacterium | reverse complement strand
CGGCGCCCCCGCCACAGCGGCAGCGTCACGCCCACGCCGGCCTGCCACATGGGGTCGAGACCGCCGCGATTCATGTACCCGGCCTGCACCGCGAAGTCGGGCTTGAAGTCGCGCTGCGCGAGCTCGGTCGCGAGCTGCCCGCGCTCGACGGCTGCGGCGAGGGCGCGCAGCTCGGGCAGGCGCGCTTCGGCTTCCGCCTGGAGCGCGCCCAGCTCGCGCGGCTCGGGCCGCAGCGCCAGCCGGGCGCCCTGCGCGGCCTCCCGCCCCACCTCGCGGCCGACGAGGCGCGTGAGCTCGGCAAGCCGAGCCTCGAGCTCCGCCGCAAGCTCCGCGCGGCGCTGCTCGAAGCGCGTGAGCTCGAGCTGGGCCCGGACCACGTCCTGCTGCGCGCCCTGGCCCACGGCGTAACGCGCGCGGGCGACGCCCTCGGCCTCGCGCGCGATGCTCTCCTGCTCCTGCAGCACCAGGCGCTTCTCCTCGGAGAGGACGAGGCCCCAGAAGGCCCGGCGCACCCCGGCCGCGACCACGAGGCGCTGCCGCTCCACGCGCTCCTGCGCCGGGACGGCGTCCTTCGCCGCGACTTTCTCGCGCGCGGAGCGCTTGCCGGGCCAGGGCAGCACCTGGGTGCCCATGAAGCCGAGCGTCGTCATCGCCTGCGTGCCGAGGCTCGGAGACCAGCCGTCGTTCGTGTAGATCACGGACAGCATCGGGTCGGGGAGCGCCGAGGCCTGGGCGGGCCGGCTGTGGGCGGCGAGCGCCGCCTCCTGGAGCGCGAGGATGTCGGGATTCCCCTGCAGCGCCTCGGATACCAGGGCCTCGAGCCCGGGGTTGTCGGGCTCTTGTGCGGCAACGGCGACGCCGAGCGCCAGGCCGCAAAGGGCGAGCGCCACGATCCTGCGACTGGAAGACATGTCCGTCCCACCTCTCGCGCGCACGAAAGCCACCACGTCGGGCACACGAGACGAGGGTGCGCGCACACCCCGAGCGTGCCCGTTCCGGAAGCGCGAGTTCTGCGACCCGCGCGTCGTGGCGGTCTAGAGGCGCCTGACGGTGAGAGGCGGGGAGGCCGCGGGTGCGGGCGAGGCCTGGCCGCGGTCGTGGACCGGGGTGACGAGGGGCGCCGCCCACGCGACGACGACGAGGGCGGGGGTGACCGCCGCCTTGGCCACGGAGGTGGCGCTCGCGGGGTCGGGTGTCACGTCCGGTGCGGCGCAGCAGCCCGGGCCGGCCGTTCGCAGGCCGGGAGGCGGCGCGCAGCAGGTGTGCTCGGCCACCGCCACGGTTTCGGGCAGGCAGCCGCAGGGCGCGGGCAGCGTAGCCAGCAGGGCAAGGCTCGCCACCACGGCAGAGACGGTCGTGCGGCGCCTGCGGCTCATCAGCGTCCATGGGACCACGGCTCGACCACCCGGTCAAGGGAGCCGAGGAGCTATGCTCGTCCTCGTGGGCTGGAGCTATCTCCACTGGCTGGTCGCGATCAGCCTGGCGTTCGTGCTGCTCGAACGGCTCTTCCCCTGGCGCAAGGGCCAGGTACTGCTGCGGCCCGGCTGGGCGCGCGACCTCGGCTTCCTGGCGGTCAACGGGCACTTGTTCTCGCTGTTGACCGCGGGGGTGAACGGCTGGCTCGCGGTGCAGGCGACCGGCCTTCTGCAGGCGGCCGGGCTGCGTCTCGACGCCTCGCCCGTCGCCGCCTGGCCGCTCTGGGCCCAGGCGGGCGTCTTCCTGGTCGCGTCCGACTTCCTCCAGTGGTGCGTCCACAACCTGCTGCACCGCGTGCCCGTGCTGTGGACCTTCCACAAGGTGCACCACGCGATCACCACCATGGACTTCGTCGGCAACTTCCGCTTCCACTGGATGGAGATCGTCGTCTACAAGTCCGCGCTCTGGCTGCCGCTCGCTCTGCTCGGCGCTTCCGGCGAGGCGGCGTTCGTCGTCGCGGTGGTCTCGACCGTCTGGGGCGATCTCAACCACGCCAACTTGAACGTCGGCCTCGGGCCGCTCGGGTACGTCTTCAACAGCCCGCGCATGCACCTGTGGCACCACGACCAGTCGGACGAGGGCGGCACGGCGAAGAACTTCGGCATCGTGCTGAGCCTGTGGGACCACGTGTTCGGCACAGCGTTCTGGCCGAGGGACCGTGATCCGGAGCGGCTCGGCTACCCCGGGATCGAAGAGATGCCGCAGGGGCTGCTCGGCGAGCTGGCCTGGCCGGTCGGCCGAAGGCCGTAGGGCTTCATCTAGCGCGTCACCCGGGCGGCGGCGGGCCTCGCGGCCCTTCGCGGGGCCTTATACTTGCCCCGCATGGTGGAGGACTCTCCGACGACGACGCCCGCCCTCCCGGACGACGGCGCCCTCGACGACCCCAAGCGGCGCAAGAAGGAGGCCCGGCTGCTCGCGGAGCAGGGCCGCTCGCTCGATCCGTGGGAGCGTTACCGGACGCTCGTCGACGCGCTCGAGGAGGCGATGGACCTCGTCGAGCTGGCGGACCGCAAGGCCCGCTTCGCGCTCGTCATCATGGGCGCGCTCAACATCGCGTTCTTCTTCCTGGTGACGCGCGTCGAGCTGATCGACGTGCTGCCGCTGGCGCTGCGGCCCTTCCTCGGCTTCTACCTGCTGATCTACGCCGGCGTGGCGCTGTTCTTCTTCCTGGAGGCGATCGAGGCGCTCAAGCCGCGGCGCTTCCGGCCGCACCTGCCCTACCCGGGAGAGGCGGGCGCGGAGCACTTCCCGGAGGGCCTGCGCTACTACGAGGACGTCGTGCTGCGCGATCTCGAGGCGTACCGCCGCGCGTGGCGCGAGGTGCGCTTCGGGCAGCTGAACGCCGAGCTGGCGGTTCAGAACCACGTCATGGCGCGCATCAACAGCGACAAGTTCCGCTCGCTGCGCCGGCTGTACGGCGGGCTGCGCGTGCTCACGCTCCTCGCCGGGGGCCTGCTCGCCGTGCTGGCGCTGTCGATGCTGGCCAGCCGCCAGCCGCCCGCCGTGTCCGCGGCCGCCGGCGACATGCTCTCGCCCCAGGCGACGCTCGGGATCGCCCCTGCCGCGGCCGCCGCGAGCGGGACGCCAGGGCTCGGCGCGCCGGTCCCGGTGGCGGCGGAGGGGCTGAAGGAGGCCTCCGGCATCGCCTGGCACGAAGCGCTGCAGCGCTTCTTCGCGGTGGGCGACCGCGGCACGCTGGCCGAGATCGACCCGGCCGGCGGCGTGCTGAGGCTTCACCGCGTGAAGGGCAACCTCGAGGACGTGGCCGTGCACACGCCGAGCGGGCGGCTCGTGCTGCTCGCCGAGAAGAAGGGCGAGCTCGTGGTGTGGGACACGGCTTCCGCGAGCGAGACCGCGCGCTTCCCGCTCGACGTGGCCGCGGTGGTCGGCAAGGAGCCGGCGGATCGCAACCAGGGCTTCGAGGGCCTCGCCTTCCGCGAGGACTCCGCGGAGCCGGGCGGCGGCACCTTCTACCTCGTGCACCAGCGAAAGCCCGCGCGGCTGGTGGCGCTCAGCTTCGATCCCGCGGGGCCCGCGCGCACGATCGGCGCTTCGGACGTGGTCGCACGTCACGCGTTGAAGCCGTACGAGGACCTGACCGCGGTCGCCTGGAACGAGCCGCTCGGGCGCCTGGTCGTGATCGCCGAGAGCGACGACCGGCTGCTGCTCGTGTCGCCGGCGGGGACCATCACGGGCACCTGGCCGCTGCCGGGGGGGCGCCAGGAGGGACTCGCCTTCGATCCCGCGGGGGCGCTGTGGATCGCGGACGACCTCAAGGGGCTGTTCAAGCTCCCCGGCGCCCTCGCCGCGCTCGGCGGCGGGACCGAGGCCGCTCCGTGACGAAGCCAGCCCTGGGAGCGCTCCTCGCGCTCGTGCTGTGCGGCTCGGCCCGCGCGCAGGACAAGCCGCCCGCGAAGCCGCCCGCGCCGCCGCCCGAGGGATGGAAGGTCGAGCCGTTCTCCATCAGCAACGAGGCCGCCGGCTTCGAGGTCACGCTCACCGGCTACGCCCAGGCCGACTTTCGCTCGTTCGTCGACTGGCAGGTAGGGGATGGCACCGATGCGACGCTGCGGGCCGACGACTTCGAGTGGCGGCGCCTGCGGCTCGGCTTCGAGGGCCACTGGCGCAAGCTGGTGTTCGAGCTCGACGTCGACCCGGCCTTCGACGAGGGCGACGAGCTCAAGGACGCGCGGCTCGGGCTGCGCTTCTCGAAGCGGCTCGAGATCGACGGCGGCCACATGAAGCTGCCGGTCAGCCCGGAGCGGCTGACCTCGGCGGGCAAGACCGACTTGATCGACCGCGCCGTCGTGGTGGAATCGCTCGCACCGGACCGCGACTGGGGCGGCTTGCTCTCGGGTGAGCTCGGGCGCGCGCTCGAGTGGAGCGCAGGCGTCTTCGAGGGCGACGATCGCACGAGCTCGCGGCGGGCCGGCACGACCGCGGCCGGCCGGCTGGTGCTCAAGCCGGCCGGGTGGCTCGAGCTCGGGGGCTCCTTCTCGCAGGGCGACGTGGTCGCGGACCCGGAGGGCCCGGGCACCGACCCGAGCCCGAAGGGCCTGGTGGGCACGAGCGGCACCGGCTACGAGTTCTTCCCGGGGGTGTACGTGAACGGACAGCGTCGGCGCTGGGGCGCGGACGCGCGCCTCCAGGGGGGTCCGGTTTCGCTCTGGGGCGAGTTCCTGGAGGCGCGCGAGGAGCGCAAGGGCCAGGGGCCGACCCTCGAAGACCTGCCGGACGTCTACGGCCGGGGCTGGTCGGCGACGGCCACCTGGCTCGTCACCGGCGAGCGCAAGGCGCGCACCGTCCGCCCGGGCCGCAGCCTGTTCGCGGGACCCGGCGCGATCGAGTTGGCTGTACGCTACGAGGAGCTGTGGTTCGACGACGTGAGCAACGCAGGCTTCGAATCGGCCGGGAGCCGTGCCGGGAACATCCGTCCGGCGGGCATCCGGACCTTCACGGGCGGGCTCAGCTGGTGGCCGAACCGGTTCCTGCGCTTCGCGGGCAACGTCCTCGTCGAACGCTACGACGACCCGCTGCGGGCGCCCGAGCCGGGGAACACCGGCGACTACGTCTCGCTGCTCGGCCGTCTCCAGGTGCACCTGCCGTGAGGCGCGCGCTGTCGCAAGTCGCCTGGACGAGCGGGCGGGTCGCGGCCCTCGTCGCGCTCAGCCTGCTCGCCGCGTGCGGCGGCGGGGGCGGCGGCGGCACGCCGAGCGACAACACGGTGACGTCCACGCCGGCGCCGGGAGTCCCCGCCGGCGGGGCGCCGATCTTCGACCCCGCCGTGCTGCACGACGCGCGGCTCGAGCTGGATCCGTCGGCCTGGAAGGCGCTCCGCGCCAACTACCTGAGCAACCAGTACTACGCGGCCAACTTCAGCGTGGACGGGGTCGCGGTGGCACAGGTCGGGATCCGCTCGCGCGGCGACGGGTCGCGCAGCGAGGAGAAGCCGGGGCTGAAGGTCGACTTCAACGAGTTCGTCCCCGGCCAGGAGTACTACGGCTACAAGAGCCTGGTGATCGACAACCTGACCCAGGACGCGAGCATGCTGCGCGAGCGCCTCGCGTTCCTGGTGTTCGAGGCGATGGGCATCGCCTCGCCCCGCAACGCGCACGCCCGGCTCACGGTCAACGGCGAGTACTGGGGGCTCTTCGCGCTGGTCGAGCCCGTCAGCAAGCCGTTCCTGAAGAGCCGCCTCGGCGAGGAGAGCGGGAACCTGTTCGACTACGAGTGGCGCGAGTACTACGACTTCCGCTGGCGCGGCAGCAATCCCGACGCCTACGTGCCGCTGCCGTTCGAGCCGGAGACGAACGAGGACCACGACGACGTCGCGAACGGCCTGGTGGCGTTCGTCCAGGCGATCAACGAAACGCCGCTCACGGGCTACGCCACCGCGATGGCGCCGCGCATCGACGTCGACCGCTTCCTGACCCACGTCGCGATCGAGAACGCGATGGCGGAAGGCGACGGCATCGTCGGCGACCAGGGCCTCAACAACTTCTACCTCTACGAGTACGGACAGAAGAACCGCTTCGTGTTCATCCCCTGGGACAAGGACAACACCTTCACGGCCGGAAGCTGGCCGCTCTACCGCAACCTCGAGGACAACGTGCTCGTCGCGCGCCTGACCGCCGACCCGGCCAAGCGCCAGTTCTACGCCGACGCGGTGGTGCGCGCGACCACCACCTACGTCAACCCGCGCTGGCTCACGCCGCAGCTCGAGACGGCGTACCAGCAGATCCGGGCCGCGGCGCTCGCCGACGTGCACAAGCCCTTCTCGAACGGCGAGTTCGAGGCTGCCGTCCAGGGCCTGCGCGGCGTGATCGCCGCGCGCGAGCACGACGTCAACGCCCAGCGCTGAAGCCGTGCGCGGGCCGCGCGGCCGACTGCCGCGCGCGTGGCTCGCGGCAGTCGTCCCGATAGCGCTCGCGGGCTGCGGCGGCGGAGGGAGCCCGAGCGCACCCGCGCCGCCACCGACCCAGCCGGGGCTGATGACGCGCGGGCCCTACCTGCAGCACGCCGACGACGGCGTCGTCGTGGCCTGGTACACCGAGGCCCCGGGCGAGGGTCGCGTCCGCTACTTCACGGAGGCCGGGGTCACGGGAGAGGCCGTCGCGTCCGTCGCGGCCAACCGGCGCGAGGCGACGCTGCGAGACCTCTCGCCGGGCGTGCGCTACAGCTACCGCGTCTTCTCTCCCGCCGGTCCGCTCGCGTCGACCAGCGGAGAGCTCGAGTTCTCGTTCCGCCAGCCCGAGGCGGGAGCGCTGCGCTTCGTGGCCTTCGGCGACTGCGGCTCGGGCACCGCGGACCAGCGCGCCGTGGCGGCCGCGCTCGGCGCCGAGTCGCTGCCGCCGGACTTCGTGATGATCGTGGGCGATGTCGTGTACGCGCCCTACGACGCCACGAGCTACGACACCAGGTTCTTCGCGCCCTATGCCGCGCTGCTGCCGCGGGTCCCCTTCTACGCGCTGCTCGGGAACCACGACTACGAGTTCGACCGCGCGCGGCCGTTCTTCGAAGTGTTCGGCCTGCCGCGCAACGGACCCGCCGGGCTCGCGCCCGAGTCGAGCTACTGGCTCGAGCGGGCGGGCGCCCAGCTGATCGTCCACGACACCAACCAGAGCGTCGCAACGCTACGCCTGCAGTCGCTTCCGTGGCAGCTGGCGCTCGTGCGGCGGCCCGCCACGTTCCGGATCGTGTTCCAGCACCACCCGCTGTTCTCGTCGGGCCCGAGCGCCGCGGAGGCCGCGACGCCGCTGCTGCGCGAGCTGCTGGCGCCGTTCTACTCCGCGAACGGGGTCGACCTCGTCTTCAGCGGGCACGACCACTTCTACGAGCGGAACCGCCCGATCGGCGGCGTCTCCTACGTGACGAGCGGTGCCGGCGGAGCCGGGCTCTACGCGCGCGCCGCTCCGAACCCGTCGAGCGCCGTCTTCGTGAACGACCGCCACGGCTACACCCACGTCGAGGTGATCGGCCGCACGCTCCGGCTGCGGCAGATCGACACGGCCGGCGCGCGCTACGACGCGCTCGAGCTCACCAAGCCGGTGGCGGCCGCCGACCCGCTGCTGAGCTTCGCCGCGAGGGGCGAGCCGCCGCTCGGCTGGCGGGAGCCCGGCTACGACGACTCGGGCTGGCGCGAGGCCGGCCCCGGGCCGGGCAGGCTGCGGGCGAGGCGAGGATTCGACGTGGCGCAGGCCGCGCGCGTGAGCGAGGCGGTGCTGCGGGTGGGCGGCGTGTCGGACTTCGAGGTGCGGCTCAACGGCGTCGAAGTGGCGCGCGGCGGGCTCGCGGACGACGGCGCGCCCGCGAGCTTCAACGTGCCCGGGCGCCTGCTGCGCACCGGCAGGAACGCGCTCGCCCTCGACGGGTTTGCCCCAGGCGAGACCGTGAGGCCCTCGCTCGAGCTCCTGCTCGTCTCGTCCGCCTCGCACTAGCTACGCCGCCGCGCGCCGGGCTTCGGCGCGGTGGCGCAGGTACTCGACCACCGCCGGCATCACCGAGACCACGATGATGCCCAGGATCACCAGGCTGAAGTTCTTCTTCACGAACGGCAGGTTGCCGAACAGGTAGCCGGCGCCGACGCACACCGCCACCCACAGCACGCCGCCCACGACGTTGTAGAGGATGAAGCGCTTGTAGCTCATCGCGCCGATTCCCGCCACGAACGGCGCGAAGGTGCGCACGATCGGCACGAAGCGGGCGATGATGATCGTCTTGCCGCCGTACTTCTCGTAGAACTCGTGCGTCTTCTTCAGGTGGTCGGGGTTGAAGAAGCGCGACTTCGGGTAGTGGAACACCTTCGGCCCGAGGTAGTGGCCGATCGAGTAGTTGACGGTGTCGCCGAGGATCGCGGCGACCGTGAGCAGGACGAGGAGCAGCGAAAGGTCGAGGGCGCCCAGCGCCGCGAAGCTGCCCGCCGCGAACAGCAGCGAGTCGCCGGGCAGGAGCGGGGTCACCACGAGGCCCGTCTCCAGGAACACGATCACGAACAGCAGCGCGTAGGTCCAGGTCCCGTAGGCCTGGATCACCTCGGCCAGGTGCCGGTCCAGATGCAGGAAGAAGTCGACGAAGTACGTGACGAGGTCCATGAATGCTCCTGGGATGATCGAGTCGAACCCCTGATCCTACCAAGAGGCCGGTCCCGCGCCGAACCGGCAGGGGCGCCCCGTGAAGCGGTAGAGTGGGGCGTGCGCCGTGGTCGCCTGCTGAGCCTGCTGCTGATCGCCGCGTGCCTCGTGCCGGCGTGCCGGCGCGAGGCCCCGCCGCCCCCCTCGAAGCGCTACCCGATCGCCGGGCGGGTCGTCGAGACGGACGCGGCGAGCCGCAGCGTGACGCTCGCCCACGAGGACATCCCGGGCTTCATGCCGGCGATGACGATGCCGTTCGTGGTGCTGGAGAGGGACGCGGCCCTGCTGCCAGCGATGACGCCCGGCGCGTCCGTGCGCGCGGTGCTCGTCGTCGCCGACTCGCGCTACTGGCTCGAGGAGATCGTGGTGACGGGCGCGGCCGTCCCGCTCGCGGGCGCGAGCGCTCCCGCGGCGCCGCGGGAGCCGCAGCCGGGCGACCCGCTACCCGACGCGGCCCTCGTCGACCAGGACGGGCGCGCTCTGCGGCTCGCCGAATACCGCGGCCGCGCGCTCGCGCTCAGCTTCGTCTTCACGCGCTGCCCGATGCCTGACTTCTGCCCGTTCCTGATGCAGGGCTTCGCCCGCGCGCACGAGAAGCTGGTGGCGAGCGAGGCGCTCGCGGGGCAGACGGCGCTCCTGACCGTGAGCTTCGACGTCGAGTACGACACGCCGGCGATCCTGCGCGCCTACGGGCTGCCGTTCCAGAAGACGAAGCCGCCCTTCTCGCACTGGCGGCTCGCGGGCGGACGCCTGGAGGAGGTTCGCCGGCTCGGCGAAGCCCTGGGCCTCGACTTCCGCGAGGAGGACCGCTCGTTCACCCACAACCTGCGCACCGCCGTGATCGGGCGGGACGGCAAGCTGCGCCGGCTCTTCCGCGGCAACGACTGGAAAGCCGACGAGCTGCTGGCCGAGCTCGAGGCGGCCGCGCGCCGCTGAGGCGCGGGCCTCTCAGTCGGCGAGCTGCTCGCGGGTCAGGTTGCGCGGGCCGCGCGCGGTGACGAGCACGTTGTCCTCGACCCGCACTCCCCCGAGCGGCGTGAGCGCGTCGATTCGCTCCCAGTCGAAGGCGCTCGACTCCGTCCCCGAGCGGAAGCGGCGCAGCAGCATCGGGATGAAGTAGATGCCCGGCTCGATCGTGAACACGTGGCCGGGCTCGATCGTGCGCGTGTTGCGGAGGTACGGGTGCTCCTTCGGGGGCGGCGCGGGCGTGCCCGACGCGTCGGCCTGCTTCCCAGCCACGTCGTGCACCTGGATCCCCAGGTGGTGTCCGACGCCGTGCGGGAAGAAGGGGTGGGTGTAGCCCTTCACGAAGGCCTCTTCCGCCGAGACGCGCAGGATGCCCATGTCCGACAGCACGCGCGCGACCGAGGCGTGGGCCTGCAGGTGCACCTCGAGGTAGGGTCGGCCGGGCGTCGCGGCGCGCACCAGGTCCTGCTCGATGTCGTCGACGGACTCGATCAGGTCGACGAAGCGAGGGTCGCAGTCGGGCCCCGCCGTGGTCCTCGTGATGTCGCAGGCGTAGCCGCGGCTCTGCGCCCCGGCGTCGAGCAGCAGCACGCGGCCGGCCTTCGTGTGGCGCTTCGACTCGTAGTGCAGCGTCGCGGCCTTCTCGTCGAGCGCGACGATCGTCGAGTAGGGAAGCGCCGCCTCGGTCGAAGCGGCGGCGCGGCAGAACGCCTGGTGGATCTCGAGCTCGGAGGCCCCGGCCGCGAACGCCTCGCGCGCCGCGCGATGGCCGCGCGCGCCCGCCGCGGTCGCCTCCTCGATCGAGCGCACCTCGTAGTCGTCCTTGTAGCTGCGCAGCCAGTCGAGCCGCGCCGTGAGCGGCTTCGGGTTGGCGGCGAGCCCGTGGCCCTCGGCGCGGGCGGCCTCGTTGCCCAGGTAGGCCGCCTTCGCGGGCTGGCCGAGCGCCTGCCACACGGCCTCGGCCGATCCGCGCTCCTCGAGCGCGAAGGCGTCCAGCCAGAACGCCTCCGTCACGCCGCCCTGCTCGTACCAGTAGTCCTCGGGCGCGTGCCGGATCAGCCGCGGCTTGCGGCCCGGCACGACGTGCAGCAGGTGGTGGGGGCCCCCGAGCGGGCACCAGTGCGCGAAGTGCGGGACCGGTCGGAAGGGCGCGTCCTGGTCGTCGGCGAAGTACGCGAGCGGCGCCCCGCTCGAGATCACCAGTGAGTCGTGGCCCGTCGCCGCCAGGGCATCTTCGGTTTCGGCCTGAAGCCGCTTCACGTGCTCGGAGAAGAGTGCCGCGAGGTCGTCCATGCCGCCGCCTTTCAGCCTTTGGGAGGCGGTGAGCCTCCCCTCCGAATCATAGGTGACAAGTTGCCCGGGAGCGCCACGCGTTCCAGGGCCTCCCGTCCAGCCGACGGACCGCGCGTCCAGCCCTGGGACGGCCGTGGCGGCAAGCTGCTGATGCAGCGGCTCCGAAGCCGTGGCACGCATCCTGCTCTACCCGGCTCGATCCATGGCGACGGCGATACCCAACACGGACGCGCAGCCGGCCCTCGTGCGTCGCCATGGTCTCGGCCGCCTGCTGCTGCCGCAGGGAGCGCTCGACGCGGGGGAGCGCTGGATGGCCCGCAGCGTGTGCTTCGTGACCTGCGGCGTCGCGGCCGGGATCCTGGCCTCTTTCGTCAACGCCACGCGGACCGAGGGCGGGCTGGGCGGAGACTCGACGCTGGCTCTCGTCGTCGAGCTGGGGCTGCTCGCGCTGGTGCTGGGGCTCAACCGCTCCGGCCGGTCCCAGGCGGCGGCGCGGCTGCTGGCGCTCAACCTGCCGCTGTTCTCCGCGCTGCTGATGGTCACGTCGGGCCAGGGCTTTCGCGACGTCGCGGTCCTGATCCTGCCGGCCTCGCTGATCCTGTGCGGCCTGCTGCTCGACCGCGCGACGCTCGTGGCCGTCACGCTGCTGACGCTCGCAACCACCTCCGCCACGCTCGTGGCCGAGGCGCACGGATGGCTCGGCCGGCCCGGGAGCCGCAACTTCGCGGCCGACGTCGTCGACGCGGGGATCATCCTGGCGATGACCAGCCTCGGCGTCGGGCTCGTGGCCGGGCGGCTGCGCGAGAGCCACGCGCGGCTGCGACGGCAGGAGAGCGAGCTGCGCGCCTCGGAAGCGCTCTACCGGGGGCTCGTGGACCTCGCCGCGGACGCGATCGTGGTGAGCCTGCCCGGGGGCGGCATCGTCGAGGCGAACCGCCGCGCCTCCGAGCTGACCGGTCGCTCGCGCGAGGAGCTGCTGGGCCTCGCGATCGAGACGCTGTTCGGCCCCGCCGAGCTGGCGCGCGCCCCGTTCCGCTACGACCTCGCCGACCAGGGCCGCATCGTGGCGAGCGAGCGCCTGCTGCTGCGCAAGGACCTGACGCGCGTGCCCGTCGAGATGAGCTCGCGGCGCATGCCCGACGGGAAGTACCAGACGATCCTGCGCGACGTGAGCGAGCGCCACCGCGCCGAGACCGAGCGCCAGGCGCTCGAGGCGCGCCTGCGGCAGTCGCAGAAGATGGAGGCGGTCGGCCGGCTCGCCGGCGGCGTGGCGCACGATTTCAACAACCTGCTGACGGCGATCACGGGCAGCCTGGCGCTGGCGCTGCGCGACGTCGGCCCCGACGCGCGGGCGCACCGCTGGCTGCTGGAGACCGACAAGGCCGCCTGGCGCGCCGCCGCGCTCACGCACCAGCTGCTCGCCTTCAGCCGGCAGCAGCTGATCGCGCCGCGCGTGCTGGACCTGCGCTCGCTGGTCGCCGGCTCGGGCTCGATGCTCGCGCGGATGATCGGCGAGGACGTCGTGCTGCGCACCGAGCTCTCGGACGAGCCGTGCCTGGTGGAGGTGGACCAGGGGCAGCTCGAGCAGGTGCTGCTGAACCTGGCGGCGAACGCGCGCGACGCGATGCCCGACGGCGGCGTCCTCAGCATCGAGGTGAAGCGGGAGCTCGCGCGTCCCGAGGGCACGCATCGGCTGCGCCCGGGCCCGATCGTGGTGCTGGCGGTGAGCGACACGGGCCACGGCATGAGCGAGGAGGTGCGCACGCACATCTTCGAGCCCTTCTTCACCACGAAGTCGGTGGGCAGCGGCACCGGGCTCGGGCTGGCCATGGTCTACGGGGCGGTGGAGCAGAACGGCGGCGCGATCGAGGTCGTCTCCGCCCCGGGGCGCGGCGCCAGCTTCCGCATCCTGCTGCCGCTGGCCAGCGGCGAGAAGGCGGCCGTGGCGCCGCCGCACGCCGAGGTACCGCGCGGGACGGAGACGGTGCTGCTGGTCGAGGACGAGCCCGCGGTGCGCGACGTGACGCGCGCGCAGCTCGAGTCGCTCGGCTACCGGGTGCTGTCGTGCGCGAACGCGGCGGAGGCGCTGGTGGTCGCGGCCGGCCAGGTCGAGCCGCTGCACCTGCTGCTGACGGACGTGGTGATGCCCGGCATGAACGGCCGCGAGCTGGCGGCGCGCCTCGCCGAGGGCCGCAAGGACCTGCGCGTGCTGTTCACGTCGGGCTACGGCGAGGAGGTGATCTCCCGCCACGGCGTGCTGGAGCCCGGGGTGCTGCTGCTGCAGAAGCCGTTCGCGCTGCCCAAGCTGGCGCGGCTCGTCCGCGACGCGCTCCAGGCTCAGCCTTTGCCCTGATCCCCCGCTGAGCGCCCCCGCGCCCGCAGCTTCGCGTCGATGAAGTCGGGGTGCGGCACGTGCAGCAGCCCCGCGATCCGCCGCACCAGGTGCTCCTCGTGCGCGTCCTTGCGGCCGTCGGCGAACGCGACCAGCCACAGCAGCTCCACGATGCGCTTCTTCTGCGCGGGGTCGAGCCCGGCGTCGACCAGCGCGGTGAACTCGTAGAGCGAGGCCGCGCTCTTCGACTGCGCTTCGGCCAGGCGCACCAGCTCGTCCGTCTCCACGGACGAAAGCTCGAAGGTGCTCCGCAGCGCGGCGCGCATCACGGTGCGCTCGGCCTCGTCCACGCTGGCGTCGGCCCGCACGATCTCGAACAGCAGCGCGGCGGCGGCGAGCCGCAGCCCGGCTTCGCGCGCGGGCTCGGGCGCGTCGGACGGCAGGGCGACCCGGCCCTGGAACAGCTGCTTCAGCGCGTCGAGCACGTGATCAGGCTACTACGATCCGCGCGCGGGCGGCTGACGTCGATCGCCGGCTTTCTTGGTAGTCTCGGGGGCGGGGAGGACGCCATGTGTCGAAACATTCGGACGCTCTTCAACTTCGAGCCCCCGGCGACCGACGAGGAAGTGCAGGCGGCGGCGCTGCAGTTCGTGCGCAAGCTGAGCGGCTACAACGCTCCGTCTCAGGCCAACGCCGCGGCCTTCGACCGCGCGGTGCGCGAGGTGACGAAGAGCGCCCGCCGGCTGGTGGACGCGCTCGTGACCACGGCCCCCCCGCGCGACCGCGACGCCGTCGCGGCGCAGGCCCGCGCCCGGGCGGCCAGGCGTTACGGGGGATGAGGTCGGCTCAGCTCGCCGGCTCGAGCCGGTACAGCTCGCCGTCGTAGTCCACGATGTACAGCTCGCCGGCGGCGTCCAGGCCGAACGAGGACGGCGCGCCCACGCCGCGAGTCGCGGAGGTCCAGTCGCGCAGCTCGCTGGCGGCGCCGTTCGCGAGCCGGAACGAGCGCACGAGGCCGGTGCAGAAGTCGCCGAAGAAGTACGTCCCGGCGAGAGCGGGCACGCGGCAGCCGCGGTACACCGCGCCGCCCGTGACCGAGCAGCCTTCCGCGTGCGTGTACTCGTACACCGGCGGCGTGATCCCGCCGCGGTCGCAGCCGCTCGCGGGGTTGAAGCACTGCGTGCCCTCGGTGATGCGCCAGCCGTAGTTCTCGCCGCCGCGCCGGGCGGCCGCGCCCACGTCGATCTCCTCGACCCGGTTCTGGCCGACGTCGCCGATGTAGAGGTCCCCGGTCGGCCGGTCGACCGCGATCTTGAACGGGTTGCGCAGCCCATAGGCCCAGATCTCGCCGCGCGCCCCCGCCGTGGCGAGGAACGGGTTGTCGGCGGGCAGCGAGTACGGCGATCCCGCGTCGACGTCGATGCGGACGATCTTGCCGAGCAGCGTGTCGAGACGCTGGCCGTTGTTCTGCGGGTCGCCGCCCGAGCCGCCGTCCCCGAGCGCGATCAGCAGCCGGCCCGAGTTGTCGAAGGCGAGGCCGCCGCCGTTGTGGTTGGAGAACGGCTGGGGCACCACCAGCAGCACGCGCTCGCTGGCCGGGTCGGCGGCGTCGGCCGAGCTGGCACGGTACTCGGCGATGTGCGTGTCGCCGGCCGGGTTCGTGTAGTTCACGTAGAAGCGGCGGTTGCTCGCGAACTGCGGGTGGAAGGCGAGGCCGAGCAGCCCGCGCTCGCCGCCGCTCGAGAGGCGCGAGGCCACGTCGAGGAACGCGGCCGACTGGAGCTGGCCGTTCCTGACGACGCGAATCCGGCCGCCCTGCTCGACCACGTAGAGCCGCTCGGCGTCGCCCGGGACCGACTGCAGGTCGAGCGGGTTGCGCAGTCCGGACACCACGAGCCGCGCCGTGAGCGCCGGTATGCCCCCCACCGGCGCCCCGGCCGCGCAGGCCCCGGCGGTCGGCGACGGCGAAGGCCCGGGCGTGGGCGTGCTGCCGATGTCGCCGCCGCACGCGACGAGCGCCGCCAGCAGCACGGCAGCCGGCACGCGCGGCCTCACAGCCCAGCCACGGCCGAGAGCCACGGGTAGCGGCGGAACCGGAGGGCTCCCGGGCCGAGTCCCAGTCGGGCCCTTTGACTCGGCACGGGATCCCGGTCCGCCGCGGAGCCGATGGCCCACAGCCCGCCCACGGCCGAGAGCCACGGGTAGCGGCGGAACCGGAGGGCTCCCGGGCCGAGTCCCAGTCGGGCCCTTTGACTCGGCACGGGATCCCGGTCCGCCGCGGAGCCGATGGCCCACAGCCCAGCCACGGCCGAGAGCCACGGGTAGCGGCGGAAGCCCGTTCATGGAACCAGCGCGGGCACTTGGCCTTCGAGGTACTTCGGCAGCTCCGAGGGCGAGAACTGCAGGCCGACGTAGAACGGCCCGAACTCGGCGTACCAGGCCGACGCCTCGTCGAAGCGCATCTCGTAGATCAGCTTCTTGAACACCAGCGGGTCGTCGGCGAACAGGTCGACGCCCCACTCCCAGTCGTCGAAGCCGATCGAGCCGCTGATGATCTGGGTGACCTGGCCCGAGTAGTGGCGGCCGATCTTGCCGTGGTCGAGCATCATGCGCGCGCGGTCCTCCATCGACTCGACGTACCAATTCTTCTGCTCGCCGCGCCGCTTGTTCATCGGGTAGAAGCAGACGTGCCGCCGCGCCGGCGGGTCGATGAAGAGCCGTGAGGCGACGCGCTTTCTCTGCTCCGCGAGCTCGGCGTCGAAGGCCGCCTCGAACTCGTCGCTGCCGGGCTTCAGGGCGCGCTCGCCGAGGCGCTTGTGGATCTGCATCGTCATCTCGTACATCGCGAGCTCGACCATCGAGACGAACGAGGTCGTGGGCTCGAGGTACGCCGACAGCCCGAGCCCGGACACCGCGAGCTCGGCCGCCTGCAGCTCCTCGAAGCCGCGCCGCAGGTGGATCAGCATCAGGTCGCCCTTGTGGCCGAGCAGCGTCACCGGCACGCTCGTGCCCTCGCCCTCGCGGCGCATGGACGAAAGCGCGGCGGCCGCCTCGGAGGCCAGGCCCTCGCGCTCGGTGCGCGGCAGGCGGCGCCAGTCGGCCCAGCGGACGCGGAACAGCTGGTGCAGGACGCTCCAGCCCTCGAGAGCTTCGGGTACGCGCGGGTCGTGCATGTCGGGAAAAGGCCTCCTCTGCCATTGTAGATGGGCTGCCCGGGAGCCGCCCGCCGGCCGTGTGGATTTGGATGGCGATTTCGACGGAGAATTCGAAGCGACGGTCCCTCCGCACGAGCCTCCTCGGAGCCGAGGTCCCGATCCCGAAGCGAGGCGCCCCTTGAGACGATACATTCCCATTCTGGTCGCGCTCGCGGCGACGCTCGCCGGGACGGCCTGCGGCGGGTCGGGGAGCGACGCCGCCGCGCGCCCCCAGCGCCAGGCGCTGCGCGTTCGGGTCGCGCCGGTCCAGGTCCAGGACGTGGTTCACCAGATCAAGGCGCTCGGCTCGATCGAGGCCCAGGACCTGGTCCAGGTGACGGCCCAGGTCGAAGGCGTCGCCTCCGACGTCCGCTTCCGCGAGGGCGACCGCGTCGGCCCGGCCACGGTGCTGCTGCGGATCGACCCCGACCGCCACCGCGTCGAGGCCGAGCGCGCCAAGGCGCTCAAGGACCAGGCGGCGGCCGAGCTCGGGCGGGCGCAGGCCGACCTCGACCGCCGGGAGTCGCGCCCCGCGAGCCCGCGGCTGTCGGCCGCGGAGCTCGCGCGCTCCCGGGGGGGGAACGCCAGGCTGTCGGCGGCGGTGGAGGTGGCGAAGGCCGCCTACGAGCTCGCGCTCCAGGACCAGCGGCGGTCCGAGGTGAGGCCGCCGATCACCGGTGTGATCAACACCCGCACCGTCGACACCGGCCAGTTCGTGCGCACCGGCGACGTGCTCGCCACGATCGTCGACGTGAGCCGGCTGCGGCTGCGCTTCAAGCTCTCCGAGGGCGAGTCGCTCCGCGCGCGCGAGGGCGGCCGCGTCGGCTTCCGCGTGGGGCCGCTCGGGCCGCGCGACTACGGAGCGCGCATCTACCACGTCGGCCGCGTGGCCGACCCGACCACGCGCCAGGTCGAGGTGATCGCCTGGGTGGACCCCGCGGACGAGCTGAAGCCCGGCTTCTTCGCCGAGGTGACGCTCGAGGGAGAGAAGAAGGAGGGCGCCCTGGTGGTGCCGGAGAGCGCGATCCAGGCGAGCGAGCGCGGCTTCGTCACCTACGTGGTCGAGGAGAAGACCGCGCGGCTGCGGCCGGTCGGCCTGGGCCTGCGCACCGGGACCGGTGTCGTCGAGATCCTGTCGGGGCTCGAGAAGGGCGAGGTGGTGGTGTCCGAGGGCTCCGACCGCCTGGCGGACGGGATGGCGGTCGACCCGGTCGAGGCCTCCGGCCCGAAGGCGGCGAAATGAGCGGCGCGACGCGTCCCCCCGAAGAGAAGGAAGACCCGCTCAAGATCGCCACCGGCATGACGCTGGCGGACATCTCGATCCGCAACCACGTCTTCGCCTGGATCCTGATGTTCGCGCTCATCGGCTTCGGGATCCTCACCTTCACCGGCTTCGGGACGGTCTTTGCCGGGCTCGGCATCAGCCAGAACCCCGACGTGGACTTCCCGGTGGTGAACGTCTCGGTCACCTGGGAGGGCGCCTCGCCGGAGATCATCGAGACCGACGTGGTCGACATCCTCGAGGAGACCGTCACCTCGGTGGAAGGCGTCAAGGAGGTCTCCTCCACCTCGCGCCAGGGCTCGGCGGGCATCACGATCGAGTTCGAGCTCGAGCGCGACATAGACGTCGCGATGCAGGACGTGCAGAGCAAGATCTCGCAGGCGCAAAACCGCCTGCCGCGCGGCATCGACCCGCCGATCGTCAGCAAGTCGAACCCCGAGGACGAGCCGATCATGCGGCTCGCGATCGCCGGCAGCCGCCCGCCCACCTTCATCGCGGACTACATCCGCAACGTGATCCGGCCGCAGCTGCAGACGATCCAGGGCATCGGCGAGATCCAGCTGCAGGGCTTCCGCGACCGCAGCGTGCGCGTGTGGTACGACGCCGTGCGGCTCGAAGCCCAGGGCCTGACGGTCCAGGACGTCAACGCGGCGATCCAGCGCGAGCACCTCGAGGTGCCGGCCGGCCGCATCGAGAGCCCGACGCGCGAGATGAACGTGCGCGCCGAGGGCGAGGCGATCGACCTCGAGGGCTTCAAGAACCTGGTGCTCACCTACCGCGACGGCGCGCCGGTGCGGCTGCAGGACGTGGCGGTGGTGGAGGACGGCCTCGAGGACCGGCGCCGCAACTTCCGCTCGATGGGCGAGCCCGCCGTCGGCTTCGGCGTCACCAAGCTGCGCGGCGCGAACGCGGTGCAGGTGGGCCGCGACGTGCGCGCCAAGGTCAAGGAGATCGAGAAGCAGCTGCCCGACGGCCTGTTCATCGTCATCAACTTCGACACCACCGTCTTCATCGAGCACGCGATCCAGGAGATCCTGTTCACGCTGGTGCTGGCGGCGCTGCTCACCAGCCTGGTGTGCTGGATCTTCCTCGGCTCGTGGTCGACGACGCTCAACGTGCTGCTCGCGATCCCCACCTCGATCCTGGGCACGTTCATCGTGATGTACGTGTTCGGCTTCACGCTCAACACCTACACCGTGCTCGGGCTGACGCTCGTGGTCGGGATCGTGGTGGACGACGCGATCATGGTGCTCGAGAACATCTACCGCCACCGCGAGCACGGCGAAGGCAAGGTGAAAGCGGCCTCGGTGGGGGCCCGCGAGATCACCTTCGCCGCCACGGCGGCGACCGCCGCGATCATCGCGATCTTCCTGCCGGTGGCCTTCATGAAGGGCATCATCGGCAAGTTCTTCTTCCAGTTCGGCGTCACGATCTCGGTGGCGGTGCTGATCTCGCTGCTCGAGGCGCTCACGCTCGCCCCGATGCGCCTCTCGCGCATGCTCGAGGTGGGCGGGCGGGCCTCGAGGCTCGAGCGCGCGGTGAACCTGGGCTTCGCACGGCTGGCGGCGGGCTACCAGCGGCTGCTGGTGCCCGCGCTCGAGCACCGCAAGCTGGTGCTGACCGGGGCCGCGGCGCTGTTCCTGGCCTCGCTCGGGATCATCGGGCTGCTGCGCCAGGAGTTCGTTCCGACCCAGGACATGAGCCGCTTCGGGATGCGCTTCCAGACGCCGGTCGGCTCGAGCATGGAGACCACCGAGCGCGTGCTCGACGAGATCGAGAAGTTCCTCAAGAGCCGGCCGGAGGTCGAGAAGTACGGCGGCTTCATCGGCGGCTTCGGCGGCGGCGAGGTCAACAGCGGCTTCGTGTTCGTGACGATGTACGAGAAGGGCGAGCGCCCCAGGGACCCGAAGACCGGCCGCGAGCTGTCGCAGATGGAGCTGATGGGAGTGGCGCGGCAGGCCACGAGCCGCATCCCGGGCGCGCGCGTCAACATGGTGGACTTCTCGCAGCGCGGGTTCAGCGCGGGCCGCGGCGGCGGCTCGCCGGTCGAGTTCAACATCCGCGGGCGCGACTGGGACGAGCTCGGGCGCGCCTCGCGCCTGATCATGGAGAGGATGCTCGAGTCGGGGCTCACGACCGACGTCGACTCGGACTACCAGGTCGGCATGCCCGAGGTGCAGGTGATCCCCGACCGCAACAAGGCCGCCGACCTCGGGATCTCGATGGCCGAGATCGGCGAGACGATCAACTCGGCCGTCGGCGGCCAGCGCGTCGGCAAGTTCAAGGACAAGGGCCGGCGCTTCGACATCCGCGTGCGCCTGCTCGCCCAGCAGCGGCAGCGGCCGGAGGACATCGGGCGGCTGCTGGTGCGGGCGGGCGGCGGCGGCCTCGTGCGCCTGGGCGACATCGTGCGCATCGAGCAGCGCCCCACGCTGCAGGCGATCACGCGCCGCGACCGGGAGCGGGCGATCACGCTGCGCGCGAACGTGGCGCCCGGCGTGTCGCAGTCGCTGGCGATCGACCGCTCGGTGGAGATCGCGCGCGAGACGCTGCCGGAGAACTACCGCGCGGTGGCCTCGGGCACCGCGCGCACCTTCCGCGAGTCGTTCGACTCGCTGCTGTTCGCGATGGTGCTCGGGCTGATCGTCGCCTACATGGTGCTGGCTTCGCAGTTCAACGCCTTCACGCACCCCTTCACGGTGCTCCTGGCGCTGCCCTTCAGCGTGAGCGGTGCTTTGCTCGCGCTGTGGGTCGCGGGCCAGAGCCTCAACGTCTACAGCATGCTCGGGCTGATCCTGCTGATGGGGATCGCCAAGAAGAACTCGATCCTGCTCGTGGACTTCACCAACCAGATTCGCGCGCAAGGCGCCGAGCGCCACGAAGCGCTGCTGCAGGCGTGCCCGATTCGCCTGCGCCCGATCCTCATGACTTCGGTCGCCACCATCGCCGGCGCCCTGCCGCCGGCGCTCGCGATCGGCCCCGGCGCCGAGCTGCAGCGGCCGATGGCGCTCTCGATCGTGGGGGGCATGATCGTCTCGACCGCCTTCACGCTGTTCGTGGTGCCCGCGGCCTACAGCCTGATCGACGACGCGGTGTCCTGGAACGAGGCGCGCCGGGCTCGCGGCGAGGGCCTTTTCGCCGCCCTGCGCGCCCCCCGCAGCGCCTGACACCCGCGTGAGCGTCTCGCGCCGGCGCGACGTCCTCGGGCTCGCCGCCTTCGTGACGCTGTGCTTCGGGGTGTCGCTGCTCGGGGGGCGGGCGACGCTTCCGGCGCTCGCGCACTGGTACCCGGAGCTCGCCAAGCCGGCCTGGACGCCGCCGTCCTGGGTGTTCGGACCGATCTGGACGCTGCTCTATCCGATGATCGCCGTCGCCGGCTGGCTGGCCTGGCGCGAGGGCCGCTCGCGCGGCGGCAGCCTCGTCTACCTGCTGCAGCTCACGCTCAACGGCGTGTGGCCCTGGGTCTTCTTCGCGGAGCGCCGGCTCGGCTGGGCGCTCCTTACCATCGTGGCGCTGTGGATCGCGATCCTGGCCACGATCGTGGCGTTCTGGCGCGTGCACCGCGGGGCCGCCGTGCTGCTGTGGCCCTACCTGGGCTGGGTCGGCTTCGCGGCCGCGCTCAACGCCGCGATCTGGTGGATGAACTGAATGAGCAAGGGGGGTGCTGCGCCGCACCCCCCTTGGACCCCCCGCTACGCTCGCGGGAGTGAATCCCGCTCGCTCCGCAGCCCGTTGTTCGACTTTTTCGAGGTCTTGGGCGTCCAATGAGCGGCGCACTGCGTCCCGCCTGAAGGGCGCCCTCGGGAGAAGCTCCATGTCCAGCCGCATGCTCGCCTCAGCCGCAGCAGTCTCGCTCCTGACCGCCCCGGCCGCCGGCGGAGAGATCCGCGGCCGGGTCCTCGTCGACGGCAAGCCCGCGGCGGGGGTGGAGGTCGCGGTGCTGCCCTTCGAGGACGGCTTCGAGGCGGCCCGGCGCGAGGCTCGTCGCGAGGGCCTGCCCCAGCCGCTGGCGGCCGCCACCACGCGCCCCGACGGAAGCTTCGCCGCGACGCTCGCGGCCGCGCCGGGCGCCAGCGTGCGCCTCGCCTTCTCGGGCGGAGGCACCGCCCCGCGCGTGCTGGAGGCGCTCTACGACGCGGCGGGCGACGACGCCGGCGAAGTGCGCCTGCCGAAGGCGGCCGCCCTGGCGGGTCGCGTCGTGGACGAGCGCGGCGGGCCGGTGGTGGGCGCGACGGTGACGCTCTGGCCGGGAAGCGAGCGGCGGCCGCAGGACGCGTCGCCGGGGCAGGGCGTGCCCCAGACCGCGACGGCCAAGGCGGACGGCACCTTCCGCTTCGAGGCCGCGGCGGCCGATTCGAACCGGCTGCGCGTCGAGGCGCCCGCGTTCGCGACCCTCGAGCGGCAGCCCGTGCGCGCGGGGGCTCTCGCGCGCCCGCTGACGCTGGCGCTCGGGCAGGTGCTGCGCGGCAGCGTGACGCTCGCCGACAAGCGCACGCCGGCGAAGGGCGCGCTCGTGCGCTTCGAGGGGCGCACGCAGACCACGCGCTGGGTGGAGACGCGCGCCGACGGCAGCTTCCTGCTCGACGGCGCGCCCCGCGAGCCGGGGTCGCTCGTGGCCGACGCCGGCGAGCGCGGCCGCGCCACCGCGGTGCTCGCGGCGGGAGCGTCAGAGCCGGTCGCGATCGCGCTCGCCCCGACCGCGACCCTCGCCGGCCGCGTGGTCGACGCCGACAGCGGCAAGCCGCTGGCCGGAATCCGTCTGGTGGCGCGCGGCGAGAGCGCCGTATTCCAGGCCCGCTCGGCGGCGGACGGGCGCTACTCGTTCCGGGGCCTGGGGCCGCGCCGCTACCGTTTGAGCGCCGAGGACGACCGCTTCGTGCCCTGGGCCAAGAGCGTGAGCGTCGCCGCCGGCCAGGCCGAGACGCAGGACGTCCCGCTCGCCCGTGCCGCGACGCTCGCGGGCCGCGTGGTGAACGAGGACGGCGTCCCGGTCGAGGGCGCGCGCGTGCGGCTCTCGCGCGAGGGAGAGAACGTGTTCCGCGCCTTCATGCGCAGCATGGAGGAGGAGCAGGCGGTGCGCACCTCCCGCGACGGCAGCTTCCGGGCCACCCGACTCGCCGCCGGAGACAACCAGCGGCTCGACGTCCGGCACGACGACTACGAAGAGCGGGCGATCGGCGGGATCTCGCTCACGGCGGGCGCCGTGCGCTCCGGCCTGACCGTCGTCATGCGCCGCGGCCTGTCGCTGCGCGGTGTCGTCAAGGACGAGGACGGCCGGCCGCTCGCCGGTTGCGAGGTGAGCCTCTCGGCCGCGCGCTCGATTCGCGCCGGACGCGGCGGGATGCAGATGCAGCTCATCGGCCCCGGCAGCCAGCTGCGGCGCGAGACCGGGCCCGACGGCCGCTTCGAGTTCCGCGGGCTGAAGGCGGGCGAGTACACGCTCGCGGCCCGACGCGCGGGCTTCTCGCGCGCCAGCGTGGATCCCGTGAACGTCTCCGAGGCGCGCGCGGGCGAGCCGCTCGAGCTCACGCTGCGCCCCGGCTCGACGATCTCCGGCGTGCTGCGCGACAAGAGCGGCAACGGCGCCTCCGGCTGGTTCGTCTCCGCCCGGCCCGCGGGACAGGGCGGCGGCATGCCGATGGGGCCGGGCGCGAACCGGACGGAAGAGCCCACCGGCCCCGACGGCGCTTTCCTGCTCGAGGGCCTCCTCGCCGGCGAGAGCTACGAGCTGCAGGTGATGGGCCAGGCCGGCCTCGGGCCGCGCCGCTCCGGCGTCGCGGCGCCGGCCGAGGGCATCGAGCTGACGGTGAACGGCACCGGCCAGGTCCGGGGTCGCGTCGTGGACGCCGAGAGCGGCCGCGCCGTCCCGGACTTCCAGCTGCGCTACCAGCCCGACGGCCAGGGCGGCATGCGCTTCGTGATGCGCGCGGGCCCGGGCGGGGGACGTGGGCCGTACGAGCGGCAGTCGTTCCACTCGGAGGACGGCTCGTTCGTCCTCGAGGACGTGCCCGCGGGCCGCTGGACGGTCGAGGCGTTCGCCGCCGGCTACCAGGCCGGGACGGCGTCCGCCGTGACCGTCGCCGAGGGCGAGGCCACCGAGGGCGTCGAGGTGCGGCTCTCCAAGGGCGGTGTCGTCAGCGGCCGGGTGCTCGAGTCGCGCGGCGGGCGTCCGATCCTCGACGCCACGGTCCGCGCGGAGCAGTCGGGCGGCGGGCCCGGGACGGTCATGATGCGTATCGGCGGCGAGGGCGGCGACAACGAGGCGAGCACCGACGCCGAGGGGCGCTACGAGCTCACCGGCCTCGCGCCGGGCACGTGGACCGTGACGGCCTCGCACCCGGACTGGAGCGAGTCGGCCGCCAGCGTCGAGATCAAGGACGCGCCCGCCACCGCCGACATACGGCTCGGCCGCGGCGGCTCCGTCTCCGGCTCGGTGCTGGCCGCCGGCCGTCCCGTGGCCGGGGCGCAGGTGACGCTCGCCGCCGCGGGCGACAGCGGCATGCGTCCCGGCATGGGCTTCCTGGGCGGGGGCGAGCAGAGCGCGCTCAGCGACGAGGGCGGGCGCTTCCGCTTCGACCGGCTCGCTCCCGGCCGCTACAGCCTGAGCGCGGCGCTGCGCGACCAGACGAGCGCGCCGGCCGAGGCGGTCGTGACCGGCGACGACGCGCAGGAGGTCCAGCTCGCGCTCGCCGAGGGCGCCCTCGTGCGCGGCGCGGTCGTGGGCCTGCCCGACGCGCAGCTCGCGGGCGTGAACGTCTCCGCCCAGGGCCCGGACTTCTTCGCCTCGACGCGCACCTCGGCCGGCGGGAGCTTCGAGCTCAGCGGCGTTCCCGAGGGGACGATCACCCTGCGCGCCAACGCCGGCGACTTCGTCACCAGCTCGCGCTCCGCTTCGACCACGGTCACGATCGCTCCCGGCCAGGCGGAGGCCGCGGCCGAGATCCGCTTCGAGCAGGGCTTGCGGGTGGACGGCCGCGTCACGCGCGGCGGGCGGCCGGTGCCGGACGCGATGGTGATGGCGTTCCCCGACGGCGGCAACCGCAGGAGCGCCAGCGGCCGCAGCGACGAGAGCGGCGGCTACGTGCTCGAGGGCCTCGACGAGGGCCGCTACACAATCACCGCCAACAGCGAGGCGGGCGCGCCGATCCGCGAGAGCGTGGAGCTGAGCGGCGACACCACCGTGGACCTCGAGGCGCCGCCCGCCCGGCTCGCGGGCGCGGTGGTCGAAGCGGAGTCCGGGCGTCCGCTCGGCGACGTCTCCGTCCGCATCGAGGAGGACGGCGGCGGCATGCGCTTCGCGAGCCTGGTCTCGACCGACAGCTCCGGCCGCTTCGCGTTCGAGGACATGGAGCCGAAGCGCTACCGCGTCACGTTCCAGAAGCCCGCGTACCAGGTCGAGACGAAGGAGCTCGCCGCGGCCGAGGAGAGCGACCTGCGGATCGAGCTGAAGCGCGGGGAGGGCATCTCGATCGAGGCGAAGGACGGCGTCTTCGCGACACCGCTGCGGGGCCTGCTCGTGCGCGTCGCCGATTCCTCGGGCGCCGCGGTGTTCACGGGCAGCGTCTCGCTCGACAGCGAAGGGCGCGGCGAGGTGCCGTCGCTCCGGCCCGGGACGTACGAGGTGCGGGCGGAGTCCTCGGGCTACGCCCCGGTCAGCCTGCCCGGCGTCGCCGTGCCGTCGCGCACGCTCAGCCTGCTGCTCACCCCGGGCGGCTCGCTCGAGATCCAGGCCGGACCCACGACGCTGGCGCTCCCGCAGGCGGCCGGCCGTCTGATCGGCGGCGACGGGCGCCCCTACATGTGGAGCGCCTTCACGCCCGACGGCAAGATCCGCCTGAGCGGCCCGGTGCGCCGCCTCGAGAACGTCGCGCCCGGCCGCTACACCCTCGAGGTGGACGGCGGCGTGCGCCGCGACGTGACCATCAGCGAGGGCGGCCGAGCCGTCGTGACGCTGCCGTAGGCGGACATCGGCCTCTGGTCGATGCGCCGGCGTTCAGGGCAGGCCGCGCACGACCTTGAGCGGCGCCGTGCCGCGCAGGTCCACGAGCGGCAGCTCGGGCGGGGCGGGCGTCCCGTCGGCGAGGCGGAGGCAGCGCGCGAGCGGAGCCGCGAAGCGATCGGGGTGGAGCGCGGGCAGCGCCGAGCGCACGATGCGCCCGTCGGGCAGGCTCAGCAGCGTGCCGGGCGGGTAGGCGCCGAGCTCGTTCACCAGCAGCTGGAGGATCACGGCGTCGTAGCGCGTGCGGGCCCACTTGAGCATGGCGGCGAGCGCCAGCGTGGGCGGCAGCTTTCCGCTGCGGCGCGCGAGCGCGTCGTAGTCCTCCGCCACGCGCAGGATGCGGCCGAACAGGCCCGTCCCGAGCGAGTCGTTCGCGTCGCGGTGGTGCTGCAGGATCGCCAGCAGCCGTCGCGTCTTCGCCTCGTGGAAGCCCTTCTGCCGCAGCATCAGCCGGGCCCCCACGGCGGCGTGGCGCTCGAAGGCGACCGCGAGGCCCGCCCCTCCCGGGCCGCCCGCCGCGTAGCCGCAGTCGTGGTAGAGCGCGGCCGTGCCGAGGTCCTGCAGCACGCTCTGCGGCAGCGAAAGCGCGCGGCCGACGACGAGCGCGAGCTGCGCGACCCGCAGCTGGTGGAAGGCGTAGGCCGGCGCCTCCGGGCGGTCGAGCCACAGCTCCTCGGCGGCAAACCCGCGCTCCAGCATCTCCGCGACGACGCGGCGCAGCGGCAGCGGGTTCGGAACGCGGCCGGCGGCCAGGTTCTGGAACGCTTCGTCGGTGGCCGACAGCGCCCGCGAGACGAAGTCCCGGGGATCTTTCGCCTCGCGCGCGTCCTCGCTCGCCATCCGGAAGCGGAAGCAGCCCTGCAGCTCGAGGCCCCTGACCCCCGCGGCGTGCAGGGCCTTGACCAGGCCGTTCCTGGGCTCCGCGGCGGCCGGCGCCGCCGCCAGGCAGGCGACCAGGGCCCGGATCGCCGGGCCCTCGAGCGGCAGGTGGAACGTGATCCCCCCGGCGTTGTGGCGCTGCAGCTCGGCGCCGAGCTCGGGAATGCTCGAGGCCTTCTCGCCGCTGCGAATCCGGATGTCGTTCACGTAGACCTGGTCCTCGACCGCCACCAGGTGCACCGAGCCCAGCAGGTCGTGGAGCTGCACCAGGGCCGCGTGCAGGTCGGCGACGGGCTTGTCGAAGGCGCTGTTGTCCGGCGAGTGCAGGCGCGTCATGCGCAGCAGGCCCGACAGCAGGTGCGCCAGCCGCTCTCCGAGCTCGCGCACCAGGTTGGCGAGGGCGCGGTCCTCCCCGATGCGGGCGCGCCCGAGCGCGCGCGCGAGCGTCTCCTGGGCGCGGCCGATCTCGTCGCGGAGCTCCGCCGCTTCGTCAGCCACGGCGAGGTCCGGGGCCCGGCGGGCGCGTGGCCAGGACGGCCTCGGCGTCGGGCCGCAGCGCCGCGTCGCCGTGGTCGGCCAAAAGCTCGAGCAGCGACGTGGCTTCCGGCCCGGGGAGGCTGCGCAGGCCGGCGAACGCGACGCGCTGGAGGGGCGCCGGGGCGTGCATCTTCACCAGCTTGCCGAGCAGCCCGCCGCCCTTCGGACGCAGCCAGGCCTCGAACGTCCCGAGCGCCTCGCGGGCCGACGCGCGAGCCAGCGCCTGTCCGGCCGCCTCGGCCTCGGCCGTGGCGAGCCGCGCGGCGTGCTTGTCGACGTGGGCCAGCAGCGCCGGGTAGACGCGCGGCCCGCCGCGCGCGGCCATCACCGGCAGCGCCGCGAGGCGCACACTCTCGTGGGCCGATTCCACCAGGTGGTGCAGCGCACGAGCGACCTCCGGAGTGAAGGGCGCGGCGCCCAGGTGACGCAGGGCCTCCCGCTGCAGCAGCGCCTCGCCGCTCGTCGTGGCCGCGACGGCGCTCTCGTGCGCGGCCTGCGGGTCGACCGTCTCGAGCAGGCGGAACAGCGCCACGGCGGCCTCTCCCGATGCCGCGCGCAGCCGCGTCGCGAGCGCCTGCGGCGCGTGCCGGCAGCCCCGCGCCAGCAGCAGGCGCAGGAGCGGAGCGCGCGGCCCATCGCCTTCCGCGGCCAGGAGGTCGAAGAGATGGTCGATCGTCTTCGGGGGCGCCGCATCGAGCAGCTCCGCGAGCCTGGCCTCCGGCTCACTCGCGTCCGGACGCTGCGCCGCGACGATCGCGCCGAGCGTGCGCGCGTCGAGCCAGGCCTCGAGGAACGCGGCAGAGGCCTCGCTCGCGGCCCCGAGCGCGGTGCGCACGACTCCGGCGAGCTCGACGATCAGGTCGATGCGCCCCTCGACCAGCAGGTACTCGCGCACCTCCAGCGCGAACGCGAGCACGGCGGGAACGTCGTCCTGGCCCTGCAGCAGCTCGGAGACCGCGCGCAGGGCCTGCGCCGGGATCTGGTCCTCCGCCTCCTCCGCGCGCAGCCGCGCCAGCAGCGCCTCGGTCACCGGGCGGTGCACGAGCGGCGCGGCTTCCGGGAAGGCAGGCAGCGGCGTGTCCCACTGGGGCGGCGGGTCGTAGCGCTCGCGCGCGCCGCGCAGCAGCCCCGGGTCGAGCGGGCTCTCCTGGCGCTCCTCCTCGGGCACGAAGCCCTCGATCGCGGCTATCTGGATGCTCTCGAAGCCGGCCTTGCGCAGCAGCGTCACCAGGTCGTCCTCCTGCTGGCGCACGCCGGTGTAGCGGATCGACAGGATCTGCAGCAGCCGCAGCAGCTCGTCCCAGCGGGTGCCGGCCATGAACGAGAGCCGGCGCACTCCGTCCCGGAACAGGCGGAACGCGAGCGAGCGCTCGCGATCGCGCTCGAGGTAGACCACCTCGCGTCCGAGCGTCAGCTCGAACGGGTGCACCTCGAGGAGCAGCGGGCCGTGCCCCTCGAGGACGGCGCGGAAGCGGTCGCGGTAGTCGGCGATCAGCGCCCGGACGACCTTGTTGGCCGGGTCGTAGAGCGTGAAGCTGCGCGCGGCGCGGGTCAGGGCCAGGAGCGCCGCCCCGGCGGCCGCGGCGTGCGGGCTGCCGGCGATGCGCCGTTCTTCCTGGAGCTCGTCCACGGCCGGCGGCTGTGGCGGCACCGGGCCGGGCGCATCGGAGGACATCAATACTAGTCCTCATGTAAAGCCCCTCGTGTCAACCACCTAGAGTCCGCTTCTCGCTCTGTCGGCCCCCGTGACCTAGAATCAGCACGTGAGCACCGCCCCTTTCGGGTTCCTGCGGGTGGCTGCGGCCTGCCCCCCGGTCCGCGTGGCCGACCCCGAGCGGAACGCGGACGCGACCCTCGAGTTCGTGGCGCGGGCGGCCGAGCGAGGGGTCCAGGTGCTGGTGCTGCCCGAGCTCGGCCTCACCGGCTACACCTGCGGCGACCTCTTCTTCAGCCTGACGACGCTCGTGGGCGGGGCGGAGCGGGCGCTCGAGCGCGTGCGGCGCGAGACCGCGCGACGCGACATGGTCGTGGTGGTGGGGCTGCCCGTGCTCCAGGGCGACCGCCTCTTCAACGCCGCGGCCGTGCTGCAGTCGGGGCGCCTGCTCGGCGTCGTGCCGAAGACGTTCCTGCCCGGCTACAAGGAGTACTACGAGGAGCGCTGGTTCTCGTCCGCGCGCGAGGTGCGCGAGGGCACGCTGCGGCTCGCGGGCCAGGAGGTGCCGTTCGGCACGGACCTGCTGTTCCGGCTCGCGGGCGAGGAAGCCGTCACGCTCGCCGTCGAGATCTGCGAGGACCTGTGGGCCCCGATCCCACCGAGCTCGCGCCACGCCGTGGCGGGGGCGAGCGTGATCCTGAACCCCTCGGCCTCCAACGACCTGGTGGCCAAGGCGGAGTACCGGCGCGAGCTGGTGCGCCAGCAGTCGGGGCGCACGCTCGCGGCGTACGCCTACGCCAACGCCGGCGTCCACGAGTCGACCACCGACCTGGTGTTCGGCGGCCACCTGCTGATCGCCGAGAACGGCGTGCTGCTCTGCGAGGGCGAGCGCTTCCGCCGCGACGGCGAGCTCGTCGCGACCGACGTCGACGTCGAGCGGCTGCGGGTGGAGCGCGCGCGCCAGACCTCGTTCGCAGACCCGGCCCACGCCGGCGGCAGCGCCTACCGCCACGTGGCGCTCGCGGAGATCGCGGCGCCGAAGCCGCATCGCCTGCTGCGGCCGATCGATCCCCACCCGTTCGTCCCCTCGCAGGCCGCGACGCTCGACGAGCGCTGCCAGGAGGTGTTCCAGGTCCAGACCGCGGGCCTCGCGCGGCGGATCGAAGCCGTGGGCGTGCGACGAGTGGTGCTCGGCCTGTCGGGCGGGCTCGACTCGACGCTCGCGCTCCTGGTGTGCGCGCGGACCTTCGACCTGCTGGGCCTGCCGCGGCAGGGCATCCTCTCGGTGACGCTGCCGGGCTTCGGGACCACGACCCGCACGCTCGAGAGCGCGCGCCGGCTCGCGGCCGAGTACGGCACGGAGCTTCGCGAGATCGACATCCGGCCGGCCTGCGAGCAGCACATCAAGGACATCGGGCTCGATCCGAAGGACCGCGCCAGCACGACCTACCAGAACCTGCAGGCGCGCGAGCGCACCCAGGTCCTGATGGATCTCGCCAACAAGGAGGCCGGGCTGGTGGTCGGCACCAGCGACCTGTCGGAGCTGGCGCTCGGCTTCGCGACCTTCGCCGGCGACCACATCGCGATGTACGGGGTGAACTGCAGCGTGCCGAAGACGCTCGTGCGCCGCCTCGTCGAGTGGGTGGCCGCCCACCACGCGAGCGCCTCGGAGCGGGAGGTGCTGAAGGCCGTGCTCGAGACGCCCGTGTCCCCGGAGCTCGTGCCGCCGGGGAAGGACGGCGAGCTGGTCCAGAAGACGGAAGAGCTCGTGGGGCCCTACGAGCTCGTCGACTTCTTCCTCCACGCCATGCTGCGCCACGGCGCCGGGCCGCGGAAGCTGCTGTTCCTGGCCGAGCACGCCTTTGCCTCGCGCTACGACCGGGCGACGCTCGTGAAGTGGCTGACGTCCTTCCTGCGCCGCTTCTTCAGCCAGCAGTGGAAGCGCTCGGTGATGCCCGACGGCCCGAAGGTCGGCTCGGTCAGCCTCTCGCCGCGCGGCGACTGGCGCATGCCGAGCGACGCCGACGCGGCCGCGTGGCTGCGCGAGCTCGACGGGAGGGACGGCGCGTGATCCGCGCGGTGCTCGTCGCTCCCCGGGACCTGGAGCCGGAGCTCGGCGGCACGGTGCTGTTTCGCCGCAACGTCGAGCGGCTCCCGGCCGACGACGCGGAAGGGGTGCGCCGGCTCGCGGACGCGGGCCGCGTCGACGTGGTCGTGATCGACTCCGCGCTCCCCGGCGCCCCGGCGGTGGTGGCGGCGCTGCGCCAGGACCCGACCACGCGCGCCACCGCGATCGTGGCGCTCGGCCGCTCGGAGTTCGGCTTCGACCACCTGGCGCTGCTCGAGTCCGGCGCGAACGCGATCCTGCCGCTGCCCCCGGGCCAGGACTGGGACGACCGCCTGATGCGGCTGATCCACGTTCCGGTGCGCAAGACCTCGCGCTTCCCGGTGAACCTGAGCCTGCAGGGTGGGCTGCGCGACGGCGCCAGCTTCGCGGCGCGGGTGGTGAACCTGAGCGTCCACGGCCTGCTGCTGGAGTGCCGCCAGGGGCTCAAGGTGGGCGAGGACGTGCGGCTGATCTTCGACATGCCGAAGGGCCACGGGCCGATCGAGGCGAGGGGCACGATCGTCCGCCAGGCGCTTGCCGACCGCTTCGGCGTCGAGCTCACGCAGGTCGAAGGGGACGGGCGCGTGCGGATCAAGCGCTACGTCGAAGCGGTATAATCGGCGGCTTGCGGCGCCCGCCGGCGCCATCCCCGTGACCTCGAGGTTGCCCTGGAACGCCTGACGATAAGGACGCTACACGTCGCCGACATCGAGCTGCCCCCGAGCCTCGAGCGGCTGCGCGACCTGGCCTACGACTACTGGTGGAGCTGGTCGCCGCGCGCCAACCGCCTGTTCTCGCGCATCGATCCCGAGCCCTGGCGCCGCTACCACAACCCGGTCCAGCTGCTGATCAACGTCGAGCCGCAGCAGTGGATGCGGCTCCTGTCCGACCCGGAGTTCGTCAAGCTCTACACCGACGTGATCCAGGCCCTCGACGAGTACAGGAGCCGCCCGCGCTGGTACGCGCAGCAGGGCGCCGCGCTCGCGGGCCCGGTGGCCTACTTCTCGATGGAGTTCGGGATCCACGAGTCGATCCCGATCTACTCGGGCGGCCTCGGCGTCCTCGCCGGGGACCACTGCAAGGCGGCGAGCGACCAGTGCTTCCCGCTCCTCGGCGTGGGGATGCTCTACCGCACGGGCTACTTCCGCCAGACGGTGGACGCCGACGGCTTCCAGCAGCACACCTACCCCAACTACGACTTCGCGCGGCTGCCGGTGCTGCCGGTGCAGGCTCCGGCGGGCGGGGTGCTCACGGTTCCGATCGACCTGCCCGGCCGCGTCGTGCACGCCGCGGTGTGGAAGGTGCAGGTGGGCCTGGTGCCGGTGCTGATGCTCGACACCGACATCCCGCTCAACGACCCGGCCGACCGCCCGATCACCGGCTCGCTCTACGTGCGCGGCCGCGAGATGCGGCTGTGCCAGGAGATCGTGCTCGGCACCGGCGGCGTGCGCGCGCTGCGGGCGCTCGGGATCCACCCCGCGGTCTGGCACATGAACGAGGGGCACGTCGCGTTCCTCGCGCTCGAGCGCGCGCGCGAGCGGGTGCAGACCGGCGACAGCCTGGCCGAGGCGCTCGCGGCCGTGAAGGCCAGCACCGTCTTCACCACCCACACGCCGGTGCCGGCGGGCAACGAGACCTTCGACAAGAAGCTCGTGCGCCGCTACCTCGAGCCCTGGATCCGCGACGTGGGCTGCGAGCCCGAGGAGGCGCTCGCGATCGGGGCCGACAACGGCAACTTCAACATGACCGCGTTCGGGGTCCGGGTAGCGGCCGCCACCAACGGCGTGAGCCGGCTGCACGGCGAGGTCTCCTCGGCGATGTGGCGCCACCTGTTCCCGGAGGGCGCCGCGGACCCGGTCGGCTACGGCACGAACGGCGTCCACACCGCGAGCTGGGTCGGCCC
>CAZMRX010000010.1:21584-33409 GCA_964568755.1 uncultured Acidobacteriota bacterium | reverse complement strand
CAGCGCCAGCAGCTGGTGCTGGCGAAGCGGGTGCTGGTGCGGCTCCTGTTCACGGGGCGCGAGGCGGGTGAGAGCGGGCGGGGGAGCCTCGGCCGCGCCCCGAGAGCCGGGAAGGCCGCCTCGGGCGAGATCCTGGCCCGCCTGTACGGCACGAGCGTGGGGCTGCATGAAGTCAGCTTCGAGCAGCTTTTCCCGGGCCGCACGCGGGGTTTCGTGGCCTCGCAGCTTCGTCTCGAGCGGCAGGGCGAGCCGGTGGCCTTCCACCTCGAGCCCGCGGCCGATCGCTTCGGCCCCGGCGGGCGACTCTACTTCTACGCGGAGCGGAGCGCCGCCTCGACCGACTTCACCTCGGAGGTGGCCTACGAGCTCGTCAGTGGCGCGGGCGGCGTCGTAATGCCGCTTCAATTCGCGGCGCCGGGCGCGAGCGCGGTCGCCACAGCGTCTTCCGTCTCGCGCTCCTTCGAGACGAACCGCTTCTACCAGCCGGGGCTGCTCGAGGCAAAGGACCCGTGGGTGTGGGAGGCCCTTGCCTCGGGGGCGACGCGGGTGAAGCCCTTCTCGCTCGCGGGTGTCTCCCCTTCCAGCAGCGGATCTGGAACGGCGGAGCTGGATGTCTTCCTGCAGGGGGCGTCCGAGTCCGGCCAGGCCGTCGATCATCACGTGAGCGTTTCGGTGAACGGCACGGCGGTGGGCGAGGCGCAGTTCGCGGGCAAGCAGCCCTACCGGATCAGCCTCAGCCTGCCGGCATCGCTGCTGCGCGAGGGAACCAACGATCTCTCGCTCACGAACGTGGCCGACACCGGGGTCACGTCGCTCGTCTTCCTGGACCGCTTCACGCTCGCCCATGCGCAGATCGAGTCGCTCACGAGCGGGCTCTTCGAGGGGGGCTGGGCCGAGAGCGGCACGGTCACGGTCTCGGGGGCCGCGGGGCCCGTCGCGATCGTCGACGTCTCGGTGCCCGGCGGAACGAAGTGGCTGAGCGGCCACCAGGCCACGGGCGGCAGCGTGCGCTTCCACGCCGAGGCCGGACACCGTTACCTGGTCGCGTCCCCAGAGGCGCTGATGACGCCGCGCCTGGCGGCACCCGCTGCGTCGACCTTGCGCGCGACCACGAACCAGGCCGACTACCTGCTGATCGCCCCGCGGGCCTTCCTGCCTGCCGCCGAGCTGCTCGTCCAGCGCCGGCAGGACCAGGGCCTGGAGGCGCGCGCCGTCGCGTTCGAAGAGATCGCGGACGCGTTCGGGCACGGACAGGCGTCTGCCGCGGCGATCAAGGCCTTCCTCGCCCATGCCTTCCAGTCCTGGGCCCGGCCGTCGCCGCGCTACGTGCTGCTGCTCGGGGATGCGAGCTACGACCCGCGGAACTTCATGGGCACGTCCCAGCCGTCGCCCCTGCCGGCGCTGTGGGCGAAGACCTCCTATCTCTGGACGGTATCCGACCCGCTCCTCGCCGCGGTGAACGGCGCGGACGCGCTGCCGGACCTGGCGATCGGGCGGCTGCCCGCTACGACCGTCGAGCAGGCGCAGGCGCTCGTCGAGAAGCTGATCGCCTGGGAAGACTCGGGCCAGGGTCTCGCGGGCCAGGCGCTGCTCGTCGCCGACAACCCCGACATCGCCGGCGACTTCGAGGCCGACGCGCGCGACATCGCCGCAAGCTACCTTCCGGGCCGGAGCGAGCTCGTCCTGCTGCGCGAGCACGGGGCCCTGACCCGGCCTCGCGTGCTCGACGCCTTGAACTCCGGCCTGAGCTACCTGAGCTACGTGGGCCACGGCGGGGCGGCGGTGTGGGCGAGCGAGAACGTCTGGAACTCCTGGGACGCGGCGTCGCTGCAGGCGCAGTCGCAGCAGCCGCTGCTGCTCACGCTGAACTGCCTGAACGGCTACTTCGTGGCTCCGGCGTTCGACTCGCTGTCGGAGTCGCTGTTGAAGGCCGAGGGCCGCGGGGCGATCGCGGCCGTCTCGCCGAGCGGCCTGAGCCTCGACGGCCCGGCGCACCAGTACCACCGCGCGCTGATGGCCGAGCTCACGAGCGGACGGCACCGGCGGCTCGGTGATGCGCTTCTCGCAGCGCAGCAGGCTTACGCGCAGAGCGGCCTGATGCCCGAGCTGCTGTCGATCTACCACCTGCTCGGCGATCCGGCGATGAGGCTCGAGTGAAGCAGATCCGCGTCGGCCTGCTGCTGCTTGGCTCGCTGCTGGCGAGCGGTCGCGTCGAAGCGGCCGTGTTCACCGTCAACAGCACTGGCGAGGAGGTGGATGCGGTCCCCGGCGACGCCGCGTGCCTGACGGCCGTCGCCACCTGCACGCTGCGCGCGGCCATCCAGGAAGCTAACGCCCTGGCCGGCGCCGACAGCATCCACTTCAACATCGGCGGAGGCGGCGTGCAGACGATCACGCTGACTTCGGCCCTGCCGTTCATCTCGCAGGCCGTCACCATCGACGGCACCACGCAGCCGCTCTACCCGGGGACCCCGATCATCGAGCTGAGCGCAGCGCTGTGCGGCGGTTTCGGAGCGCTGGATCTGCGGGGTGGCAGCTCGGGCAGCACGATCCGAGGGCTGGTCATCAACGGCTGCCCGAGCCGCGCCATACGCCTGCTCGGGACGTCGAACAACGTCGTCGCCGGGAACTTCCTGGGAACGAACGTGGCGGGCACGGCGGCTCTGGCCAACAACACCGGCGTCTACATCGGCGGCAGCGCCACCGCCACGAACAACAACCGCGTCGGGGGCACCGTCGCCGCCGACCGTAACGTCATCTCGGGCAACACCGCCGACGGCGTCCAGATCAACGGCGGGGCCGGGGGGGCCGCGAACAACCGCATCGAAGGCAACTACATCGGCCTCGACGTGAGCGGCACCCTGGACCTCGGAAACGGCGGTCAGGGTGTCGGGATCTTCGGCGCCAACACCAACACGAACAACGTGGTCGGCGGCACAGCGCTCAATGCTGGCAACGTGATCTCGGGAAACGGCAACGACGGAGTGCTGATCGCCAACGCGGGGACGACGGGCACCCTGGTGCAGGGGAACCGGATCGGCACCAATGCCGCCGGGACGGCCGCCATCCCCAACCTCCGGGGCGTCGAGTTCGACGCCGCGACAAGTGGCAACACGATCGGCGGTACCGCGGCCGGTGCCCCCAATCGCATCGCCTACAACGTCAACGGCGGGGTCGAGTTCACTCCCTCCGCCGGCGCCGGCAACGCGATCCTCTCCAACGAGATCTACTCGAACGGCACGCTCGGGATCGATCTCGGTGAGAACGCCGTGACGCCCAACGACCCGGGTGACGCCGACTCGGGCCCCAACGCGCTGCTGAACTTCCCCGACATCACGGCAGCCACGGTGTCCGGCGGCTCGGTGAGCGTGAGCTTCCAGCTCGACGTGCCGGCGGGCTCGTACCGGATCGAGTTCTTCACCAACCCGTCGGGCACCGACACCAGCGACCACGGCGAAGGCCAGGTATTCGCCGGCGAGCGCAACGTCGCGCACCCCGGCGGCGGCGCCGTGGCTTTCACGCACGTCATCGCGGGGGCGAGCGGCGACCGGATCACTGCCACGGCGACCTTCTGCACCGACGGCGCGACGTGCGCCGCCTTCGGCAGCACGTCGGAGTTCAGCGCTTTCGAGCTGGTGGCCTGCTGCTCGCTTAGCACCGCCGAGACCGCGACCACGGTCACGGTGAGCGCCCCCGGCCAGTTCGAGCTGCGCTTCAACACCGCCGTGGGCGGCGGCATCGACCAGTTCTACGACCTCGCCGAGGATCCGACGCGCACCTACGACCTCGCGGGCGGCTCGTTGGCCGCGACCGCGCTGCTGGGGCAGGGCGTCGAGGTGGGGGGCGTCTTCTACACCACCTACGACGGCACCGGGAAGGCGAGGGTGCACCTGCTCGAGGCGACCTCGGCGCGCGTCAAGGTCCGCCACACGAACGTGTACGGCAACGGCGTGACGTCGCTGCCCGGCGCCTCCGCGGTCGGCGACTACGCCATCCTGCCGAGCGGGCGGCTGGCCCTGGACCTGACGCGGCGCCTGGACGCCGCCGTCACCTACATCCAGGACCACCTCGACATGGGCCAGCGCTACGACAACAGCGGGCCCCCGCTCAACGCGTGGGCGGGCTACGAGGACCCGGGAGTCGCGGCGCTGCCCTCGCACACTCGCGCGTTCCCGCCGCACAACACCTTCTGGCTGGCGCAGATCGAGCAGGCGGGCGTGCGCACCGACTTCCTGCGCATCCTGCACCGCGACTGGACGGCCGCCAACGGCTACTTCAACGACGCCGACCAGGCCCGGCTCAGCCAGTCGTCGGCCAACGGCCTGCTCAACACCTTCTGGCGCGAAGCCACGGGCGGGACGATCAGCGCCGGGACGCGCGAGAGCTGGCGCCAGCTCGTCTACTTCAAGCCCACGAACCTCGCGAGCCACGCGGACGCGGCCGTGACGTCGCGCCGCGACGACTACCGCACGCCCTCGGCGATCAGCGTGGGCCCGGGCGCGCAGTGGCAGGACGCCGTCGAGAACACGCTCGGGGCAGGCGACTTCTTCAACGAGGCCGAGTCGGCCTACGTCTTCGACCTCGACCCCGCGAGCGGCCTGACCTTCGGCATGGACGGCTCCGCCACCACACGCTACGCGCCCTTCTTCAAGATCCGCCGCTGGCGCTCGTTCGTCGAGGCGCCGACGGTGACGTTCGACGCGGACGGCGGTGGGCCCGGCCTGCCCAGTGCGCTCGTGAAGAACGTGGACTACAAGGCGGCCGTGAAGCCCCTCTCGCGGGCGCACATCACGGACAACCTCAAGTGGCACTGCACGCTCGACGACACCAGCGTCACGAACACCTGCACGACCTCGGGTACCGACCTCGACGTGGGCGCGAGCGGCGGAGCCTCGGGCGTCGCCATGGTGCCGGCGCGCTACGGGTTCGGCGCCGAGTTCGACGCGAACGCCGACTACGTGACGGCGCCCGCCGGCTCGCTCGCGAACTTCGACCCGGGCAGCGGTGCGATCGAGTTCTGGTACCAGCCGAACACGAACCACGACACGGCCACCTCGAACGTCCTCTGGCGCGCCAACTCGGCGAACGACTGCTTCCTGTTCGAGAAGACGGGCACCAGCCTGCGATTCAGGATCACGAAGGAGTCGGGCTCCAACTGCACGGTCGGTGGCACCACCTACCAGGTGACGGTGACATCGGCGAACTACTTCTGGCGCGCCAAGGACTGGGTGCACCTGCGCACCACGTGGACGAACGCGTCGCTCGGCCGCATGTCGATCTGGCTGAACGGGGTCGAGCTGGGCTTCACCACCGGCTACAGCTCGGTTTCCGTGGACAACCCCCCGGCCCTCTACTTCGGCGGTTGCACCGGCCTCTCCTGTCCGTTCAGCACCACCGGCAACGCCGAAGGCATCCTCGACGAGCTGACGATGTACGCCGGCGTGAGCGAGCCTACGTCGATCGCCCACGCAGGCCGCGTGGGAGCGGGCGACGAGTACCTGGCCGATAGCGGCTTGAACCTCCCACTGAACCTCGTGCGCGTGGACGGCTCCGGCCGCGGCCGCTACCTCTACTTCGGAGCCGACTCGAAGTTCCTGGGGCTGAACGTCAGCCTGGTCACCGTCGGCCAGGGTTTGGCGGACGCGGACGTCGCCTGGGAGTACTGGAACGGCAGCTCGGGCTTCTGGGCCGCGCTCGCGCCCACGGACGGAACCAGGTCCTTCCAGCAGACGGGCACGGTCTCGTGGGCGGATCCTGCGGGCTGGAGACCGATGTCGGTGAGCGGCGGGCCGGACCTGTTCTACGTGCGGGCTCACCTTCCGGCCACGGCCAGCGCCGACTACAGCCAGATCCCGGTCGAACGCCAGATCCGGACGGACATCCTGCTCTTCCAGTACTGCGGCGATGTCACGACGAGTGCGACCTTCGCCTTCTCGGTGCCGCCGACGACGGCGGTGAAGCTGCAGTCGTTCACGGCCAAGCCTGGCGACGCCTCGGTGCTGCTCGAGTGGCGGACCGCGTCGGAGCTCGACAACCTGGGCTTCCACCTGTTCCGCGCGCTGTCCGCGGACGGGCCGTGGACGCGGTTGACGGCGTCGCTGATTCCGGGCCTCGGCTCCTCCGCTGTCGGCCAGGGGTACTCGTTCCGCGATCTCGGGCTCGCGAACGGGACACGCTACTTCTACCGGCTGGAGGACGTGGACGCGTCGTCGAAGGCGACCTCGCACGGGCCGGTCTCGGCCGCTCCCATGGCGGGGGGGGCGTCCGACGGCGGGGCTGCGGGCGCGCCTGCGCCAATTGCCGGGAAGCGGAACGGCCCTCCGCCTGCGAGCTGTCCGGACTGGGTGGTGTCGGCGTACGCCTCCCTGGCGGGCGCCTCCTCGGCCGCGGGTCCGCTCAGCTGCACGCGGCACGGCGATCCCGAGGCGGTGTCGTTCGCCGTCGTGTCCCGCGACGCCCGACAAGCGACGCTCGAGCTGCGGACGGGCGGCTTCTACGCGCTGCACACGCCGTCGGGTGCCGGCGAGGCCTCGGGGGGAGTGCGCGTCTTCGTCCCGGGCTTCGACTCTCCGCAGGAGGCTTCCGCCGCGGCTCTGCCCTTCCGCCGCGCGCTGGTGGACGCGGTCGTGGGCCGCCGGGTGCAGATCGGCGGGGTGCGCGCGCTCGACGTGGCGAGCTACGAGGGGCTCGCCCCCGCGGCGCTGGGCGCGGTGGAGATGCGCATCTCGGCGGACGGCACGGTGCGGGCGGTGCGACGCGAGGGCCGCCAGCGCGAGGCCAGAGGAGGCGGAGCGCGACGCGGAGACTTCACGGCGTCAGGACTGGCGCGGCTGCTGCCGGCCGTGTTTCAGGGCGAGACGAAGAGTGCGGTGGTGGAGATCGCGCCGCTGCGCTACGACGCCGGGCGAAGGCAGCTCGTTCTCGCGAAGCGCGTGCGGGTGAAGCTGCTGTTCAGGGGGCGTGAGCCGGGTGAGACCGGGCGAGGCAGCCTGGGGCGGCGGCAGAGGCCAGGCCCGTCAGTGGCGGGAGAGCTCCTGGCGCGGCTGCACACGACGAGCCGGGGGTTGCACGCGGTGTCGTTCGAGCAGCTTTTCCCGGGGCGGAGCCGTGGCCACGCGGCGGACGAGCTACGGCTCGAGCGTGAGGGCCGGGCGGTGGGCTTCCACCTGGAGCCGGCAGGCGCCCTCTTCGGCCCAGGCGGGCGGCTCTATTTCCATGCCGAGATCACTGCGGCGTCGACCGACTACTCGTCGGAGACCGCCTTCGAGCTTCGCCGCGCCAGGGACGGCGCACGGCTGACGGTCGCGTCGGCCGCGCCTGCGGGAGCGCCGGCTTCGTCAGTGCCCTGGACTACGGAGTCCTTCGAGGTGAATCGCTTCTATCAGCCGGGGCTGCTGGAGGCGCCGGACCCGTGGCTGTGGGAGGGCGTCCCGTCCGGTGCAACGCGGGTGAAGAGCTTCGCGCTCGCAGGCCTGGCGGCGGGCGAGGCGGCGCCCGGCTCGTGCGCGGAGCTGGACGTCTACCTGCAGGGGGCGTCGGAGTCCGGGAACCCGGTGGACCACCACGTCAGCGTGGCGCTCAACGGCGTGCCGTTGGGCGAGGCGCAGTTCGCGGGGAAGCGGCCGTACCGGATGAGCCTGTGCGCGGCGCCGTCGCTGCTGCGCGAGGCGGCGAACGAGCTGTCGCTGACGAACGTCGCGGACACGGGCGTCTCCTCGTACGTGTTCCTGGACCGCTTCGCGCTCACCTACCCGCGAGGGTCGTCGCTCGCGAGCGGCCGTCTCGAGGGCGTGTGGCCGGTGAGCGGCCCCGTGAGCCTGTCGGGTGCGTCCGGCCGGCCCGTGGTCGTGGACGTCACCGATGCGGGCGCGGCGCGCTGGTTGACCGGCCTGGAGTCGGCGGGCGGGACGCTTCGGTTCCGCGCGGAGGCGGGGCGCCGCTATCTCGCCGTCGCACCGCAGTCGTTGATCGTCCCCCGCGTGACGACGCCGGCGCCGTCCAGCCTGCGCGCGGCGACGAACCGGGCGGACTGGCTGCTGATCGCACCGCGGGCATTCCTCGGGGCGGCCGAGCCGCTCGTGGCGCGGCGCCAGGACCAGGGCCTCGAGGCGCGCGCGGTGGCGTTCGAGGAGATCGCGGACGAGTTCGGGCGCGGGCAGCCCTCGGCCGAGGCCATGCGCGTCTTCCTCGCCTACGCGTACCAGTCGTGGGCCAGGCCGTCCCCACGCTACGTGCTGCTGCTGGGCGACGCGAGCTACGACCCGCGCAACTTCATGGGCAGCTCGAAGCCCGCCCCGCTGCCGGCGCTGTGGACGAGAACGTCGTACCTGTGGACGGCGTCGGACCCGCTGCTCGCGGCGGTCAACGGCGAGGACGCGCTGCCGGACCTCGCGATCGGCCGGCTGCCGGCCGCGACGGTCGAGCAGGCCCAGGCGCTCGTCGAGAAGCTGGCGGCCTGGGAGGACTCGGGCCAGGGCCTGGAGGGACGCGCGGCGCTCGTGGCGGACAACCCGGACCTGGCGGGCGACTTCGAGGCGAACGTGGAGGACATCCGCGCGAGCTTCCTCGGCTCGCGGGAGACACGGCTGCTGAAGCTCCGTGAGCTGGGACCGGCGACGCGGTCGGCGATCCAGGACGCCCTGGACACGGGGCTCGGCCACCTCGGCTACGTGGGCCACGGCGGGGCGGCCGTGTGGGCGAGCGAAAACGTGTGGAGCAGCTGGGATGCGGCGTCGCTCCAGGCGCAGTCGCGCCAGCCGCTGCTTCTCACGCTGAATTGCCTGAACGGCTACTTCGTGGCTCCCGCGTTCGACTCGCTCGCGGAGTCGCTGGTAAAGGCCGAGGGCCGCGGCGCGATCGCCGCCGTCTCACCCAGCGGGCTCAGCCTCGACGGCCCCGCCCACCAGTACCACCGTGCCCTGATGGCCGAGCTGACGAGCGGGCGCCACGAGCGGCTCGGCGACGCGCTCCTCGCGGCGCAGCATGCCTACGCGCAGGGTGGCCTGATGCCCGAGCTGCTGTCGATCTACCACCTGCTCGGCGACCCGGGGACGAGAATCCGTTAGGCCGGCTCGCGGCGCAAGACCACGAAGGTGTGGTCGTCGGAGGGCCGCTCGCCGCCGAGCCCGGCCTCGACGGCCGCCTGGAGCGCCGCCAGGATCGCCGCGGCGCTGGCTCGCGGACCCGCGGCGCGCACGACCGTCGCCAGCCGCTCGGGCCCCAGGTCGATCGCGGCCGTGCGCGAGGCTTCGACGAGCCCGTCGGAGAGCAGCACCAGCACGCCGCCGGGAGGGAGCAGCACGCGCTCCTCGTCCCACTGGGCGTCCTCGAAGACGCCGAGCACGGTGCCGGTCGCCTGAAGCGACGCGTGGCTGCCGTCGGGCCGCACCAGCAGGGCCGCCTCGTGGCCGGCGTTGGCCCAGGTGAGCCAGCCGCCCGGGACCTCGAGCCGCGCCAGCACGAGCGTGCCGAAGCGGTTGGGCGGCACGGCCTGGCGCAGGTTGTGGTTGATGGCGCTCATGATCTGCGAGACGGTCAGCGGCTCGCGCCACAGCGCCCGCACCGCGGCGCGCAGCGAGGCCATCAGCAGGGCGGCCGCGAGCCCCTTGCCGGCGACGTCGCCGAGCGCCAGCAGCAGCTGGCCGTCGTCGGCGACGAAGTCGTAGTAGTCCGCGCCCACCGCGCTGCACAGCTGGCTGTGGCCCGCCAGCTCGAAGCCGGCCACGGCCGGTGTCGCCTCGGGCAGCAGGCTGCTCTGGATGCGGGCCGCCCCGCGCAGGTCCTCGTCCAGCCGGCGCTTGTCGGCGTTGGCCTCGCGCAGCTTCAGGCTCTCGAGCCGGCTCGCGGCGAGGTTCGCGACGGCCGTGACCAGCTTCAAGTGCTCCTCCTCGAACGGCTCCCCGCCCAGCGGCCCCTCGAGCACGACGCAGCCCGCGCTGCGCTCCAGGCTCGGGCCGGTGCCGGAGAACCACAGCGGCGCGCAGAGCACGGCGCGCACGCTGCCGTCGCCGGTCTCGACGCGCGGCGCCAGGAACGCGGCCGGCGCGCGCAGCGCCCGCTCGGCGACCGCCGGGTCGATCGACCAGGGCGCCTCGCCCGAGGTCGCGCGCGCCGCGGCCACCACCACGGCGAGCGGCTCGCCCTCGAACAGCGTCACGCTGCCGCGGCTCGCGGGCACGGCCTCGAGCACGTGGCCGAGCAGCGTGTCGAGCAGCTCGCCAGCGGTCGGCATCGAGACGACGGCGGCGGCAGCGCGCGTGAGCACGCTCAGGATCCGGCTCTGGCGCACGACCTGGTCGGTCTCGACGTACGAGCGGGTCGCGAGCTCGGTCACGTCGCGCAGCCGCGCGTCGCCGCCGGCCATCGCCGGGTCGGACGGCAGCTCGGCGTCGCGGTAGGCGAGCTTCCAGTCGGCGATCTCGAGCACGTCGCCGTCGCGCAGCAGCTGGTCGCGCTGCACGCGCACGCCGTTGAGCTTGGTGCCGTTCAGGCTGCCGAGGTCGCGCAGCAGCCAGCCGGCGTCCGAGCGCACGAGCTCGGCGTGGCGGCGGGACAGCAGCACGTCGGGCAGGATCAGGTCGCAGTCGCGCGCGCGGCCCACGACCACGCGCTCGCCGCGCAGCGCGAACCACTCGGCCGGCCCGTGACCCGACGCGAGGCGAATGTGAGGCAAGCGTCCCTTCCGGGCTACCAGGCGATCCCGTAGTCTTCGCCGTGGTGGCTCGAGCCGCCCCACATCGTGCCGTGGGCGCGATCGAAGAACACGGCGTTGATCGGGCCCGACGTGATGGCTTGGAACTCGAGCGTGTAGCCCATCGCCTCGAGCTGCGTGCGCACCGCCTCGGGCGTCGAGTCGGCGAGCGTCACGTGGCCGGGGCGCGACACGTTGCCCGCGAAGACATTGCGGAGCTGGTGGCTATTGATGTTCGCGGCCTCGGCCGCCTGCTGCACGTTCATCCCGAACTCGACCACGTTCAGGAAGAACTGCAGCAGGTTCTGGTCCTGCGTGTCGCCGCCCTGCACGGCGAACGCGAGGTGCGGCAGCCCGTTCTCGAGGCTCAGCGTCGGCGTCAGGGTGACGCGCGGCTGCTTGCCCGGCTCCACCACGTTGTAGGGGTTGTCGGAGGCGTCGAGGACGAAGGCCTGCATCCGCTGGCTCAGCCCGATCCCGGTGCGGCCGGCCACCACCGCCGGGTTCCAGGCGCCGCTCGGCGTCATCGAGACCACCCAGCCCTCCGCGTCGGCGGCGACGACCGATGTGGTGCCGACGTCGTTCGGCGCGCCTTCGCTGGACCCGCTCGGGGGACGGTCGTGCGCCGGCATGCCCGTGCCCGTCCCGGGCACGCTGTGCCAGGCGTCGAGCAGCGCGCGGAACGGGTTGCTGCCGCCCTGGAACGGATAGGGATCCCCCGGGCGCAGGTCGGGGTCGTTGCGGTCCTGGCGCAGCCCGGCCCAGCGCTTGCGTGCGTACTCCTTGGAAAGCAGGCCCGCTACCGGCTCTTCCGGCGGGAACGTGGGATCGCCGTAATAGAAGTCGCGATCGGCGAAGGCCATGTTCATGGCCTGGTAGAGGGTGTGGATGTAGCGCGGGGAGTTGTATCCCAGTGCCTTCAGGTCCGTGCCCTCGAGCAGGTTGAGCGCCTGCAGCATCGCCGGGCCCTGGGTCCAGACCGTGAGCTTGTAGACGTCCTTCCCCTTGTAGCTCGTCTTGACCGGCTCTTCGATCCTCGGCCGCCAGCGCGCGAGGTCGCCCTTGGTGATCAGGCCGCCCTGCTCCAGCGTCGCGCGCGCCAGCTCGTCGGCGATGTCGCCCTTGTAGAAGCGGT
>CAZMRX010000010.1:0-21574 GCA_964568755.1 uncultured Acidobacteriota bacterium | reverse complement strand
CGTAGGCCGCCATCAGGGCCTCGCGCCGGCTCTTGCCCGCGGCGAGCGCCTGGCGCTCCGCTTCGACCAGCTTGCGCAAGGTCGCGGCCAGGTCCTTCTGCACGAACAGCTCGCCGGCCGAAGGCGCCTCGCGCGCCTCGCCGGCGTGGGGGAGGAAGACGGCCTTCGAGTACGGCCAGCCCGAGAGCCGCTTCTTCTCCCGCTCGAGCGCGTTCGCGAGCTGGGCCTCGATCGCGTAGCCGTCGGCCATCTGGATCGCCGGCGCGAGCACGTCCGACAGGCTGAGCCGGCCCCATTCCGCCAGCATCACGATCAGGCCGCCGGGCGTGCCCGGCGTCACCGCGGCGAGCGGCCCGTGGGGCGGCGGGTACTTCAGCTGGCGCGCCTTGTAGAACTCCGGCGTCGCGCCGGTCGGCGCCACGCCGAGCGCGCTCAGGCCGATCACCTTCCTGGAGCGCGGGTCGAACACGAGCGCCTGCGTCTCGCCGCCCCAGCCGAGCGTGTCCCACATCGTGCAGGTGGCCGCCAGCATCGCCGCCGCGGCGTCCACGGCGTTGCCGCCCTTCGCGAAGATCATGGCGCCCGCGGTGGCGGCGAGCGGCTTGCCGGTGATCGCAACCCAGTGCCGTCCGTGCAGCACGGGCTTCACCGTGCGTCGCGACTGGGCGTCGGAGGCGCCCGGCGCGAACGTCGCGGCGAGCCCTGCCGCGAGGATGACCAGCCCGCCCGATCGCATCACCAGCCTCCCGAGATCGTCCCGAGGCTACCACGGCTGAGGCGACCGTCGAGCAGGAGCAGCTCAGTCCTTCCGCGACGCGATGAACTCGTCGATCTGGCGCTCGAGCACGTCGAGCGGGACGGAGCCGTGGGCGAGCACCGCGTCGTGAAAGGCGCGCACGTCGAAGCGCGTGCCGAGCGCGGCTTCGGCACGCGCGCGCAGCTCGCGGATCTTCAGCTCGCCCATCTTGTAGGCGAGCGCCTGGCCCGGCCAGGAGATGTAGCGGTCGATCTCGGTCGTGACCTCGTGGCTCGAGAGGGCCGTGCGCTCGGACATGTAGTCGATGGCCTGCTGGCGGGTCCAGCCCATCGCGTGGATGCCGGTGTCGACCACCAGCCGGCACGCACGCCACATCTCGTAGCTCAGCCGGCCGAAGTCGCTGTAGGGGTCCTGGTAGAAGCCGGCCTCGATCCCGAGCCGCTCGGAGTAGAGGCCCCAGCCCTCGCCGAAGGCATTCACGTAGCTGTAGCGCCTGAAAGGCGGCAGCCCTTCGAGCTCCTTGGCGAGCGCGCCCTGGAGGTGATGGCCCGGCACCGCCTCGTGCAGCGTCAGCGACTCGAGCTGGTAGAACGGGCGCGTGTGGAGCGCGTAGGTGTTGACCCAGTAGGTCCCGGCGCGGCGGCCGTCGAGCGGCGCCCCGACGTAGCGGCCGCCCGTGTACTTGGGCGCGAGGTCGTCGGGGACGGGCTCGACGCCGTAAGGCTGGCGCGGCAGCCGGCCGAACAGCGACGGCAGCTTGCCGTCCATGCGCTTGGCGATCCAGGCGGCCTGCTTCAGCAACTCCTCGGGCGTCTTCGCGTAGAAGCGCGGGTCCGTGCGCAGGAACTCGAGGAAGGCCGGGAAGGTGCCCTGGAAGCCGGTCTTCTTCACCACCTCGTCCATCTCGCGCCGGATCCGCTCCACCTCGCGCTTGCCGATCTCGTGCACCACCTCCGGCGTGACGTCGAGCGTCGTGAAGTCCTTCACGAGCCATGAGTAGTAGGCGCGTCCCTCGGGCAGCTCGGAGGCCCCGATCGTCGCGCGCGCGCCGGGCTCGTACTCCCTGGTGAAGAACTCGGCGAGGCTGCGGTAGGCGGGCGCCACGGCCTTCTCGATCGCGTCGCGCCCCTGGGCGCGCAGGCGCTCGTGCTCCGCGGCCGGCACGCCGGGCGGGAACGAGGCAAACGGCTTCCAGAACACGCTGTCCTCCGCGCGCGCCACGGCGTGCGGGCGCATCGTCTGCTCGTAGCCCGCGAGTGCCACCCGCGCGCTGGTGAAGCCGGTGCGCAGCCCCTCGCGCATGTGGCCGACGTACTGCTCGAAGTAGAGCGGGATCGCGCGGAGGCGCGCGAGGTAGTTCTCGTAGTCCTTCACGCTCGCGAGCGGGACGTCCTGGGCGAGGCGCGAGAGGCCGGTGTGGAAGCCGCTGTCGCTCGTGATCGGAATGCGGACGGCGCGGAAGGCGTGGCGCGCCAGGTCCCGCTCCAGCTCGCGCGCGAACATGTCGTAGCTGACGCGGTCCTCGGGCGTGAGCGAAGCGCGGTCGATCGCCCGCAGTGCTGCGAGCTGAGAGCGGGAGGCGGCAGCGCGCCGCTCGAGGTCGGCCGGGCCCACGGACGGCAGGCGGTCGTTGTAGCGGTGGTCGCCCGTGCCGGTGGCCAGCAGGGGGTTCTCCCGCTTGTCGAGCTCCCAGGCCTCCGAGAGCAGCGCGTCGAAGCGCGCCTTGGCGCCGGCGTCGGCGGCGGCCGCGCCGGCGCCGGGGAGCACGAGAGCGAGGGCGATCGCCAGCAGCGGTCCGGGTCGCGTGGAAGCGTGTCGCATGATCGAGGTCTCCATTTCGGGGCGCGTGGTGGCGCGCCAGAGGATAGCAGAGCCGTCGTGGGCATCGAGGCCGCGGGAGCGGCTAAGATTGACGCGCATGTCGGCCCGCTGGCTGTCGGCCTTCACCTCGGACCTGCCGCGCATCGTCGCCGACCTGGAGGCGCTCGTGCGCCTGGAGAGCCCGAGCGACGACGCCGAGCGCGTGTCGCTCACGGCCGCGTGGATCCGGGATCGCCTGCGCGAGCGCGGCGTCCCGGCCGAGCTGCGGCCGTGCCCGCCGCGGGGCGACGCGGTGCTGGCGTCGGTCGCCTATCGCGACGGAGGCACGCTGCTGCTGGGGCACCTCGACACGGTCTGGCCCGCGGGGACGCTCGCGGAGATGCCGTGGCGCCTCGAGGCGGGTCGGGCGAGCGGGCCCGGCGTCTTCGACATGAAGGCGGGGATCGCGGTGGGGATGGCGGTGTTGGCCGCGATGGTGCGGGAGTCGCGGGCGCAGCCGGTGTCGCTGCTGCTGGTGCCCGACGAGGAGGTGGGCTCGCAGGCCTCGCGCGAGATGACCGTGAGCGTCGCGCGCCGGCACCGCCGCGTGCTCGTGCTCGAGCCGTCGCTCGACGGCGCGGCGAAGGTCGCGCGCAAGGGCTGCGGCGTCTTTCGCGTGGCCTTCCGCGGCCGCGCCGCGCACGCGGGCCTCGAGCCCGAGAAGGGCGTCTCGGCGCTCGTCGAGCTGGCGCGCTTCGTGGCCTTTCTCGACGGCCTGGCGGCCGTCGATCTCGGCACCACGCTCACGGCGACGGTGGCGCGGGCGGGCAGTGTAGCGAACGTGGTGCCCGAGGCGGCCGAGCTGACCGTCGATGCGCGCGCGTGGAGCCGCGCCGAGGCCGAGCGCGTGAGCGCGGGCCTCGCGGGCTATCGGCCCACGCTCGCCGGCGTGTCGGTCGAGGTGGAGGGACGCTTCGACCGGCCTCCGCTCGAGCCGACCACGGCGTCGGAAGAGCTCTACGCGCTGGCGCGCCGGCTGGCCGAAGGCGTCGGCCTGGAGCTCGGCGCCGCGCGCGTGGGCGGCGCCTCCGACGGCAACTTCGTCGCGGCCGCGGGGATCCCGACGCTCGACGGCCTGGGGCCGCGCGGCGGGGGAGCGCACGCCCGCGACGAGCACGTGCTCGTCGCGGACCTGCCCCCGCGCGCCGCCCTCGTCGCGGCGCTCGTGTCGGAGAGCTAGACGCGACCCTCGAGCGCCGCGATCCTCACCTCGAGCGGCGGGTGCGTCGAGAGCAGCGCGAGCAGGCCCGAGCCGCCCGCGATCTTGAGCGTCGCGAGCTCCGGGCCGCGCGCGTTGTCGACCTTTCCCTGGAAAGACGCGAGCCGCCGCAGCGCGCCGACCATCGCGCCGCGCCCGGCGAGCGCCGCCCCGCCCGCGTCGGCGCGGAACTCGCGCTGGCGCGAGAACCAGGCCGTGATCATCGAGCCGATCAGGCCGAAGGCGATCTGGGCGGCGATGAACACCAGCTGGCTCGCCAGCATCCCCAGCATCGAGGGACCCCGCTCGTCGTCGCGCGCGATCATGTTGCGGACCAGCGCGGCCACGACGTGCGACAGGTACAGCACGAACGCGTTCACCACACCCTGGATCAGGGTCATCGTCACCATGTCGCCGTTGGCGACGTGGGAGATCTCGTGGGCGAGGACGCCCTCGACCTCCTGGCGGCTCATGCCTCTCAGCAGGCCGGTCGACACGGCCACCAGGCTGCGGCTCTTGGAGGGGCCGGTGGCGAAGGCATTGACCTCGGGCGACTCGTAGTAGCCCACCTCGGGCATCGGGAGGTTCGCCTGCTGCGCGAGCTGCCCCACCTTGTTGTAGAGCCAGTCCAGGTCGGCGTTGCCCGTGCGCCCGTCCACCAGGCGCACGCCCATCGTCCACTTGGCCATCTTCCGCGACAGCAGCAGCGACACGAGCGCGGCGCCGAAGCCCCACACCGCGCAGATGACCAGGAGCGCGCCCTGGCCGCCGGCCAGGTCCAGCACCCCGAGCTGGCCGAGGACGGCCAGCACGATCGAGACCATCACCATGATGGCGATGTTGGTGGCTACGAACAGCAATACCCGCTTGACCAATGCCATGCTCCTTGGGAAGAAAACGGGGCCGCCTGCCGCTGGCGGCCTCCTGAATCAGTCTAGCGTGCGCTTCGCGCGGGCCGCAAGGCCGCTGCTAGTGCGTGTCGCCCCCGCCCGCGCCGCGGGCGGCGTGCGCGAAGCCGCGCTTCGACGAGCGCACGAACGCGATCCATTCGTCCACCAGCGGGTCCGCGAGCGCCGCGAGCTTCTCGAGCGCGGGCTCGAGCCGGTGGCCGGAGCGCAGCAGCAGGCGGTAGGCCTCGTGGAGCGTCCGGAGCTGGGCCGGCGTGATTCCCGCCCGCCGCAGGCCGACCACGTTCAGCCCACGGGCGCGCGCCGGGTGCCCGTCGCTGATGACGAACGGCAGGCAGTCCTGCACCACCTTGGCGTTGCCGCCGACCATGGCCAGCCGTCCCACGCGGCAGAACTGATGCACGCCCGACCCGCCGCCCAGGAACGCCCGCTCGCCGACCTCGACGTGGCCCGCCAGCATCACGTTGTTGGCCAGGATCGCGCGGTCGCCAATGCGGTTGTCGTGCGCCACGTGCACGTACGCCATCAGGAAGCAGTCGGAGCCGACCACGGTGGCTCCGCCGGGCCGTGTCGAGCGGTGGATCGTGACGCCCTCGCGGATGACGTTGCGGTCCCCGATCACCAGGGCCGTCTCCTGCCCCGCGAAGGACACGTCCTGGGGCTCGCCGCCGAGCACGGCGCCCTCGTGGATGCGATTGCCCGCCCCGAGCGTCGTGAAGCGCTTCACCACCGCGTGTGCGCGGATCTCGCAGGCGTCGCCGATCGTGGTGTCGTCCTCGACCACGGCGAGCGGCCCGATGACGACGCCCCGGCCGAGGCGAGCCCTTGGTGCTACGACGGCACTCGGGTGCACGCTCATCCGCGGCGCATCGTAGCACCGTGCCCGTGCGGGCCACGGGGTCGAGGCTCTGGACACCGCTTGACCCTCGCGGTCGGCGGGCCTTAGCCTTGCGATTCCGCATGGGCGCAGAGCTGCCGGTTCGATGAGGCGGGACACGCCTGCCGTCGCCCTCGCGGGCCTGCTGTTCTTCCTGAGCGGCACCGCGGCGCTCGTCTACCAGGTGGCGTGGCAGCGTCTGCTGGCCCTGCACAGCGGCGTCGGCCTCTACTCGGTGGCGATGATCGTCGCCGCGTTCATGGCGGGTCTCGGGATCGGCAGCCACCAGGGTGGGCGCTGGAGCACGGCGCTCTCGACCCGGCGGGCGCTCCTGGCCTTCGCCGGGCTCGAGCTCGCCATCTGCGGCTTCGGCGCGGCGAGCCCGTGGCTCTACTACGACTGGCTCTACCCGCGGGCCGTCCACCTGCCGAGCCCGTCGTGGCAGGCGGGGCTGCTGCACCTGCTGGCGCTGCTGCCGCCGACCGTGCTGATGGGCATGTCGCTGCCGTTCCTGGTGCGCGCCGTCGTCAACGACGTCGAGGCCGCGAGCCGCCGCATCGGCTGGCTCTACGGCGTCAACGTGCTCGGCGCCGCGACGGGCGCGCTCGCGACGCCCTGGCTGCTCTTCCCCTCGCTGGGGATCCGCGGCGCGATCCTGGCGGCGGCCGCCACGAACGGGCTCGTGGGCCTGGGCAGCCTGCTCCTCGGCGTCCTGCGCTCGAGCGAGTCGCCGTCGCCCGTTGCCGCGCCGGCCGCGGCCTCCGCCGCCGGCGTGGAGGCCCCGGGCCGCCGCCCACTCCGGCTCTGGCTCCTGCTCTACGCGCTCTCGGGCTTCGTGGCGCTCTCGCTCGAGATCGTCTGGTTCCGCGTGCTGGACGTGGCCGTCAAGTCCACGGCCTACACGTTCGGGACGGTGCTCGCCGTGTACCTGCTCGGCTCGGGCCTGGGCGCGCTCGCCGGCGCTCCGCTCGCGAGCCGGGTGCGCCGGCCGCTGCGCGCATTCCTGCTGGTGCAGTGCGCGCTCGTGGCGCTCGCCGCGCTGCCGCTGCTCGTCGTCGTCGCCTTGCCGCCCGACGCGCGGCACTTCGACTGGTTCTTCGCCTACTGGGGTGACTACGCCTTCTTCCCGCTGGGCCACTCCGCCGACCGAACCAACATCGTGCGGCTCTACGTCCAGCTGCCCTTCGCGCTCTTCTTCCTCCCGACGCTGCTGATGGGCCTGTCGTTCCCGATCCTGCAGCGGGCGGTCCACGACGATCCGGCCACGAGCGGCCGCAAGGTGGGCTTCCTGCAGGCCGCCAACATCGCGGGCTGCACCGCGGGCAGCCTGCTCGTCGGCCTGCTGGCGCTCGAGCACCTGGGCACGCCGGGGACGCTGCGCGTGCTGCTGGGGTTGGGCGTGCTGTTCGCCCTCGTGGGGTGGCGCAGCTACGGGCGCGGCTTCGCGCTCGTGGCGCTCGGCCTGTCCCTGCTGGCGTGGGCGGTGCCGGGGCCCGACCGGCTGTGGCGGCGGCTTCACGGCGTGCGGTCCGACGTCAAGCTGGTCTTCTTCGAGGAAGACGCCACCAGCGTCGTGGCCCTCACGCCCGACGAGGGCGGCTGGCGGCTCTCGGTGAACGGCAAGGGGAACAGCTGGATGCCGTACGGGAGCGGCCACACGCTGCTCGGCGCGATGCCGGCGACGGTCCATCCGGCCCCGCTCGACGTGGCCGTCGTGGGGCTGGGCTCGGGCGACACGGCCTGGGCCTCGGCCTGGCGCCGCGAGACGCGCTCGCTCACCGTGTTCGAGATCTCGGCGCCGCAGCCGCGCGTGCTGTGGAGGCTGCTCGGGTTCGTCGACGTGCCCGACACCCGGCGCCTGCTCGAGGACCCGCGCCTGCGGATTCGCATCGAGGACGGCCGCAAGGCGCTCGAGGCGGGCGCTTCGCTCTACGACGTGATCGAGACCGACGCCACCTGGCCGGAGACCTCGGGCAGCGGCAACCTCTACTCGATCGAGTTCTTCGAGGCGGCCAAGAAGCGCCTGAAGCCGGGGGGCCTGATGTGCACCTGGGCGCCGACCGCGCGCGTGGGCGCCACGTTCCGGGCCGTGTTCGAGCACGTGCTCGAGACGCCGGGCGGCGACACGCTGATCGGCAGCCGCGATCCGATCGGCTTTCTTCCCGCGGAGTGGGCCGCGCGCGCCGCGCTCGCCGCCGAGTACCTCGGTGCGGAGCGCGCGCGCCAGGTGGCGGAGGCCGTCGCCACGCTGCGCCCGGCCGGTCCGGCGCTCGAGATCGCCCCCAATCGCGACCTGTGGCCGCGCGACGAGTACGCCGTGAAGTGAGCAGGGGGTGCGTCGCCGCACCCCCTCTGGCATACCCCCGCTCGCTCCGCCCGTTGAATCGGGCTTCGCTCGCCGGCCTACTTGGCCGCGGCGGCGGGCGCGGGCGGCTTGGCCTTGTTCGCCTCGATCGCGATCTGGACCTTCACCTCTTCGCCGACCAGCATCGCACCGGTCTCGAGGGCCCGGTTCCACGCCAGGCCGAAGTCCTTGCGGTTGAGCGTGACCGACGTCTCGAGGCCCATCTTCTCGTTGCCCATGGGGTCCTTGCCCTCGCCGAGCAGCGTCACGGGCAGCGTCAGCTGCCGGGTGACGCCCCGCATCGTCAGGTCGCCCGTCACCAGGAAGCTGTCCTTGCCGTTGGGCTTGACCGAGGTGCTCTTGAACGTGATCGTCGGGTGGGTCGCGACGTCGAAGAAGTCGGCGGAGCGCAGGTGCTGGTCGCGCCGGGGCTCGGCCGTGTCGATGCTCGTCGCCTGGATCGTGAACTCCACCGTCGAGCTCTCCGGCCTGGCGCGGTCCACCTGGATCGTGCCGGTGTAGTCGGTGAAGCGGCCGCTCAGCATCGTGAAGATGTGGCGAACCTGGAAGCCGACGGTGGTGTGGGACTTGTCGAACTGGAACGTCTCGGCGGCGAATGCGGGCGCGGCAATCGAAAGCAGTGCGGCGAAGGAAGCAAGGCGCGTCTTCGACATCGTGTGTTCTCCTTAGGACTGGACCGTGGTTTCGGGAAGGCGTGGCTGCGGCGTCGCTGAAGTCGCGGCGTTTCGGATCTCGTCGAGTGAGGCGATGAGTGCGAGGGTGCGGCTGCCGCCGAGCGGCGCGACCAGCCGCCGGGCCGCCTCCGCCATCGGGGCGTCGAGCTCGGCCAGCAGCTGCCTGGCCTGCGCGGTCGCATGACACAGCACCTGGCGGCGGTCCTGCGGGCAGCGCACGCGGCGGACGAGCCTTCGTGCCTCGAGCCGGTCGAGCAGGCGGGTGATGCCGGGGCTCTTGTCGATCATGCGTGCCGCGATGTCCAGCGTGGGGAGGCCCGAAGCTCCGGCGCCGCGCAGGATCCGCAGCACGTTGTACTGCTGGAGCGTGATGCCGCCGCGGTCGACCACGCGGGACAGCGTGCCGCGCACGCGGTCGGCCGTGGCCACGAGCGTCACGACGGCCTCTTCAGCCACGTCGGCGAAGGGTCGCGTCTGGTGGATCTCGTCCCCGATCGTTCCCATCGCGAGCAGCATCCCCCCGAATTACTTGACTAGTCAAGTAAAAGGCCGTCAAAGCCGGATCCGAGGCCGGGGGGTGTCGACTCATCGTATTGATTCAGAGCACGTTAAGGGGACAGCCCGCGCTCGCTTCGTATGCTGTGGCAGGACGCCATCGCCACGAAGACGCAGGCACCAGATCGCCGCGAGACGCTCTTCAGGACGCCGGGGAGCGACACCCGCCGGCTTGAGCTGCTCGAACATGCAGCGGATCATGGACCCGGCCATGAACCGGAACGACATGCTCGAGCGGGTGCGCGAGCACAAGGACCCCTGGGACGTGCTCGTGATCGGGGGCGGCGCCACGGGGGTGGGCGCAGCCGTCGACGCCGCCGCGCGCGGCTACGCGGTGCTGCTCGTCGAGCAGAGCGACTTCGGCAAGGGGACCTCGAGCCGGTCGACCAAGCTGGTGCACGGCGGCGTGCGCTACCTGCAGCAGGGCAACGTGCCGCTCGTGATGGAGGCGCTCCACGAGCGCGGCTTGCTGCTGCAGAACGCGCCGCACCTCGTGCGCGACCTCGCCTTCGTCGTGCCCAACTACCTCTGGTGGGAGGCGCCGTTCTACGGCATCGGCATGCGCGTCTACGACATGCTGGCCGGCCGCCACGGCTTCGCGCGCTCGCGGATTCTGACCACGGAGGAAGTCCTCGTGCGCATCCCGGCGCTGGAACAGGAGGGGCTGCGCGGGGGAGTGCAGTACCACGACGGGCAGTTCGACGACAGCCGCCTGCTGATCGACCTGGCGCGCACGGCCGTCGAGCAGGGGGCCTGCCTGGTCAACTACGCGCCGGTCGTGCGCCTGGAGAAGGACGACGGCGGCTACGTGAGCGGCGCCGTCTTCCGCGACCTCGAGTCCGGCCGCGAGCACGCGGTCGCGGCGCGCTCGGTGATCAACGCCACCGGCGCCTTCTGCGACGCGGTGCGGCAGATGGACGACTCGTCTGCCTCGCCGATCATCTCGCCCAGCCAGGGCGTCCACGTCGTCCTGGACAAGCGCTTCCTGGGCGGCGAGACGGCGATCATGGTGCCGCGGACGCGCGACGCGCGCGTGATGTTCGCGATCCCGTGGCACGGCCACACGGTGGTGGGCACCACCGACACGCCCGTGCGCGAGGCGACGCTCGAGCCGCGCCCGCTCGCCGAGGAGATCGACTTCATCCTCGAGACCGCGAGCGGGTACCTGTCGGAAAACCCGAGCCGCTCCGACGTGCGGAGCACGTTCGCCGGGATCCGTCCGCTGGTGAAGGCGGGCGACGCCTCGAACACCTCCGCGCTCTCGCGCGAGCACACGATCCAGATCAGCAAGTCGGGACTGCTGACGATCGCCGGGGGCAAGTGGACGACCTACCGCAGGATGGCCGAGGACGCCGTGAACCACGCGGCGACGCTCGCCGGCCTCGACGAGCGGCCGTGCGTCACGCGGGAGCTGCGGATTCACGGCCACCATCCCCGGGAGGCCCGGTTCCCGGCCTTTGCCGAGTACGGGGCCGACGCGCCCGCGCTGCTGGGCCTCGCCCGCGAGCGCCCCGAGCTGGACGCCGTGCTCGACCCGGCGCTGGAGGTCCGCGCGGTGCAGGTGGTGTGGGCCGTGCGCCACGAGATGGCCCGCACGCTCGACGACGTGCTCGCGCGGCGAACGCGGGCGCTGTCGCTCGACACCCGGGCCGCCCTGCGAATGGCCCCGGCCGCGGCCCGCCTGATGGCGTCCGAGCTCGGCCGCGACGAGGCGTGGCAGCGGCAGCAGCTCGCGGACTTCGCTCGAATCGCCGAGGGCTACCTGCCGACGTAGCCTGTCGACTCTCCAAGAACGCTCCGAGGGGGAAGACGAACGGCAAGGGCTGCTGCTGGCTATCCTTGAACTGGGGGGGCGCCGCCCCCCCAGACCCCCTGGGGTTGTTCGGACGGGCTCTTACCGGACTCGCCCGCGAGCCTCGATTGCGAGCACCGTCTCCACGCGGTCGCCGCTCGCGCCGATCAGGCGGTCGTGCAGGTTGGCGACGACGCAGGCGTGGTTGGGCAGGATCCGGACGCGCTCGCCCACGCGGAACGTCTCGCCGGGGACGACCGCGACGACGCCGTGCTCCTCGGAGAGCTTCTCGATCCGGCTGGCGCGGCCGAGGATCTGGCCGTAGCCGCCGGCCCGCGGGCGCAGCGGGTCGCTCGACAGCGTCTTGGAGCCCGCGTCGAGCACCGCGCGGTCGGGCGCCGGCACGCTCACCACCGTCGCGAGGATCGTGAGCGCGCAGTCCTCCACGCCGCAGGTGCCGAGCCCCACCTGCGAGGCGTCGTGGAACACGTAGTTGCCGGGACGGCACTCGGTGACGCCCTCGACCCGCATCGCGCGCGCGGCGGTGGGCGTCGAGCCCACGGAGACCTCGTCGACGGGCAGCCCCGCGTCGCGCAGGCGCGAGGCGGCTTCCAGGAGCCGCTCGCCCTCGAGCCGAGCGATCTCGTCGACGCCCGCGCGGCTCTCGGCCAGGTAGCCGTGGCCGGCGTGGGTGAAGACGCCGCGCAAGCGAAGTCCCGGCAGGTCCGCCACCGGTCCGGCCAGCTCCACGACGCGCTCGGGCGGCACTCCGACTCGCCCGTAGCCGACGTCCACCTTCAGCACTACCTCGAGCGTGCGCCCGGCCGCCTGGAAGGGCGTCGCGAGGCTGCGCGCACCCTCGACGCTATCCACGCCCACGGCCAGGCGGGCGCGGTCCGAGAGCGCCAATAGCCGCCGGCCCTTGTCCTCGCCCACCACCGGGTAGGCGAGGAAGATGTCGTCGAAGCCCGCGTCGACGAAGACCTCGGCCTCGCCCACCTTGGCGAGCGAGAGCCCCCACGCCCCCGCCGCGCGCTGCAAGCGCCCGATATCGGGGCACTTGTGGGTCTTGGCGTGAGGCCGCAGCCTGACGCCGGCCTCGCGCGCTCGCGCGGCCATCCGGCTGATGTTGCGCTCCAGCACGTCGAGGTCCACGACGGCGGCGGGAGTCGAGAGCTGGGCGAGGAGGGGTTCGCTCACGGGTGATCGGAGAGGCTATCAGACGCGGCCGCCCGCTGCGAACCTCCGAAGCCGGGCCGACGCCGCGACTTTTTCAGGCGCTTCGGTGTGTCTGCGCGAATCGCCCGCCGCAGGCGAATAGTCCATCGTGACCCCATCGATGGTTCATCTGGTGCATTCACGCGGTTGCTGGAGCTGCGAGATCGTGGGCCTCGCGCGGGCCCCGCCGGCGCGAGGCCCGGTTTTCTGGAGCAGGGAGGCGACGAGCATGACCGACCTCCGGTCGTTCGACATCCCCCGGATGGAGCCCACGGGCCTCGACCGCCGCGGCTTCGTCAAGGTCGTGACGATGGCCGCGGCCGCCGTGGGCCTCGACGCCACGGCGGCCGCCAGGATGGTGGAGGCCGCCGCCGTCGGCATCAAGCCCTCGGTGATCTGGCTGCACTTCCAGGAGTGCACCGGGTGCACGGAGTCGCTGCTGCGCACCACGCACCCGGACATCGCGAAGCTGATCCTCGAGCTCGTCTCGCTCGACTACCACGAGACGCTGATGGCCGCCTCGGGCCACCAGGCCGAGGACGCGCTCCACGCCGCGATGGAGAAGAACGCGGGCAAGTACATCTGCGTGGTCGAGGGGGCGATCCCCACGAAGGACGACGGGATCTACTGCATGATCGGCGGCAAGACCGCGCTTCAGATCGTGAACGAGGTGGCCGAAAAGGCCGGCGCCATCGTCGCGATCGGCTCGTGCGCCTCGTGGGGCGGCATCCCGTCCGCGGACCCGAACCCGACCGGGGCCACGGGCGCGCCGATGGTGCTGAAGGGCAAGACGGTGGTGACGCTGCCGGGTTGCCCGGCGAACCCCTACATCTTCCTCGGCACGGCGCTCCAGTTCGTGGCGCTCGGCACGCTGCCCGCGCTCGACGACAAGGGCCGGCCGCTCTTCGCCTACGGCCGCACGATCCACGAGCACTGCCCGCGCCGCGCCCACTTCGACGCCGGCCGCTTCGTCCAGCAGTTCGGCGACGAGGGGCACCGCCTGGGTTACTGCCTGTACAAGACCGGCTGCAAGGGCCCGGCCACGCACGCGAGCTGCTCGACCCTGCACTTCGGCGAGACCGTGGACGCCTGGCCGATCGGCCTCGGGCACCCCTGCTTCGGCTGCACCGAGCAGAGCCTGGCCTTCCGCATGCCGCTGCACGATACCGTCACGATCGAGCGACCCACGCCGCCCGACACCTACCCGGGGATCGAGGTGGAGCAGGGCAAGGTGGGAGCCGTGGCCACCGGCCTCGCCGGCCTCGCGGCGGGCGCCGCGCTCGGCGCGGGCTACCGCTTCGTGAAGGCGCTCGACCAGGAGAAGCCGGCTCCGCCCGAGGGCGGCGACAAGGGGGTGACGCCGTGAACCCCGGCCGTCGGCGGGCGCTGCGCGTGCTCGCCGGGACGGGAGCGGCCACCGCGACGGCGCTCGCGGCGGCCTCGGCGCGCGCCGCGCGCGTGGCGAAGCCGGTCCCGCCCGGGGCGATGGGCATGCTCTACGACACCACGCGCTGCATCGGCTGCAAGGCCTGTGTCGTGGCGTGCCGCGAGGCGAACGAGCTCGAGCCCGACACCAGCCTCGACGGGTTGCACCACGCTCCGCTCGACCTCAACGGGAAGACCAAGAACGTCATCAAGCTCTACAAGGAGGGCGACCGCGTCTCCTTCATGAAGGCCCAGTGCATGCACTGCGTGGACCCCGCCTGCGCGGCGGCGTGCATGCTCCACTCGCTCCACAAGGACGAGACCACGGGCATCGTGGGCTACGACCCGAGCTACTGCGTGGGCTGCCGCTACTGCCAGATGGCCTGTCCCTTCGGCATCCCCAAGTTCGAGTTCGACAAGCCGGTGCCGAAGATCGTCAAGTGCGAGCTGTGCCGGCACCGCGTCGGCGATGCCCGGCTCGAGAACGAGGGCGGCTTCAGCCGCTACTCGCGCGGCCACGGCCCCGCCTGTTGCGAGGTCTGCCCGCGCGGTGCGGTGATCTACGGCACGCGCGAGGAGCTGCTGGCCGAGGCGCGCCGGCGCCTGGCGGAGAACCCCGACGCCTACGTGCCGAGGATCTACGGCGAAGTCGAGGCCGGCGGCACCCAGGTGCTCTACCTGTCGCACGTCCCGTTCGAGAAGCTCGGGCTGCCCGAGTACGGACCGGAGGGCGTCCCGAACACCGCCTACACGATCCAGGAGGGCCTCTACCAGGGCTTCGTCGCGCCCGTGGTCCTCTACGTCGGCCTCGGAGCGGTGCTCTTCCGCAACCGCAAGAAGGCCGGAGGGGAGGTGGAGGCATGAGCAGCCACGCCCATCCTCACGCGGCCGTGGGCGGGGAGCTCTGGACCGGCCCGTTCAAGCTCCTCGTCGCGATCGCCGGACTCGGCGGCGTCATGGCGCTCTGGCGCTTCGTCGCCGGGATCGGCGCGGTCAGCAACCTGAACGACGGCTACCCGTGGGGCGTCTGGATCGCCTTCGACGTGGTCACGGGAACGGCGCTCGGCTGCGGCGGCTACGCCGTGGCGCTGCTCGTCTACATCCTCAACAAGGGCGAGTACCACCCGCTGGTGCGGCCGGCCGTGCTCACCAGCCTGCTCGGCTACGGCCTCGCGGTGCTCGCCGTGACGATCGACCTCGGCCGCTACTGGGACCTGTGGAAGGTGCCGATCTTCTTCTGGCGCTGGAGCCACTCGCCGCAGCTCGAGGTGGCGCTCTGCGTCGCGGCCTACGTGCTGGTGCTGCTGGTCGAGCTCTCGCCGGCTTTCTTCGAGAAGTGGCGCACCAGCCAGGCGCCGGGCCTGCGCTCGTTCGCGGAGAAGGGGCTCGCCTTCGTCACGCGGTACTTCGTGTGGATCCTCGCGCTGGGGCTGCTGCTGCCGACCATGCACCAGTCCTCGCTCGGCACCATGATGCTGCTGCCGGGTCCGCGGCTGCACGCGCTGTGGTTCACTCCCTGGCTGCCGTTCCTGTTCCTGGTCAACTGCGTGATCATGGGCTACGGCGTGGTGGTGCTCGAGAGCCACGCCGCGGCCTCCGCGTTCGGCCGCCGGCGCGAGACCGCCATGCTGGGGCGCCTCTCGAAGGTCGCGATCTGGGTCGCGCTCTTCTTCGTGGGCTTCCGGCTGGTCGACCTCGCGGTGCGCGGCCGGCTGGCCGCGCTCGCCTCCTGGTACGGCCTGGCGGTGCTGCTGGAGCTGGGCCTGCTCGTGGCCGGCGCCGTGGTGCTGTGGCCCGAGGCCAACCGTCGCGCCCCGGGCCGCCAGGCGCTCGCGGCGCTGCTGCTCGTCGTGGGCGGCACCGTCTTCCGCTTCAACGTGTACCTCGTGGGCTTCCGGCCGGGCGACCACTGGAGCTACTTCCCGGCGGTGCCGGAGCTGCTGATCACCTTCGGAATCGTGGCGCTCGAGATCGCTCTGTACGTGGCCGCGGTGAAGACGTTCCCGATCCTCGCCGGCTCGCCCGAGCCGGCCCGGGCCTAAGGGGGAGTGAGATGGCCAGAATCGTCATCGACCCGATCACCCGTATCGAAGGGCACCTGCGCATCGACGTCGAGGTCGACGGCGGCTCGGTCAAGAACGCCTGGGCCTCGGGCCAGATGTGGCGGGGGATCGAGAACATCCTGCTCGGCCGCGACCCCCGCGAGGCCTGGATCTTCACGCAGCGCTTCTGCGGCGTGTGCACGACCGTGCACGCGATCGCCTCGGTGCGCGCCGTGGAGAACGCGCTCGGCCTCGAGATCCCGCTGAACGCCCAGTACATCCGGAACCTGATCGTGATCGCGCACGCGCTGCACGACCACGTGGTCCACTTCTACCACCTGTCCGCGCTCGACTGGGTGGACGTGGTCTCGGCGCTCAAGGCCGATCCCGCCAAGGCGTCCGCGCTGGCCGAGAGCCTGTCGGCGTGGCCGATGAACGGGCGCGTGGCGCTGCAGGCGACGAAGGACAAGCTCAAGGGCTTCGTCGACGCGGGCCAGCTCGGCATCTTCGCGAACGGCTACTGGGGCCACCCCGCGATGAAGCTGGCACCGGAGGTCAACCTGCTGGCGGTCCACCACTACCTGCAGGCGCTCGACTACCAGCGCAAGGCGAACCAGGTGGTCGCGATCCTCGGCAGCAAGACGCCCAACATCCAGAACCTGGCCGTGGGCGGCGTCGCCAACGCCATCAACCTCGACAACCAGGCGACACTCAACATGGACAAGCTCTACACGGTGAAGAGCCTGCTCGACGAGGTGGTGACGTTCGTGCAGCAGGTCTACGTGCCCGACGTGTGCGCGATCGGCGCCATGTACCCGGAGTGGCTCGGCTACGGCAAGGGCGTCGCGAACTACCTCGCCGTGCCGGATCTGCCGCTCGACACCAAGGGCACCCAGTTCGACCTGCCTGGCGGCACGATCATGAACGGCGACTTCGGGACGCACAAGGCGATCAAGAGCTTCGACGACCCCTACTTCAGGGACAACGTCGAGGAATCGATCGCCCACGCCTGGTACGACGGCAGCTGGCAGAAGCACCCGTTCGAGGAGACCACCGAGCCGAAGCACACGAAGTTCGAGGAGAACGGCAAGTACTCGTGGGTGAAGGCGCCGCGCTTCATGGGCCAGCCGATGCAGGTGGGGCCGTTGTCGCAGGTGCTGGTCGGGTACGTCGGCGGCCACGAGCCGACGAAGCGCTGGGCGGACCTGGCGCTGAAGACGGTCTCCAGCATCGCCAAGGTGCAGGTGACGCCGGGGATGCTGCAGTCGACGCTGGGGCGCCACGCGGCGCGTGCGGTCCGGACCGCCGTCATCTCCGAGCTCGGCCAGAAGCACTGGAAGCTGCTGGTCGAGAACATCGCCAAGGGCGACACCGCCATCTTCAACCCGCCGAGCTTCCCGGCGGGCGAGGTGCGCGGCTTCGGCTTCCACGAGGCGCCGCGGGGGACGCTCTCGCACTGGGCCGTGATCCAGGCCGGCAAGATCAAGAACTACCAGGCGGTCGTTCCCACCACCTGGAACGCGAGCCCGCGCGACGCGAAGGACCAGAAGGGGCCCTACGAGGCGTCGCTCGTGGGCAACCCGGTGGCGGACCCGAAGCTGCCGCTCGAGGTGCTGCGCACCGTGCACTCGTTCGACCCCTGCCTGGCCTGCGCGGTCCACACGCTCGACCCGGAGGGCAAGGAGCTCGCCCGGGTGAAGGCGCTCTAGCGTGGAGGCCGGCGTGAGCGGGCCCCGCGTCGGCGTGATCGGCCTCGGCAACGTGCTCATGGGCGACGACGCCTTCGGCCCGTGGGTGGTCGAGACCCTGCTCGCGGAGTACGAGTTCCCCGCGCAGGTCGACGTCCAGGACCTCGGGACGCCGGGCCTGGACCTGACGCCGTACCTGACCGACATCGAAGCCCTGATCCTGGTCGACACCGTTCGTTCCGACGCGCCTCCCGGCACGCTCCGGCTCTACCGGCGCGACGACATCCTGAAGCACCCACCTCAGCCCCGCTTGAGCCCGCACGATCCTGCCGTCAAGGAAGCGCTGCTGACGGCCGAGTTCGAGGGGCGCGGCCCGCGCGAGGTGCTGCTGGTCGGCGCCGTGCCGGAGCAGACCGCCATGGGCGTTCACCTCGGCGTCGCGCTGCGGGAGGCCGTCCCGCGCGCCGTCGGCGAGGTGCTGCGCGAGCTCGAGCGGCTCGGCCATCCGGCCGCGCGCCGGGCGAACCCCGGGGCTCCGGACGTCTGGTGGGAGGCAGCGCCTTCCGCTGCGGCGCTCACGACCGGATGAGCTGATGGCCCTCTCGCGGCTCGAGCGCGCGCTCGTCGTCCTGATCGCGCTCCACAGCATCGTCGTGGGCCTGTTCCTGAGCTTCGCCACCGATTGGGGCGCGCGCTTTGGCGGCTTCCCGAGCCCCGTGCCGCTGTTCTTCCCGCGCCAGGCCGGCGCCTTCCACTTCGTGGTGGCCGGCGTCTACCTGGTGGAGTACTTTCGATACCGGGGCGTGCTGTTGCTGGTGATGACGAAAGCGATCGCGGTCGTGTTCCTGGGCCTGACGACCGCGACGTCCGTCGTCCCCTGGGTCGTGCCGCTCTCGGGGCTGGCTGACGCGGCCATGGGGCTGGTGGTGCTGCTGCTCCGGCGTGCGCGGGGGCTGCCACTCGCCGGACCCGCGCCGGTGCAGTCGTGAAGCGGCGGGAGGGCCTGGCGCTGCTCGCCGGTGCCTCCCAGGCCCTCGCCGCGGCCTGCGCGCCTGCGAAGCCCGTGGACCGGCGCACGCGGGTCTCGCGCGACGAGCTGCGGGCGCGGGGCCGGCTCGTGATCCAGCACGCCGGCGAGCCGGTCGAGGTCAGCCAGACCGAGGCCGGCCTGCTCGCGCGCAGCATGCTGTGTACCCACATCGGCTGCCTGGTGCGGTGGGACGCCGGCAACGCTTTCTACCGCTGCAGCTGCCACCAGGCGACCTTCGACGGCGACGGGCGCCCCGTCTCCGGCCCGGCCCAGCGTCCCCTGCGCATGCTGTCCGTCGAGGTGATCGGGCAGGATATCCTCGTCGGCGAACGATGACCCTCCCGCGCCTGGTCGTGACGGGCGCCTCCGGCTTCGTCGGGCGGCACCTGCTGGACGCGCTCAAGCAGGACTATCGGATCGTCGGCCTGGCCCGCCGCTCGCAGGCCCGCTCCGGCGCGCCGGTCCACCCGAACATCGCCTGGCACCAGGCCGACATCGGCGACCGAACGGCGATCCAGCCGGTCTTCGACGGGATCCGCGCGGACGGGGGAGCCGAGATCCTGATCCACCTCGCCGCGCACTACGACTTCACCGGCGAGGAGCACCCCGAGTACGAGCGCACCAACGTGCAGGGGCTGCGGAACGTCCTGGAGCTGTCCAGGGGGCTCGGCCTCAAGCGCTTCGTGTTCTCGAGCTCGACCGCCGCCTGCCGCTTTCCCCCCCTGGGACAGGCGCTCACGGAAGCGAGCGCCCCGGACGGGGACCACGTCTACGCGCGCACGAAGGCCACGGGCGAGCGGATGCTGGCGGAGTACCGCGAGCACTTCCCGCACACCATCGTCCGCTTCGCCGCCCTCTACTCGGACTGGTGCGAGTACCCGCCTCTGTTCATGTTCCTCGAGACCTGGCTGTCGGGCGCCTGGAACGCCCGCGTGCTCGGCGGCCGGGGGCAGTCCGCCATTCCGTACCTGCACGTGGACGACCTGGTGCTGTTCTTCCTCGCGCTGCTCGACCGGCTCGCGGAGCTGCCGCCGGGCCAGGTGCTGCAGGCGAGCCCGGACGGCGCCGTCTCGCACCAGCAGCTCTTCGACGAGGCGACGCTCCTCCACTTCGGGAGCAAGAGGAGCGCGATCCACATGCCGCGGCCCCTGTGCGGCCCGGGCATGTGGAGCCTCGACGTGCTGGGCAGGCTGATCGGGAAGCGGCCCTTCGAGCGGCCCTGGATGGCGCGCTACATCGACTCCGCGATGACGATCGACGCCAGCCGCACCCGGGCGCTGCTGGGCTGGGAGTCGCGCCCGCGCCTCGCGGTCCCGAGACGGCTGCCGTTCCTGCTCGAGAACCGGCGCACCGACCCGATCGAGTGGAACCGGGCCAACCGCGCGGCGATGAAGGAGGTCCACCTCGAGACGAACCTGCGCATCTTCGCCCTGCTCAAGAAGCACGCCCACGAGATCGCGGCGGAGTTCCACGAGTGGCTGACCGGGCCCGAGGGGCGCGAGCGCCTGCCGAGCTACCAGCAGGTGAGCGAAGCGGACCACCGCTGGAACCACACGCTGATCCTGCGCCACCTGATGAACGCGGTCAGGACGCGGGAGCGATCGATCCTGGTCTCGTACTGCCGCGACCTCGCCGAGCGTCGCTACCAGCAGGGCTTCGAGACGCGCGAGGTGTGCGACGCGCTGGGCCAGCTCAACCGCATCATCTTCAAGAAGCTGCTGCGCGACCCGGAGGCGGCCGGCATGAAGGCCGACCTCTACGAGCACGTCACGATGACGCTCACCTGGGGCTGCGACGAGGCCCAGCAGGTGTTCGAGCACCTCGCGGCCCGCGACCGGAGCACGAGGCGAAGGCGCGAGCGCCAGGCCTAGCGCCTGCCGCGCCCGCGCGGGCGCGGCAGGCCAGGGTTCGCTCAGCGGGCGAGAGCCGGCTCCGGCACCATCAGCTTGCGCGCCTCCGCGATCGACTCCGAGCAGAGCCGGATCGAGGCGGCCAGCATCGCCTTCTCGTCCGGCGCGAGCTCGACCTCGAGCACCTTCTCGACGCCGCGCGCGCCGAGCATCACGGGGACGCCGAGGTAGAGGTCGTGGACGCCGTACTCGCCCGACAGCAGCGTCGAGCACGGCAGCACGCGCTTCTCGTCGAGCAGCACGGCCTGCACCATGTCCGCCACCGCCGCCGCCGGCGAGAAGTAGGCGCTGAAGCCGAGCAGCTTCACGATCTCGCCGCCGGCGCCGCGCGTGCGCTTGACGATCGCGTCGATGCGGTCCTTCGGCAGCAGCTTCTCGATCGGGATGCCTCCGACCGACGCGTAGCGCACGACCGGCACCATCTCGTCGCCGTGGCCGCCCAGCACGAAGGCGTTCACGTCCTTCACCGAGCAGCCGAGCTCCATCGCGATGAAGGTCCGCAGCCGCGCGGTGTCGAGCACTCCGGCCATGCCGAACACGCGCTCGCGCGGCCAGCCGGTGACGCTGCGAGCGACCCAGGTCATGGTGTCGAGCGGGTTGGCCACCATGATCAGGATCGCGTCGGGCGAGGTGCGCTTGATCTCCTCCGCCACCGGCTTGACGATCGCGATGTTCTTGCGGAGCAGGTCCTCGCGCGACTCGCCGGGCTTGCGCGGCATCCCGGAGGTGACCACCACCACGTCGGATCCGCGCGTGGCCTCGAAGCTGTTGCTGCCGGTGATGCTGACGTCCGCCCCGGCGAGCGGGCGCAGCTGCATCAGGTCGAGCGCCTTGCCCTCGGCGAGGTTGGGCACGACGTCGACCAGCACGAAGTCGCCGAGCGCGCGGTCGGCGAGGATGTGGGCGGTCGTCTCGCCGACGCGGCCGGCGCCGACGATCGTGATCTTCTTGCGCATCGTGTCCTCCTGCTCAGGAGCGCTGGATCATCGGCTGGTAGGGACGCTCGGAGGCGCCCAGGTAGACCTGGCGCGGCCGCGCGATCTTCTGCTCCTTGTCCTGCACCATCTCCTGCCACTGCGCGAGCCAGCCGGACATGCGGCCGATCGCGAACAGCACGGGGAACATGTCGACCGGGAAGCCCATCGCCTGGTAGATCAGGCCGGAGTAGAAGTCGACGTTCGGGTAGAGCTTGCGCGAGATGAAGTAGTCATCTTCAAGAGCAATGCGCTCCAATTCGAGAGCGATTTCGAGCTTAGGATTCATACCGGTTTGATC
>CAZMRX010000009.1:0-36444 GCA_964568755.1 uncultured Acidobacteriota bacterium | reverse complement strand
CGTCAATGATCCGCGCGCACCCGCGCCGTCTGGCCCTTGCGGCCGGTGGTGTCGAAGGCGGCGACGCTCACCGTTCCGCGGAACGGGATTACACCCGCCTGGGGGCCGGGCAGGCTCGGCACTTCGCCGGTGCGCAGGCTCGGCGCCGCGAGCGGACGCTCGGTCGGCACCACGGGGCTCTTCTCGGTCGGCTCGCTGCCGTCGGTGGTGTAGCGGAGCGTGAACCCCGGCAGCTCGACGCTCACCTTCACCGCGCCGCCCTCGGCCTTCAGGCCGGGAGTCGGGATCCGGTAGCGGATCCCCTCGCGGTCGAGCTGCGGCAGCTCGCGCTTGCCGAGCACGTTCACGAAGCGGGACCAGGCCTCGCGGTAGAGCGGCTCCGACTTCGCCGGGTCGGGCTCCGCGGCCCAGTCCGGCTCGGCCGCCCACGCGCGCTCGGCGAGGCCGAGGAGCTTGGGCGCGAGCTTCGGGTCGAGCCGACCGTCGCCTCCCAGCGTCTCGGACCACAGGTTGCCCTGGATCCCCAGGATGTTCGCCTTGCCGTAGTCGGTCAGCCGGTCCTTCCCGACGAAGACCGCAGGATCGAGCGGTTGGCCGCGGCGATCGAGGCGCACGTTCCGGTAGTAGTCGAACGGAATGAACTGGAACGGCTTGCGCAGGTCCACGAAGCCGCCCCAGTCGAGTCCGGACTCCTCCGGGTTCTGGTTCCAGGCCAGGTCGAAGTACAGGTTCGTCACGGGGCACAAGACGACCTTGAAGCCGCCGTTCGCCAGGCGGTACGCGAGGTCCTCGGCGCCCCAGCCCGGGACGTTGTTCCAGACGTACGCGCGCCAGCCGCGCTCCGCGAACGCCGGGTTGGGGATGAGCGTCGCCTGGCCGTCCCGGCGCGTCTTGCGGACCGCGATCTCCTCCCAGCCGGAGAGCGGGATGCCGTGGGCCTTCAGGATCTGCTCGACCTTGCCGTAGAACACGAACCAGAGATCGTCCACGCTCGCGAGGCCGTGCTGCTTCAGGTAGGCCTGCGCCACAGGCGAACGCTCCCAGACGCCGTTCGGGACCTCGTCGCCGCCCATGTGCAGGTTGCGCAGCGGCACGCCGGCCTCGCGGTGGATCGCCACGAGGTCACCCACCACGCGCTCGACGAACGCGTAGGTCGAGTCGAGCGCCGGGTTCATCACGTTGTCGTGGTAGAGCTGCGCCGAGGTGTACACGGAGCGGTCCTCGGGGTCGCTCAAGCGGTAGCGCCGGGCGCCGTCGGCGTCGCCCGCGGCGCTGCGCTCGCGGAAGCGCGCCTCCATCGCCTTGATCGCGGCACGCGCGTGCCCCGGCATCTCGAGCTCCGGGATCACCTCGATGTGGCGCGCCGCCGCGTAGCGCAGGATCTCGACGTAGTCGGCGCGCGTGTAGAAGCCGCTGCCCCACGGCCGGTCCACCTCGGGGCCGGAGCCCCAGGCAGGAGGCAGGAAGCGGCTCGAGTCGAGCGTGTGCCCGCGCCGCGCGCCCACCGCGGTGAGCTCCGGCAGGCTCGGGATCTCGAGTCGCCAGCCCTCGTCCTCCGTGAGGTGGAAGTGGAAGACGTTGATCTTGTAGCGCGCCAGCAGATCGAGCGTGCGCAGCACCAGCGCCTTCGGCTGGAAGTTGCGGGCCACGTCGAGCATGAAGCCGCGGTAGCCGAAGCGCGGAGCGTCCACGACCGTGAGCGCCGGCAGCACGAGCCCCTTGCCGGGAGCCGGCGCGGGCAGCAGGCTGCGCAGCGACTGCAGGACGTAGAACACCCCCGCGGGCGAGGCGCCCACGATGCGGATGCCGGCCTTCGGATCCACGACGAGCGTGTAGGCCTCGCGCGAGCTCTGCCCTTCGACGGGGCCCGTCTCGAGCCGCAGGGCCGCGTCGACCGCGGCCGCGGCGGGGCGGTTGCCGAAGTAGGGGCGCAGGTATGCAGCCGCGAAGCCCGCTTCGGCCGAGAGCTCGGCCGAGGCCTCGACCTTCGGCATCGCGGCGAGCCGGAGCTCCCCCTCCGACTTCGTCAGCCGCAGCGGCGTCGGGAAGACCGGGGGCAGCTCGTCGGCCGGGATGTCGCGAATCGCGGAGTCGAGCGCGAACTGCTGCTCCGGCGACACGAGGCGCGGGTCGCGACCTTCGCCCTGGGCGGGGCGCTGGAACGGCACGGCCGTGAACTCCCGCAGCGCGTGCCCCCGGTCCTTCGCATCGTCGAAAACCACGTACGCGCCAGCCGGGGCGAAGCTGTTGTTGGTGAGCAGCCCCGTCCGGTACTCGATCTCGACGCTCTGGCCGGGCGGGAGGCCGGCGAAGCCGGCGCCGGGCGCCAGGCGCTGCAGGTCGCCAGTGACGCGCTCGATGGTCCACCCGCCGCTCACGCTCCCGGGCCGTGGCTCGTGCAACGCGCTGTAGTAGATTGCCCACCCGCTGCCCGCGAGGGGCTTGGGGCCGCGGTTGGTGAGCGTGAAGGCCACACGCGAGGAGCCTTCGCCTCCGGCCGGGAACACGTCTTCCTTGAGCTGCCACTTCACCTGGAGATCGGCCTGGGCCGCTGCCTGGGTCGAGGTCAGGGCGAGCGCGAGGCACGCGAGCATGAGGCGCATGGCCTCATCGTAACCGGCTCAGGCCTTCTCGGCGACGTAGTCTCCGCCGGCCGCGGCCCAGCCGCCGACCTCCACGTGGCTGACTGCCCAGCAATGGGGGCACGCCACGGGAGCGCGCTCTTTCGGCTCCTCGGCCTCGCCTTCGTACGACACCAGCATGGCCTGCTGGCAGCGCCCGCACACGTGCCGGTCCTGGATCCGGGAGCGCGCGGACCGGGTTGCGGGCGCCGCCGTTGCCGGAGCCGGCGTCGGCTCGTCGCGCGAGATCGCCTCGCGAATCGCCTCGGCCAGCCGGTGCGACTCGGCGCTGAAGGAGAGGTTGCGGAAGCGCTCGCCGGGTCCGCCCAGGGTCACCGACCACGAGGCCCCGACCCGGACCAGCGATACGGACCAGGGCTCCGCCGGGTCGCGACCGGCAAAGGCTTGCCTGACGGATGCTTCGACGGACGCCCGCGCGTCCTTGTCGATGCCGGCGACCAGGACCTTGAGCGCGGATGCCGCAGCGGCAGGCCGCGGCGCCTGAGACGGGCGTGACGGTGTTGCCTTCGCAAAGGCGCCCGGGGAGGACGAACGCACCGCCGGAGCCTACGCGGGGAACGTCCTCGCGGATGTGATCTGGTTCACTCCGGGGTCGCCGGAGCACCGAGCCGCGCGCTACTTCGGCGGCCCGAACGAGCGCTCGAAGAGCGCGGCGATCGCCTTGCGGCCCTCTTCGTTCAGGTTGCGCGTCCCGGTGGCCGCGAACGGGCGCTCGGGGATCACCGGGGTATCGGTGACCCAGTGCCCGTCCTTCCAGGTGAACCAGCCGTGGCGCGCCTGGTCGAAGACGCTCACCGGACGGCCGAAGAACTTGGCGAGCTCGACGCCCCAGCCGGTGCCGCCCTGGACGGTGTCGTCTCCCTGGATCCAGCCCACGGCGTAGACGATGTAGGAGCGCGACACCATGTGGAAGATCAGCTGGCACACGGTTCGGACCTGCTCGATCGAGGTGTAGGTGCGCCCCATGCGCTTGGAGACGATCTCCATGCTCACGTCGCCCTTCAGCAGCTCCGCCGGGGAGAGCACCTCGACGTCCTTGCTGTACTCCATCACGTGGCCCTCGTAGGACAGCGTCACCTGGCGCACGCCCCACTTCTCGGCCGCGCGGCCGAACTCGGCCTCGGTGCCCTTGTGGCCGCCGCTCACGAGGATGGACTGGTTGCGATCGCTCATCGCGCTTTTCTCCCGCTCGTCGGAACGCGGCAGGATATCCGCCGCCGCCCGGGCGGCGCAAGCGATCAGCCGAGGAGCGCCTGGATCGAGGTCACGGGCGCGACCTCGACGGGCTCCTGGCCGCGGCGGAAGATGCGTGCGCCGGCCGTCCCCCGCAGCTCGACCGACTCGCCCTCGATCCGCAGCAAAGCACCCTCGCGCAGGCCCACGACCGGCGCGGCGTTCTCCTCGTGGAACTCGCGGATGCGGGTCTCGCGCGTCTCGCCCATGTGCGTCGAGCCGGGAGCCGGGTCCTGGTAATGGGGGTTGATCTGGAACGACACCAGCCCGAGTGCGCTGAATGTCGCCGGCTCCACGATCGGCATGTCGTTGGTCGTCATGATCGTCGGACAGGCGAGGTTGGACCCGGCGCTCGCGCCCGTGTAGGGCATTCCTTCCAGCGCGCGGATCCTGAGGGCGTCGAGCACGTCCAGCCGGACGAGCCGGTCGAGCAACCGGAACGTGTTGCCTCCGCCGCAGAAGACCGCCTCGGCGCCCTGAACCGCCTGGCGCGGGTCGCTCGCCTCGTGGAGCGAGTCGAGCTCGAACCCGATCTCCTCGAATGCCGCCCGCGCCTTCGCGGCGTAGCCGGCGTGGTCCTCGAGCGCGTGGGGGATGAAGAGAACCCGCCGCACGCCCGCGAGCACCTCGCGCAGGTCGGCGAACGCGTGCTCGAGGTAGCGGGTGCCGAACACCGTGGACGTGCTGATCAACAACAACCGCCGCGCCATGGCCACCCAGCATAGGCCAATCGAGGCCCACGGCAACACGGGCCGAGCGGTTCGAAGCGCGCGCTACCCGCGATCGGCTCGTCCTGCGATAGAGTCCCCGATCATGACGAGGGACATCGGACTGCTCATCCTGCGCCTGGCCGGCCTCTATCTGGCGATCGGCCACGGCTGGGGCAAGATCGTGGGCCTCGCGTCGGGACAGACCCGCTTCGTCGACAGCGTCGCAAGCATGGGCTTCCCGGTGCCCGTGCTCTTCGCGTGGGCGGCAGCCCTCTCGGAGCTCGCGGGCGGGATCGCGATCGCCTTCGGCTTCTTCACGCGCTGGGCCGCCGCGCTGGCGGCGTCCACCATGTTCGTGGCGGCGTTCGTCCGGCACCGGGCGCTCGGCCACTTTCTCTCGTGGCTGGGCGTCAGCCCGGCGACGGAGGAGACGCTGCGAGCCTGGGGCAACCCCGAGCTCGCCACCGTCTACCTGCTCGTCTGCGTGGCCGTAGCCCTGCTGGGCCCGGGCCGCTTCTCGATCGACGCGAAGCTCGGACGGAGGTGACCATGCCTGTAACCGTAGCCGCCGTGCTCGCGCTCACCGCCGTCCTGGCGCCCACGCCGCAAGCACCGCTCGCCGATTCCCCCGAGGCGAAGAAGGCCCGGCTCGCCTGGTTCCACGAGGCCAAGTACGGCCTCTTCATTCACTGGGGGCTCTACGCGATCCCAGCGGGTGAATGGAAGGGCGAGCGCGTCCCCGGCATAGGCGAGTGGATCATGTTCCGCGCGCGGATCCCGGTGCCCGAGTACGAGCAGCTCGCGACGCAGTGGAACCCGGTGAGGTTCGACGCCTCCGCCTGGGTCCAGCTGGCGAAGGACGCCGGCATGAAGTACATCGTGATCACCTCCAAGCACCACGACGGCTTCGCGCTCTACGACTCGAAGGTCAGCCGCTGGGACGCCGTCGACGCGACGCCCGCGAAGCGCGACATCCTGAAGGAGCTGGCGGCGGCCTGCGCGAAGCAGGGCATGCCGCTCGGGTACTACTACTCGCAGGCCCAGGACTGGCACGAGCCCAACGGGGCCGGCAACACCTGGGACTTCGGGCCCGACGAGAAGAAGGACTTCGACCAGTACCTGCGCGACAAGGCCGAGCCGCAGGTGCGCGAGCTGCTGACCGAGTACGGCCCGGTGGCGCTCGTCTGGTTCGACACGCCGCGCCTGATGAACGCGGAGCGCGCCCAGCGCTTCACCGACATCGTCCGCAGCCTCTCGCCGAAGACGCTGATCGACGGCCGCCTGGGCGCCGCCGGCGACTACGTCACGACCGGGGACAACGTGATCCCCGGCGACGTCCAGAAGACGGCGTGGGAGGTGCCGGCGACGCTCAACCACACCTGGGGCTACAGGAAGGACGACCACGACTGGAAGTCGCCGGGCGACGTGATCTTCAAGCTGGTCGACATCGTGAGCAAGGGCGGCAACTACCTGCTCAACGTGGGGCCGATGGCCGACGGTGTCATCCCGCAGCCGAGCCAGGACACGCTCCGCGCGGCTGGTCGCTGGCTGAAGCTGAACGGCGAGGCTGTCTACGGGGCGGGCGCGACACCCTGGGGCGACGAGCTCGGCGAGCCGAGCGCGAGGGGTGCCAGGGACCTGCGCGGCAACCCGCTGTTCCTGAGCCGCAACGAGTGGCGCGTCACCACGAAGCCCGGCAAGCTGTACTTCACGTTCTTCGTGGAGCCGCGGGTGCCGTTCGAGCTGCCCCCGATGAAGAACGCAGTCAAGCGCGCCTATCGCCTCGCCGACGCCCGCCCGGTCGAGGTGAAGCTCGAGGGCGGACGGCCGTGCCTCGCCCTCGAGCGGCCGATCCTCGACCCGACGGCGACCGTGGTGGTGGTCGAGATCGAAGGAGACGCCGTCGAGCGCTGATCGGAGGCCGCCCGCGCTCAGGGCGCCAGGCTGTTGAGCGCCACGAAGGCGCCGCCGTTGCGCTCGCACAGCAGGCGCATCAGCGTCGCGAAGCGGATCCCCGTCGTCTCGGGGAACGCCGACTGGTCGAGCACCGTCGGGAAGCCGATGGCGTGGATCCGCACCTTGCGCTCGCCGCGCGCGTCCCTGCGGTTGAGCCGGTCGACGCTCTGGATCACCGCGTCGATCGAGTCGCCGGTGAACTCGTCGCCCATCACGTACAGGCTGATCTTGCGGTCCGGCGACCAGAAGGCCCGGATCGCCGCCTCGATGCCCTCGACCGGCGACGAGTTGCTGAATGCGTTCCAGCTGCGCAGCCGCTCGCGGATCGCCTTTCGGCGCGCGGGGGTGTCGGGGATCCACTTGCCCGCGTAGCTCGAGAACATGTAGCCGCCCTCGTCGCTCATGATCTGGAGCCCCTTCACCTTCGGGTAGGCGTCGAGCACCTCGTCCATCTTGTGCCGCAGCAGCGGCCACGCGAAGCGCTGCATGCTGCCCGAGGTGTCGATCACGAAGATGATGTACTCGCTGTCCACCGGGATCCCGCCGATCGGGGCGTCGAGCGGCCGCTGGTAGGCCTCGTCGCGCTGCTGCTGCAGCCGCTTCATCTCCTCGCTGAGCTCCTGCTGCGCCGCCAGCAGCCGGCCCGCGATGATGTCCTGCACCGACGACAGCTCCTTGCTCGCCTGGTACTGCCCCTGCACGCGCGACAGGTCCCCTTGCAGCCGCGCCACCTTCAGCGTCTCGAGCGAGAGCTGCTGCTCGCGGCCGCGCAGGTCCCGGTTGAGGACGCTGGTCTCGCCGCGAATCTCGTGAAGCTCCTGCTCGAGCCGCGCCAGCAGCCCCTGCAGGTCCTGGCGCGCCTGCTCGAGCGCCTGCGGCTCGCCCATCTTGTTCAGCACGAACAGCAGCACGATCGCCCCGAAGCCGCAGCAGATCGCGTCGAGGAACGAGAGGCTGAAGATCTCGAACGGCCGCCGCTCGCGCCGCCTCATGGCCAGGCGCTCGAGGGCGTCATCAGCGACCCGCGCGACGCGATCGCGAGCTTCCAGAAGGCGCTCATCGCCAGCGGATCGCCTTCCATCGGGAACAGCACGATGTTCACCGGCACCCCTCGCGGCAGCTGCTCGAGCGCGTCGTCGAAGTGGCGCACGCGCTCGCGGCCCGACACGGTCTTGCGGGCGGGCGCCACGCCGCCCTGTGTCGGCAGGCCGTCGGTGATCAGGATCAGGTTGTCGGGCGGCGGGTTCATGGCCTTCGCGGCCGCGAAGGCGTGGTGCAGGCTGGTGCCGCCCTCGGGAGCCGTCTGCCGCAGCGTGGCAACCGCCTTGTCGAGCGTCGCGCGGTCCTTCGCCTCCAGCCAGACGCCGTCCGTGCCCGCCAGCACGGGCGCCGCGCGCGTGTTGAAGACGTAGATCTGGAACTGCGACTCGCGCGGGAGCTGCGCCGCCAGCCAGTCGACCGCCTTCACCGCCTGGCGCCACTTCCGGGCGCGCAGGCGCGTGTCCGGGGGGAACAGCCTGCGCCGCACGGCGTTCACGATGTCCTCGGCCAGCATGCTCGCGGAGGCGTCGACCAGCAGGAACACGCGCTTGCCGCCCAGCTTCAGGCCGCTCAGGTACTGGCGGTCGCCGTCGCCCACGAACGCGCGCACGTTCCGGCCCGGCACCTCCTGGCTCGGCGGGCCGCCCGACAGCCGCTTCGCTCCCGCCTCGAGCGACTTGAGGTCGGCCTTCAGCTTCTCGACGTGCGCGCGCGTGGCGACGGTCTGGGCCTCGTAGATCGCCAGCTCCTGCTCGATCTGCTTCAGCGTCTCCAGCACGCGCGTGGACAGCCCCTGTGCGGCGGCGCGCCGCTCCTCGATCTCGCGGAAGCTGTTGCGGATCTCGACCAGGCGCTCCTGGCCCTCGAGCACCTCCTGCTCGCGCTTCGTCACCTCCGCGCGCAGCGTCTCGCTCGTTTCCTGCTGCAGCCGGCCGGTGCGGGAAGCCACGATCATGTGGAACAGGATGAGAGCCCCGAAGCCGCAGCAGATGCAGTCGAGCAGGGACAGGCTGAAGATGTTCGTCTCGCGGCGGCGGCGGGCCACGGCGCTAGCCCCCTCCCGAGGCGATCAGCACGAGCTCGATGCCCGGGCTGCCGACGCGCACGCGGTCGCCGGCGGCCAGGACCACGAGGCCCGCGACGCGCTCGCCGTTCACGAACGTGCCCCAGGTGCTCAGGTCCTCCACCACCGCCTGTCCCGCCGACTCGAAGAAGCGGCAGTGCGAGCGCGACACGCCCGTGGTCTCGCCGCCCAACGGCAGCGCGCGCCCGCCCGCCGGCGGCGCCGTGCCGACCACCAGCGGCTCCGCCGTGATCGGGTGCGCCACGTTGTCCAGCAGCAGGTGCGTCGGCCTGCGGCCGTCCGGCGCCGGCGCCGGCCGCGGCGCCCTGGGCAGCGCCACGGCGGCTCCGCCGATCGAGCCCTCGGGGGCCTCCGGCCGCGGCAGCCGCGTCACGAAGCGCAGCGGACCGGGAGCCGAGCGTACGGCGTCCTTCGCGCGCAGAGCGCCGGCGGCCGCGGCGTGCACGCCCAGCAGCGCGAGCTCCACGCCGCGCACCGCCCGCAAGCGTGTCACGAGCCCCGGCAGGCGCGCCGCCCGCGCCGAGACCAGGACCGTGGTGGGCTCGCCGGCGTGCTTCAGGACGCTCACCTGCTGCTGCAGCTCCTCGGCGAAGCGCGCGGTCCAGCCCTCGGCGTCGACGCGGGAGATCTCGGTCGTGACGAGGCGGCCTGCCGCGGGCAGCTCGACGGCGAGAGACTCCGCGCGCTCCAGGGCGGCGAGCCACCCGGGCAGCCGGTCGAACAGCGCCTGCTCCGTGGCCGCATCGTGGAGCGGGTCGAAGCGCGCCTGCCTCACGAACACCGCGGCGGCGCCGCGCATCTGCGCGTCCACGACCTCGTCCTGGCCCCAGCGGTCGATCCGCGCCACGCGCTCGCGCACCAGGCGCGCAGCCTGCTGCACCTCGGTGACGACCGCGCGCCGCTGCCCCAGGTCGACGTGCAGCAGCCGCTCGCCCGTGAAGCCGGCCGCGGCGGCGGCGAGCGCGGCGTCCACCATGCCCGCCACGGGAATCCCGAGCGCCTGCGCGATCCCGAGCAGGAGCCCGAGCTGCCGCTCGTCGCAGCCACCGCCCACCGCGAGCAGCACCTCGCTCGTGCCCGGCCCCGCCTTCGCCCACAGCCACTCGAGGTGCCCGTGGACCAGGTCCGCCGAGCGCAGCTCGGCGGGAAACGGCGGACCGAGCGGCTCCATGTCGAGGCGCGCCCAGAAGTCGCTCGCCACCTGCCTCGGCAGCAGCCGGCAGGCGGCGAGCGCCTCCTCGCCGAAGCGCGGGCGCGCGGAGTCCACGATGGCGACCGCCGGGCTCGGCCCGAACACGGCGCCGCCCTCGGCCGCTCCGAAGAGCCCCGAGTCGCCGGCTTCGAGCCCCAGTGCGCGCGCCACCTCGTCCCCGCTCAGGCCTGCAGGTTGGCGAGCAGCCGCTCGTCCACGTAGCTCTCGGTGTCGAGCACCTGGCGCTCCTGCTTCAGCTGCAGCTGGTGCAGCACGAACATCAGCAGCAGGCTCAGCAGCAGCGCGATGAAGGTGGAGTTGAAGGCGACGCCGAGCGCCTCGGTGACGCCCGAGATGTCGCCCTGGACGGCGCGGTGCGCCTGCGTGAGCGCGTCGCCGATGCCGCGCACGGTGCCGATGAAGCCGATCGACGGGATCGCCCACGCGATGTAGCGGATCATCGCCAGCTCCGAGTCGAGCCGGTCCGACTCCGCCGAGCACACCTCGCGGGCGGTCGACGAGGCGTCCTGGATGCTGCGCGTGGCCCGGAAGCGGTTGAGCGCGGCGAGCGCCGTGCGCGGGAGCAGCAGGCGCCGCTCGTCCTCGGGCAGCGCCTGGACCTGGCGCGCGTACTCGCGCGCGTCCTCGGGCAGGATGCGCGCGCCCGGCGCCACCGGCACGAGGTCGCTCTCGAGCAGCCGCCACTCGCGCGAGCTGTTGCGCCACTTGGCGCCCATGATGAAGAGCGCCCACAGGCAGAGCACGAACTCCCACTCCTGCTCGGGGTCCTTGATGATCACCCACCAGGAGCGCTCCTGGACGTACTCGGGGTTCTCGCGCATCTGGCGCGCCTGGGCCTCGAGCACGGCCTGGGCGCGCGGCCGCACCACCAGCGTGTACGGCACGTGCACGATCAGGAACGAGAACACCAGCGTCGCCACCTGGTAGACGAGATCGTCGACGTGCAGCTTGCGCATCGCGGCCCCGCTCAGATGTCGGTCGGGAAGGCGACCGCGTCGTCCGCCTTGACCCGCTCGCTCGGAACGAAATCCTCGATGTCGTCCGCCGGCGCCCGCTTCGGCGCCGGCGGCGGCGCCTGCGGGTCGCCGGCGGCGCCCACGGCGCTCGCGGCGACCAGCGTCAGCAGAAACGCCCTGGTCAGGCCCTTCATCGTCCCTCCTCGCTCACTGCGCGTAGCGCGCGACGCGGAACCCCAGGTCGGGCCGCGGGTCCTTGCCGTAGTCGCGGAAGCTCAGCCGCAGCTCGGTTACCGAGCCGTGCAGGAAGCTCGCGCCGCGGATCACATGGTACTCGCCCTCCGCGGGGCCCAGCGGGTCGCGCACCAGCTGGCCCTCGAGGCTCGGCGTCAGCGTGTAGAAGTCGTGCGCCCACTCGGCCACGTTGTCGCCCAGGTGGAAGAAGCCGAGCGCGTTCGGCGCGAAGCTGTCGACCGGGGCGCTCACCTTGTAGCCGTCGTCGTAGCCCTCGAGCACCTGCTTCACCAGCGACCGCGCGCTCTCGTCGGCGTAGTTGCCCGCGCCTTTCGGCAACGGCAGCGCCGGCCCCCAGGGATACTTGAGCGGGCCCTTGCCGCCCGGGTAGCGCGCGACTCGCTCCCACTCGGCCTCGGTCGGCAGCCGGTAGCCGGTCGTCAGCGGGGACGCGGCCTGCAGCCGCCCGTCCCGCTCGACGTAGGCGCGCGGCAGTCCCTCGCGGTCGCTCAGCCAGTTGCAGTAGCCCGCCGCCTGCTGCCAGGTCACGCGCACCACCGGCTGGGTGTCGATGTCGAGGCTCTGGTCGCCCACGTGGCCCGAGGCGTACTGGGCCTCGTAGCGGCGGAACTGCGCGTTCGAGACCTCGCGCGTCGCGAGGTAGTAGGGACGCGCGAGCTCGACGTCGCGCAACGGCTCGTTCGCTCGGCGCCCCGGCTCGCGCCGCGGAGCGCCCATCCGGATCCTGGCGGCCTCGAACAGGCGCAGCTCGTGTCCCTCCGGGCTTCGCGCCACGGCCGGCATCCGCTCCTCGCGCAGCTGCTGCTGGCTCTTGAGCGCGACGCTCAGCGTCTGGGGGAAGCCGGGCCGCGGGGTCACCGTCTGGCGCACCGGCAGGAAGCCCTCGCGCCGGATCTCGATCGCGTGGGGCACGGCGAGCAGCTGCAGCGTCTGGTCGGCCCGGCCGCGCGGCTGGCCGTCCACGAGCAGCTCGGCGTCGGGCGGACGCGCGGCAAACTTCACCTCGCCCAGCTGCGGCGTGAGGCGCAGCGTCTCCTCGCGGCGCTCGCCCGCGCGCAGCGTGAGCGAGAGCTCGGCGTCCGCGTGGCCGGGCAGCGTGAGGCGCAGGCCGTGCGGCCGGCCCGCCTCGAGCCGCAGCTCGAGGGGCGTCGCGCCCACGGAGCGCCCCTCGAGACTGACGCTCGCCCCGGTCGGATCGCTCGAGAGCGCGAGAACCCCAGGCCGCGGCGGGGGGGGCGGCCCGGGCGGCGGAGCGGGAAGCGGCACGAGCGTCACGGCGACGGACTGCAGGGCGCCTCGCCCCGCGACCACGACCGCCTGGCGGTGCTCCTCGTAGCCGGTAGCACGTACGACGAGGGCGCGCTCGCCGGGCTCGACCTCGAACGCCGCGAGCGGCGTCACGCCGCGCTTCGCCCCGTCGACCTCCACTTCGGCCCCGGCCAGCCCCGGCGTCTCGATCGCCAGGCGCCCTGGCAACGGCAGCAGCGTGAAGCGGAGCACGCTCCCCCGCTCGACCTCCACGGGCGCCTCGAGGCGGCGGTAGCCGGTCTTCTCCGCCTCGAGCGTGTACCGACCCAGGAGCGCCACGACGCGCGACCGCAGCCGGAGCGTCGGCCAGTCGCCGCGCAGGGCCACACGGTCCGGCGCGGGGTCCACTCGAATCTCGACGAGGGCCACGCTCGACAACAGCAGCAACGCCGCACCCACGAGACCGACGAGACCCAGGAGGGCCACGAGACGACGGGGGAACTCGCGCCGAGGCGCTTCAGGCCGGCCGAGCGGGCGCGGCGTGAATGGAATCGGCGCGATCTCCCGGTCCGGGACGGCGGCGTCGAGGCTCTCGCCCCGCGGCGGAGGGACGAGTACGACCGGAGGCTCGGTCGGGTTCGACGCGGCGAGCGCCACGACGCTGAGCTCGAGACCCTCCGGGCGCACCCGGACGCGGACCTCGGCGCCCGGCAGGCGCAGCACGTCGCCCTCGCGCAGCCAGTGCGACGCCAGTAGCCGGGCGCCGTTGCAGAAGACGCTCGCCCCCGGGGCCGGCTGCACGAAGACCTCGCCGCCCTCGAGGCCGAGCCAGGCGAGCGGTCCCGCGGTCGCGACCGGCAGCGCCGAGCCCGGGCCGCCGAGGGGCACCGGAAAGTCGCCGGCGCCGAGCCGCGTCTCCCGACCCTCCTCGAGGATGCGCAGCTGCGTCACAGCGCCTCGTCGCAGCGCAGCGACACGGTGAGCGCGGGCGCCTCCGGCGACACGCTGAACTGCCGCCGCACGTCGCGATAGCCGCGGCGCGAGCCCGTCACCGTGTACGTCCCCGGCAGCAGCTCGAGGCTGCGGCGCTTGAGCGTCCCGAGCGGGCCCACCCGGCTCAGGCTGAGCTGCGTGAGGCCGTCCGACTCGATCACCACCGCCACCTTCGTGCGCGCCCGGGCGAGGGCGGCCTCGAGCGCCGCCGTGCGCGCCCGAAGCGCGGGACCGGATGGCTCGATGCCCCGGGCGCGCTCCAGGACCGCTTCCGCCTCGCGCGCCACCGCGGGAGCGGAAAGCCGCTCGGGCCGCCGGATGTGCAGGTCGAGGGCTTCGTCGAGCGCCGCGCGCTTCTCCGAGCGCTCGCGGCCCTCGAGCGCGAACGTCAGGTGCGGGTCGATCGCGAGGGCCGCGAGGTACTCCTGCAGCGCGCCGCGCCAGTCTTCACGGGCTTCGAGCGCGGCTCCCGCCTCGCGGTGGCCGGCCAGCGCGCGCGCCTCCGCCTCGAGGTCGGGAGTGGGGTCCGGCAGTGGCATCGGCTCGAGCACGGGTTCGCTCTCGGGCACCGGCTGGCTCTCGGGCGGAGCCGACGCGCGCCGCGGAGGCTCCGTCGGCTGCGGAGCGGACGCCTGCTCCGCCGGCTGTGGCGCCACCGAGGGCGTCGCCTCGGCGCGCGTCGCCTCCGCGACGGGAGCGGTCGAGGGCGCAAGTGGCGAGGGCGCAAGTGGCGCCACGGGCGTCTCGGCCCAGCGCGGAAGCCACACGACGGCGGCGATCGCGAGGGCCACGAGCCCGGCCAGGAGCGCCAGCGGCGGGCGGGCGCGCCGCTCCTCACGACGCTCGGAAAGCCGAATCTCCTGCGGCGGCTCGGGGCGTCCCGGCGCCAACGCTCGGTCGCCGACGCGCGGCGGCGGCTGGAGCCGCACGGCCTGCGCCTCGCGCGCCGCGGCTTGCACGAGCCCACCGATGATCGCGTCGAGCGAGTCGCGCACGACGGCGGCCGACGCGGGCCGCGCCTCGGGCTCGGCGGCGAGCAGCGACACGACCAGCGCGCGCAGGGGCTCCGGCATCGACAGCGTCGGCGGAAGCGCCGGCGGGCCGGCGTGGGGCTCGTCGGCCGGGGCGGGCGGCGCACCCGACAGGAGCTCGAACAGCAGCACGCCCAGCGCATAGAGGTCGTCGGCCGGCGCGGGCGGCGCGCCCGCGCGCTGCTGCGGGCTCATGCTGGCCCGCGAGCCCCCGCCACGGACGACGATCCCGTCCTCGTCCCCCTGCGCCACGGAGGCGATACCGAAGTCCGCGAGGTGCGCGCGGCCGGCCTCGTCGAGCAGCACGTTCGAGAGCTTGACGTCGCGGTGCACCACGCCGAGGTCGTGGAGGTAGGCGAGCGCGTCGGCCACGTCGCGTCCGAGCCGCGCGATCTCGGCCGGGGCCGCCCCGCGGAGCGCGCCGGCGACGCCGCCCGGCATGTGCCGCAGCGTCACGGCGCAGAAACGCTCGCCGGAACGGAAGCCGTAGACGGGGACGATGCGCGGGTGCTTCAGCTTGCGCACCAGCCGCGCCTCGCGGCGCAGCAGCGCGAGCGTCTCGGGCGGCGCGTCCCCCGCCAGCAGCTTGGCGACCACGTCGATGCCCTGCTCGGCATCGCGAGCGAGCCACGCTTCTCCCATCCCGCCGCGGCCCAGGCGGCGCAGCAGGGTGAGTCCCGGCAGGATCTCGAGCCCGGGCTCGGGGCCGTTCATCGCGCGGCGGGGATGCTCAGGGCTTCACGACCTCGGCGGGGGCCATGGGAAGCAGGTTGATGTCGGCCGGCACCGGTGCGTCGGTCGTCGCGATCTCGTGCAGCAGCTCGCGCCACTTGTTGAACTGGGTCTCGGCCGAGCCGGTCAGCTGCACCACCTTGCCGTCGACGTCCACGAGCAGCGGGGTCAGCTCGCCCTCGAACGAGTCGGCGAGCTCGCTGAGCGCGGCCTTGTGGATCCCGGCCTCCTTGCCCTGCTCGAAGCCCGCGTTGACCGCGGCGATGCCGCCCAGGATCATGATGTCCTTGATGCCGTTGTCGTCGCGCGGGTCGACCAGCAGGATCCCGCTGAGGATCGCGACTCCGCCCAGGATCTTCTTGAGCAGCGAGCCCTGGTTGGTCGAGTCGAGCAGCTTCTGCTCCTCGTAGCTGTAGGCGCGCCAGTCGTCGTACGGCCGGTCCATGCGGGCGTAGAAGTCGTTGTAGTACTCGTTGAGCGTGTCGACGAACATGTGGTCGCGCTCGCGGATCGCGCCGATGCGGGCGATCATCGGGTCGTCGGCCGCGGGCAGCCGCTGCACGCTCGAGCGGCCCTTGCCGTCGGTCGCGAGGTAGGACGCGTACGGGTCGGGCGACATCTCGGCCGCGAAGCGCAGCGCCGCCACCTCGCGGGCCGCCGCGAGCTCCTTGGGCTTGCGGCGGTCGCGCTCGCGCGCCAGGTCGTTGGCGATGCGGTTGTAGAGCGCCTGGAACGGGTCGCGGCCGTCGAGCGGCCGGTCCTTCGCGTAGGCGGAGGTGTCGGCGCGCTGCTTGTAGCGGCGGTCGAGCCAGACGCGGCCCGCGGCGTCGCGGGCCACGAGCTCGAGGTGCAGGTCCTTTCCGTTGGACTTCTCGATCTTGCCGCTGAGCTGCAGCTCCGCCCAGCTCGCGCCGCCGGGCACGACTCGCACCGCGCCCCACAGGCCGGTCGACTGCAGCGTGTTGCGCAGGTGGATCGGGATGTAGCGGGCCTCGGACTTGCGCACCGCGGAGCGGATGCCCTGCTGGAGCATGGGCGACGGCGGCGTGTCGCTCACCCCCGGCGAGAAGAGCTCGATCGCCACGTCGACGAGACGCCCTTCCGGCACCTCGCCCTGCGCGACCACGAGCCCGTCCTTGTCCTTCTTGTCGCCAGCCAGCGCGGGCCCCGCCAGCAGCGCGAAGGCAAGTGCGAGCGAGCCGCCCCGGAGCTTCATTCTCCTGCCCCTCAATCCTTGCCGCTGCCCTTCTTGTAGTCGCGGTACTCCTGCCAGAGCTTCTCGCGGATGGCCGGGTCCTCTTCCTTCATCGCGGCCTCGCGAAGCTGGCGCGCCACGACGTCGTCGTTTCGGCCGTCGCCCACGTCGGCCGGCACCCGCGTGTCGTCGGTGCCACCACCGGGCCCGCCTTCCACCGGAGCGGTCACCGGCGTGCCGCCGTCGGCGCGGCCCGCCTGCGAGCCGCCGGTCCCCGTGTCTGCCGGCTCGGCCCCGCTCGCGGGCGCCCCGTTGCCCTTCTCGGCGTCGGCCTCTCTCTGGGCGTCGCTGCCGGCCTTGCCGCCGGCCTGCCCCTTCCGGGCCTCCTTGCCCTTGCCCTTGCCGCCTTCCTCTTCCCCTTCCGCGTCCTCCTCGCCCTCCCCGGAACCGCTCCCGCTCCCGCCTGTGCCCTGCGCGCGCTCGGGCAGGGGATTGCGCCTCTGCTTCTCCTCGAGCGACTGCTGCTCTTTCAGGAGCATCTCGTCGAACTCAGCCATCGAGGTCTGGAGCTGCCGGTCGAGCCCGTCGCGCTGCTCCTCCGGGGTGGTGGCGCCGCCCGCGGCCTGTCCCCCGGCGGCGACTGGCTGTCCTCCGCCGGCGTCGGCCTTCTCCCCCGCGCCGGCCTTCTCGCCCGTGCCGGCCTTCTCTCCCGTACCGGCCTTCTCCCCCGTGCCGGCCTTCTCTCCCGTGCCGGCCTTCTCTCCCGTGCCAGCCTTCTCTCCCGTACCCTTCTCCGCCGTGCCAGCCTTTTCGCCTTCTCCCGCCTTCTCGCCCTTGTCGGCCTTCTTTCCTTGGTCCCCACCCTGTGCCGAGGGCGCAGACGGCGGGGCCGGGGGCTTCGGGACCGAGGGCAGCGAGGGAGTGGACGGCACCGACGGCGGCTGGGGAATCGACGGCGTCGAGGGCGCTTGCTTGGAGGAAGTCGCGCAGCCGGACGACGTCAGCAGGAGTGCCGCCGCGCCCACGAACGACCGTGACCAGGCGGAAATGGGCATGGTTTCGTCTCTCACGACGCTACCACCATAGCAACGACGATGCCACGGGAAAGGTGAAAAACGAGGTCAGTCCCGGTGCTAACATTCCTTGCAACTCCCAGCATGGCCACGCTCTCCGAGCTCGCTCCGCTGCTCGCCGCCACGGGGCGCGCGCTCCACGGCCGCGGCTGGGCGCTCGGAACCTCCGGCAACTTCTCCGCGGTCGTCAGGCGCGAGCCGCTCGTGCTCGCCATCAGCCGCAGCGGGGTCGACAAGGGCCGCCTCGCCGCACCCGACATCCTGGAGGTGGACGGCAACGGCCTGCCGCTCGAGGCCGACGCCCGCCCGTCCGACGAGACCGTCGTCCATTTGGCCGTTGTGAAGGAGCGCGGGGCCGGCGCGGTGCTCCACACGCACTCCGTGTGGAACACGCTGCTGTCGGAGGCGGAGGGCGACGCAGGCGGCCTGCAGCTGTCGGGCTACGAGATGCTGAAGGGCCTCGCCGGCGTGACGACCCACGAGCACGAGGAGTGGCTGCCGATCCTGGAGAACACCCAGGACTACGGCCGGATGTCGCGCGACGTGAAGGCCGCGCTCGCGCGTCACCCGGAGGCGCACGGCCTGCTGCTCCGCGGTCACGGCCTCTACGCCTGGGGCCGCGACCTCGAGGAGGCGCAGCGCCACGTGGAAGTGCTCGAGTTCCTGTTCGAGGTGGAAGGGCGGCTGTTCGCGGCGACGGGCCGGCTCAAGGCGCGCGGGGCACGCGCAGCCACGGGAGGACGAGATGGCGGTGATTAGCGTCCCTCGCCAGGGCCTAAGGCTCGACGAGCACCAGGCCGTGGTCGCGTTCCTGGCCGAGCACGGAATCGACCACGAGCGCTGGGCTCCCGCCCACGCGCTGGCCGGCACCGCCTCGGCCGAGGAGGTGCTCTCGGCCTACGCGCCGGAGATCGACAGGCTCAAGGCGCGCGGCGGCTACGTCACCGCCGACGTGATCGACGTCCGCCCCGAGACCCCCAACCTCGAGGCGATGCTCGCGAAGTTCCGCAGCGAGCACTGGCACGACGAGGACGAGGTGCGCTTCATCCTCGAGGGACGCGGCATCTTCTTCGTCCACCCGCGCGAGGGCGAGGTCTTCGCGATCGAGGTCGGCCCGGGCGACCTGATCCGCGTGCCGCGCGGCACCTGGCACTGGTTCGACCTCTGCGACGACCGCCGCATCCGCGCGATCCGGCTGTTCCAGGACCCGGCCGGCTGGACCCCGCGCTACACCGCGAGCGGGGTCGACGCGGGCTACGAGCCCGTCTGCCTCGGCCCGATGCACATCGCTCCGCGCGCGTGAGCGACGGCCCGGCCTTCGTCCTGCTCGACGTCGAGGGCACGACGACCCCCGTGGACTTCGTGCTGCGGGTGCTGTTCCCCGACGCACGCGCGCACGTCTTCGGCTTCCTCGAGACGCACGCGAGCGATCCCGACGTGGCTCTGGACGTCGCGGGCCTTCGCGACGAGCACGCCCGCGACGCGGCTTCGGGCCGGAAGCCGCCGGCCTGGGACGACTCCACGGCAGGCGCTGCCGAGTACGCTCGCTGGCTGATGGACCAGGACCGCAAGCTCACGGCCCTCAAGTCACTGCAGGGGAAGATCTGGGCCGAGGGATACGCGTCGGGCCGCCTGCGCGGCCAGGTCTACGACGACGTTCCGGAAGCGCTCGCGCGCTGGACGCGCTCCGGGCGGCGCGTCGCGATCTTCTCCTCGGGCAGCGTGCTCGCCCAGAGGCTGATCTTCGCCCACAGCGACCACGGCGACCTGACGCCGTTCCTTTCGGCCTACTTCGACACCACCACCGGGCCGAAGCGCGAGGCCGAGAGCTACGCGCGCATCGCCTCCGCCCTGGGGGCTCCGGCGGGCGTCGTCCTGTTCGTGTCGGACGTCGTCGCGGAGCTCGACGCGGCCCGCGCGGCCGGCATGACGACGGCGCTCGCGGTGCGCACGCCGCCGGGGCCCGCGGGGCACTCCCACCCGCAGCTGGCGAGCTTCGACGAGCTTCCCTAGCCGGGAGCCCGGTAGCCGAGCTTGTAGCGAAGCTGCAGCTCCGCACGCCGGGGCGCGCGAACCTCGATGCGCCGCCACGCGCCGTCGCGGCGCGCGTTGCTCGAGACATAGCCGAGCGTGTACTGGGTGCGCAGCTCGTCGGCGACGCGCGCGTAGGCTTCGGGGAGCTCGGCCGCAGAGGCGGGCAGCAGGACGCGCGCGCCGGTTTCGCGGGCCAGCGCGTCGAGGAAGCGCGTGGCGTCGACGAAGGCGAGCCGCTCGCGCTCGCGCGCCGAGCTGGGGCGCAGCGCGATCGCCCACACGCCCACGTCGGCGAGGCGCGCCTGCTCGAGCACCTGCGCGGCGGTCGTGCGCGAGGCCGTGTCCTCGCCGTCCGACAGCAGCACGATCGCGCGACGCCGCGGCGCCTCGTGCGTCCCGTGCGAGCGGAGCGCGTCGAGCGTGACGTGGAGCGCCGTGTAGAGCGCGGTCGGGCCCTTGGCGCGCGTGGCACGGATCGCGGCCTCGAGCCGCGCCCGGTCGCCGGTGAAGTCCTGCAGCACGGCGGCCGCTTCGCTGAACTCCACGACCTGCGCGAGGTCACCGGGGCGCAGCGTGCCGAGGAAGCGCGCGCCCGCCGCCTGCGCCTGCGCCAGGTGGGGCTCCATGGAGCCCGAGCCGTCCACCAGCAGCGCCACGGACAGCGGCAGCGGATCGCGCGTGAAGAAGGACAGCTTCTGCGGGACGCCGTCCTCCACGACCGTGAAGTCGGATGGGCCGAGCCCGTCCACGTGGCGGTCGCTGCCGTCGCTGACCGAGACGCTGACCCGGATCTGGTCGACGCCCCCCGCGTAGCGGGGAGGCTCGCGGGGCGTGGACCGGCCAGGGGCGGGCCCGGCGGCGCACAGGCCGACCCACAGCGCGCAGAAGCCGGCCGCCGCCCGCATCGCCCGCTACCCCAGGCCCGCGGCGGCGAGCGCCACCCGGTAGCCCGCCTCGGTGTCGCAGTCGAGGAAGCTCAGCAGCTCGGGATCCACGTCCCGCAGCTCGTCACCCGCCACGAAGCGCGTCCTCACGCTCGCGAGCAGCGCCTTCGGGCGCAGCTCACGCGCGGCCACCAGCTCGCGCGCCAGCGCGGCCGTGCTCTTGACGTAGACGGCGCAGGTCGGCACCGGGAATCCGTCCACCACGGGCACGCAGGCCTCGTGGCCCTGCGACAGCTCGAGCAGCCGGCGCGCGAGCGCGGGGCGCAGCAGCGGCATGTCGCAGGCGCACACGAACGCCCGCTCTCCCGTCATGGCATCGAGGCCCGCGGCGAGGCCCGCGAGCGGCCCGAGGCCCTCGGCCGCGTCGCGCACGGCCTCCCAGCCGAGAGGCAGCTCCTGCCCCTCGCGCGCCACCAGCAGCACCTCGCTCGCGACCTCGCGCGCCAGGCGCCGCACGCGCTCCAGCAGCAGCTCGTCGCCGAACGGCAGCGACGCCTTGTCGCGCCCCATCCGCGTGGAGCGCCCGCCGCACAGCACGATGGCCGAGGCGCCTTTCGGGCGCCCGCCGCTCATCGGCTCACGCGGCTCTTGCGCCCGTAGCCGAGCTCGGCGCCGCCCGACAGGACGTGGTCCACGCCCGTGGTGAAGCTGGCGCACGCGGCGAGGAACAGGCACAGCTGCCCCGCCTCCTCGATCGTCCCCATCCGCCCGACGAGCTGCGCTGCGTCGCCGTCGGCGCGGGTCCGGGCGGGGTCCGGCGACGCGTCGACAGCCTGCTTCCAGAGCGGGGTCCAGATGTTCCCGGGCGAGACGCTGTTGACGCGCACGCCGTGGACGGCCTCGTCGATCGCGAGCGCCTTGCTGAACGCCGTGATGGCGCCCTTGGTGGCGACGTAGGTGGTGGCGTGGAGCTGGCCCATGGCGCCCACCAGGCTCGACAGGTTGATGATGTTGCCCTTGGTCTTGCGCAGGTACGGCAGCGCCTGCTGACAGGCGACGAACAGGCTGACCAGGTTGAGCTCGAGCAGCTCGCGGAAGTCCTGCGCGGTGAAGTCGTCGATCGGCCGGTGCGGCGGGTGCCAGCCGGCGTTGTTGATCAGGCAGTCGATGCGCCCGAAGCGCGCGACGGCGCCGTCGACGAGCGCGCGCACCTCCTTCTCCTTCGAGACGTCGCAGCGCACGAACATCGCGGTGCCGCCGCCCGCCGCGAGCTTGCGCTCGAGGTCGCGGCCGTGCTTCTCGCCGCGCGCGCAGAAGACCACCTGCGCCCCCGCCTCGGCGAAGGCCCGCACGCAGCCCTCGCCGATGCCTTGACTGCCCCCGGTGACGATCGTCACCTTCCCGTCGTACCGCATCGCTCTCTATTCTGGGGGGTGCTGCGTCGCACCCCCCAGGCCCCCCCTTCGCTACGCGGGAGTGAATCCCGCTCCGCTACGAGCCAGTTACTCCCTGCTGCCCCGTCGCACCCCCAGCCCGGCTCGGTCTACAGCGACTTGTAATACGCCACGCTCTGGGGCACCTGGGTCAGCACGTCGGCGCTCTCGTCTTCGAGGTAGTGGATCTCGACGCCCGCCGCGGGGCCGGCCGCGACGATGCCCTTGATGTCGATGACGCCGGTGCCGATCACGACGTTGGCGCGCTCGTGGGCCGCTTGGCTTCCCTTGGCCATGTCCTTGAGATGCGTGAACCAGAAGCGGCCGGGGTAGCGGCCCATCAGCTGGACCGGGTCGGCGCCGCCGGCCTGGATCCAGAACACGTCCGCCTCGAAGCCCACGTCGGGGCCGGACTCCTTCGCCAGCAGGTCGAACAGCGTCCCCTCGCCGTCCTTGCCGAACTCCTGCCCGTGGATGTGGTAGCCGAAGCGCTTACCCGCCGCCCGGCACTGAGTCGAGAACTTCCCGAAGTCGTCCGCGGCCTTCAGGATCTCCTCGCGGCTGGCGAAGGGCCGCTGCTTGTGCGGGAGGTACGGATTGATGATCGTCCTCACCCCGAGCGCGTCGGCGCCCTTCAGCACGCCGGCCATGTCGCTCGCCAGCTGCTCGTAGCCCACGTGGATCGCGGAGCAGCGCAGGCCCGCGTCCTTGAGCGCGCCCGCGATCGAGGCCCCGTAGGGGCCGAAGCTCTCGACCTCCTCGATGCCCCAGGCCCTGACCTGCTTCAGCGTCCCCGGCACGTCCGCCTTGAGCTGGTTGCGGAGGCTGTAGAGCTGCAGGCCTAGCGGAGGCTTGGAGGCCGCCCTCACCCCCTGCCGCCCGGCGAGCGCCGCCGCGGCACCGCCCGCCACCGTTCCCAGGAAGGACCTTCGCGTCGTCATGCTGTCTCCTCTCTCGTCATGGGCATAGCCGCCTACCGCATCCCACGATAAGCCTTGCCCTTGGTTCGCGCCAGCAGCTTCAGGTTGCGATCGATGAGCGCCGTGCGCTGCGCCAGGCTCGCGCCCGAGTGCTGCGCCTCGGGGGCGGCGTGCGTCACGTAGTCGAGCAGCCGCTCGAGGCTGGTGGTGGCCACGTGCACGCGGCTCTCGGCCGAGGCGTAGTACAGGCACACCTCGCCCGTCGGGCTCGAGACGGCGCCGGCGCAGGACAGCCCGCTCGCCACGTCGCCCGTTCGCTCCTCGCCCTGGGCGGCGATCAGGTAGCCCGAGGGGGCCGCGATCACGCGGGCGGGGTCCTCGAGATCGCAGAGGAAGGAGTACAGCACCGAGCGCAGCCCCGCTGCGGTGGTGCGCGTCCCCTGCGCGACGTGCAGCCAGCCCTTCGCGGTCTTGAGCGGCGGCGGCCCCACCGCGTTTCGCGCTTCCTTGATCGTCTGGTATCCGCGCGCGTCGATCACCTGCTCCTCGCCGAGCTCCGCCTGCTCGACGTTCTCGCACAGCGCGAACCCGATCCCGGAGGCAGCGGCTTCGTCCGCGAGCCCGGCCTGGGCGCGCGTGTAGAACGCATACTGGCCGCGCACCAGCTCCGGGTGCAGCGCGACGGACTGCGGCCCCACGACGCGCGAGCGCAGGTCGGAAAGCCGCTCCCACTTCACGAGGTCCCGCGTGCGCACGATCCCGACCCGCGCCACGCTGCGCGAGGTGTCCCCCCTCGGCGCTTGCGCGTCCTGCCGCTCGGTTCCGAACACCCCGTACAGCCAGCCGTCCTCGTGGGCCGTGAGGCGCATGTCGCCGAGGTTGGCGTCCGGCTCGCCGGCCTCGGGCAGCGCCAGCGGGTGGTCCCAGAAGCGGAAGCTGTCGACCCCGTTGTCGCTCTCGGCGACCGCGAAGAAGCTCTTGTGGTCGCGCCCCTCCACCCGAGCCACCAGGCAGACCTTCCCGTTCCACGACACCGCGCCCGCCCCCGGAATCGCGTTCACGCCGAGCCGCTCGATCAGCCAGGGGTTGCGGCGGCGGTCGAGATCGTAGCGCCAGAACAGCGGCGCGTGGGCCGCCGTCAGCACCGGATTCTCCCAGCGCTCGAAGACGCCGCTCTCGTCCCGCAGCTTGCGGTTCTTGAGCTCGACGAGCTCGGTCTGCTGCGTGGTCCTGCGGCGCAGCGCCTTCTCGAAGTCGAACGCCATGGCTCCTCGTTTCCGAATCGAGCGGGCGCGCGCCGCGACGACACGCGTCCGGGGCGGAGGGTACGGCTCGACGCAAGCCCGTGTCAATGAAGCAGACGGCTCTTGACACCGCCCGAGGGTTTCATGAAAATGAAAATCAGTTTCATGATTGGGAGGCTGCAGCCATGACGATCCACAATCGAGCCGCCTGCCACGCCCTGCTCGCGGCCGCATGCGTCGTCGCCGCCCCGCCCCAGACGACGGCCCAGGGGACTGGCCCCCTCGCGCTGCGCGGCCGGGTCACCGACGCGAGCGGCGCCCCGGTGGCGGGTGCTTCGCTCAACCTGCGGCGCGAGGCCGACTCGTTCCTCGCCAGCGCCTGGTCCGCGGCCGACGGCAGCTTCAGCCTGGAGGCGGCGCCGGGCGACTTCGAGCTGGCGGCGACGGCCGCCGGCTTCTCGGTGGCGCGCGCCCAGGTGCACCTGCCCGCGGCCGCCTCGGTGGAGCTGGAGCTCCGCCTGCAGCCGGGCGTCTTCACGGAGCAGGTCACGGTGGTCGGGACACGGCTCGCCGGCAGCGCCGAGACGCTGGAGCGCCTGCCGGGGTCGGTGGACGTGGTCGACCGCCACCAGCTCGAGACCTCCCGCGTGATGACCGTCAACGAGGCGCTCCACAAGGCGACCGGCGTCAACGTGCGCGACGAGGAGGGCTTTGCGCTGCGGCCGAACATCGGCATCCGCGGCCTGAACCCGACGCGCTCGTCCAAGACGCTGCTGCTCGAGGACGGCGTGTTCATCACCTACGCGCCCTACGGCGACAACGCGACCTACTACCATCCCCCGATCGAGCGCTTCGAGGCGATCGAGGTCGTGAAGGGATCGGGGCAGATCGCCTACGGGCCGGTCACGGTGGGAGGCGTCGTGAACTACCTCACGCCGGCTCCGCCCCTCGAGCCCGTCGCCAACCTGCGCCTCGCCGGGGGCAACCGCGACTACTGGAACGCGCAGGGGCTCGCGGGCGGGACCTTCGGGCCGGCCGCCCTCCTCGCCGAGTACATGCACAAGCAGGGCGACGGCGCGCGCGACAACCTCCACACCCGGGTCGACGACCTGAACCTGAAGGCCGTCTTCACGCTCGGCACGCGCCACAGCCTCACGCTCAAGGGCAGCTACTACGACGAGGGCTCGCAGGTGACCTACTCGGGGCTCACGCTCGCGGAGTGGGAAGCCGACGCGCGCCAGAACCCGTTCCTGAACGACGCCTTCGACGGCGCGCGCGCGGGCGCCTCCGCGCGCCACACCTGGGTGCTCGGCGGCACGAGCGTCCTCACCACCCAGCTCTACGGCTCGCGCTTCAGCCGCGACTGGTGGCGCCAGTCCAGCAACTCCGGGCAGCGCCCGAACGACCGCGCGGACCCCGCCTGCGGCGGCATGGACAACCTGCTCACCAGCTGCGGCAACGAGGGGCGACTGCGCGACTTCGACCACTTCGGGATCGAGCCGAGGCTGCGGGCCTCGCTGCCGCTGTTCGGCCTGCGCAGCGAGGCGGAGATCGGCGTGCGCGCCCACTTCGAGATCCAGGAGCGGATCCAGGAGAACGGCGACACGCCGCTCGCTCGCAGCGGCCGCGTGGTCGAGGACAACCGGCGCGAGAACCGGGCGTTCGCGGCCTTCGTCCAGGACCGCCTGCTGCTCGGGGATTTCACGCTCAGCGCCGGGCTGAGGCTCGAGGCGATCGACTACGAGCGCACCAACCGGCTGGCGAACGACGGAGCGGGCGCGAGCGGCGAGACCTCGATCAGCCAGTGGGTGCCCGGCGTCGGCCTCAACTGGTCGCCCGCGGCCGCGCTCAGCGTGTTCGGCGGGGTCCACCGCGGCTTCGCGCCGCCCCGCACCGAGGACGTGATCTCGCAGGCCGGCGGCGTCGTCGAGCTCGACGCGGAGAAGAGCTGGAACTACGAGCTCGGCCTGCGCGCGCTGCCGGCGCGCGGACTGCGCCTCGACTTCACGCTGTTCCGCAACGATTACGAGAACCAGGTGGTCGCGGCGTCGCTGGCCGGCGGCGTCGGCGCGACCTTGACCAACGGCGGCCAGACGCTGCACCAGGGGCTGGAGCTCGGGGCGCGCCTCGACAGCGGCACGCTCACCGGATCGCGCCACAACCTGTTCCTGCGCGGCGCTTTCACCTGGCTTCCCGTGGCGCGCTTCGAGGGCGCGCGCTTCAGCAGCGTGCCGGGCCAGGGCGACGTGAGCGTGAGCGGCAACCGCCTGCCCTACGCGCCCGAGGCGCTGCTCACGCTCGGCGTCGGCTACGCTCACCCGCGCGGCCTCACGGCCCAGCTCGAGGCCGTCCACGTGGGCGAGCAGTACGCCGACGACCTGAACAGCGTCGCGGCTTCGGCCGACGGCCAGCGCGGGCTCGTCCCGTCGCACACGATCTGCAACGTGTCCGTGAGCTGGGACCTGAAGAAGGTGACGGTGTACCTGACCGCCAAGAACCTGCTCGACGAGCTGTACCTCGTCGACCGCTCGCGCGGCATGATCCCGGGCCAGCCGCGGCTGGTGCAGGCGGGCTTCGCGACCCGCTTCTAGCGCCCCTCCGCGGCTCATTGACACGACCGTGGCCGGGTGGCTACGCTGCCCGGGCTCGCCGGCAACCGCCACGAGACGCGCGGGGCCCCGGTGCGAGCCGTCCCGAGGAGAAGGCGATGAAGAAGCCCGGCGATTCCGACCCCGAAGCCAGCGCGAGACTTCCCCGCAGGCGCTTTCTCGCGAGCGCGGCAGCCGTCACGGGCTTCACGATCGTCCCGCGGCACGTGCTGGGCGGCCAGTCGCAGCCGGCCCCGAGCGACAAGCTGAACATCGCGGCCGTCGGCATCGGCGGCATGGGCAAGAACAACGTCAAGCGCTGCGAGACCGAGAACATCGTCGCGCTGTGCGACGTCGACTTCGAGCTGGCCAAGCCGGTCTTCGAGAAGTATCCGGACGCCAAGCGCTACAAGGACTTCCGCGTCATGTTCGACGAGCGGAAGGACATCGACGCCGTCATCATCGCGACCCCCGACCACAGCCACGCCGCGATCACCATGGCCGCGATGGAGCGAGGCAAGCACGTCTACGTCCAGAAGCCGCTCACCCACTCCGTCCACGAGGCGCGGCTGCTGACCGAGGCGGCCCGGAAGTACAAGGTGGTGACGCAGATGGGCAACCAGGGCCACTCGGGCGAGGGCGTCCGCTTGCTGTGCGAGTGGGTCTGGGACGGCGCCATCGGCAAGGTGCGCGAGGCGCACGCGTGGACCAACCGCCCCGTCTGGCCGTCGGGCATCGAGGTGGAGCGGCCCACGGAGACTCCCGCGGTCCCGGCCGAGCTCGACTGGGATCTCTGGCTCGGCCCGGCCCGCTCGCGTCCCTACCACCCCACCTACCACCCCGCGAAGTGGCGCGCGTGGTGGGACTTCGGGACGGGCTCGCTCGGCGACATGGGCTGCCACATCGTCGACCCGCTGTTCTGGGCGCTCAAGCTGCGCTACCCGGTGAGTGTCGAGGCCAGCGTCTCGCAGTACTGGCAGGCGTTCTTCGAAAAGGTGACTCCGAAGAACGAGATGTTCCCCCGCTCCACGATCGTGCGCTTCAGGTTCCCGGCGCGGGAGGACATGCCCGAGGTCGACGTGACGTGGTGGGACGGCGGGCTGATGCCGCCGCGGCCCAAGGGGCTCGAGCCGGGCCGGCGCATGGGCGACCTCGACGGCGGGATCCTGCTGATCGGCGAGGAGGGCTCGATCATGGCCGGCTGCTACGGCGAGTCCCCACGGCTGGTGCCCGAGGCCCGCATGCGCAGGTACAAGCGGCCGCCGAAGAGCCTGGAGCGCATCCCGCAGGGAGCCGACGGGCACGAGCAGGACTGGATCCGCGCCTGCAAGGGCGGCCCGCCCGCGAGCTCCAGCTTCGACTACTCCGGCCCCTTGTCGGAGACCGTGCTCATGGGCAACCTGGCGGTCCGCTTCCCCGACCGGGAGCTGCTCTGGAACGGCGAGGCCATGGAAGTGACGAACGACGCCGACGCCAACGCCTACGTCCGGCGCGAGTACCGCGAGGGCTGGCGGCTGTAGGCGGCCAGAACCGCCCTCGCAGGCTGGCCGGCAAGCCGGCAGGGCCTGCGGACTTTTCCTGGTGACCCACGAGCCATGATTCGCAAGGTCCTGTTCTGGATGCACCTCGCCGCCGGCGTCAGCGCCGGTCTCGTGATCCTGGTGATGTCCGCGACCGGCGTGCTGCTCACCTACGAGCGGCAGATGACGGAGTGGGCCGACGGCTACCGGGTGGCGCCGCCGGCGCCGGATGCCCCGCGGCTCGGCGTCGAGGCGCTCGTCGCGCGGGTGCGCGAAGCCCGAGGCGCGTCGCCGTCGTCGATCACCCTGCGCGCCGATCCCGCGGCGCCGGCCGCCTTCGCGCTCGGCCGCGAAGGGACGCTGTTCGTCGACCCATACACCGGTGCGCCCCTGGGCGAGGGATCGAAGCGCGCACGGGCGTTCTTCCACTCCGTCACCGATTGGCACCGCTGGCTGGGGGCGCAGGGCGACGCGCGCCCCGTCGGCAAGGGCGTCACCGGCGCCTCCAACCTGCTGTTCCTGTTCATCGTGCTGAGCGGCATCGTGCTGTGGTGGCCGAGAGGCGCGAGCGCGAAGCACATCGCGCCGATCACGCTCTTTCAGCGCGGGCTTCGGGGCAAGGCGCGGGACTTCAACTGGCACAACGTGTTCGGCTTCTGGTCGGCGCTGCCGCTCGCGTTCGTGGTGGCGAGCGCCGTGGTGATCTCCTACCCCTGGGCGAACGACCTGGCGCAGCGGCTGGCCGGCAGCGAGCCGCCGCCGCGCGCCGCTTCGCCGCGCGGACCCGCGGGTCCGCCCCCGGCGGAGCCCTCGCTCGAGGGCCTCGACCGGGCCTGGGCCACGGCCGAGGCGCAGGTGGCGGGCTGGCAGAGCCTGACGCTGCGCGTGCCGGCGTCGAGCGACGCGCCCTGGAGCTTCAGCATCGACACCTCGACCGGCGCTCGCCGACCCAGTACGCGCTCTCAGCTCGTCGTCGACCGCAGGACCGGCGAGGTGGTGCGCCACGAGCTCTATGCCGGACAGCCTCCCGGGCGCAAGGTGGTCGGCTGGCTGCGCTTCATCCACACCGGCGAGGCGTTCGGGCTCGTGGGCCAGACGATCGCCGGCCTCGCGAGCCTGGGCGGCGTGATGCTCACGTGGACCGGAGTGGCACTCGCGCTCCGCCGCTTCGCGGCCTGGCGACAGAGGCGAGCGCGAGCGCGCGAGGCCGCGGCGCCGGAGGGCGCCACGACCGCCTGACGGCCTCCGGGCGTAGTATCGGGAGCCCGCCATGCGACTGCTCGCGCCCACGCTCACCGCACCGCTCTTCCGCGGGCTCTCCGACGAGCTCGTCGGGCTGCTCGGCTCGCTCGAGGCCGCCGACTGGGATCTCCCCACGCTCGCCGCGCCCTGGCGCGTCCGCGACGTGGCCGCCCACCTGCTGGACGGCGACCTGCGCAAGCTGTCGTTCCACCGCGACGGGCACCCGCCTCCCCCTCCCGCCGATCCCCTCACCGGCGAGCGCGAGCTCACGGCCTACATCAACCAGCTCAACGCCGGCTGGGTCGAGATCGCGCGGCGTCTGAGCCCGCGCCTGCTGACGCGGCTGCTGGCCGTGAGCGGTCCCGAGGTCGCGGCGTTCGTGGCGAGCCTCGATCCCCATGGGAAGGCGCTCTTCGCCGTTTCGTGGGCCGGAGAGGAGGTCTCCCTCAACTGGATGGACACGGGCCGCGAGTACACCGAGCGCTGGCACCACCAGCAGCAGATCCGGGAAGCGACCGGGCGGCCCGGCCTCGTCGCCCCGCAGTGGCTGCGTCCCGTCTTCGAGATCTCGATCCGGGCGCTGCCCCACTCCTACCGCGGCGTGGAAGCGGAGGTGGGCCGCTCGGTGCGATTCGAGATCGAGGGGCCCTCCGGGGGCGAGTGGATCCTGGCGCGGGAGCCCGGGGGCTGGCGGCTGGGTGTCGCTTCCGGGGCGGACGGCCCGGCATCGGCGCGGGTCTCCTTGTCGGAAGACACGGCCTGGCGCGTCTTCTTCAAGGCGCTGTCGCCCGCGCAGGCCGAGGCGCGGGTCCGGATCGAGGGAGACGTCGCGCTCGGCCGGGCATTCGTGACGACGCGGGCCGTGATGGTGACGGACGACTGAAACGGATGGGTCAGGTCTTGAATCTGGGCGTGACGCGCGCTGCCGAAACCAGACTACTGGACAGCGGACGAACAGAGCACAACGAACAATGACGAACAGGCTGGAGGGCAGAGGGGGGGCATCTCGCCCCCCCTAACCCCCCGAGGCGTTAGTGCTTTCCCGGGGCCAGCTTCACGCCGCGGCGCTCGTGGTGGATGTAGGCTTCGAGCGCGATCATGTCCGGGGCGTCGAGGGCGAGCGGCTTGCCCTCGAGCGGCTGCTGCAGGCACCAGTTGATCATCTCGCGCAGCGCGATCACGCGGCCAAGCTGCTTCTGGAACTTCGGGTACGTCTCCGGGTGGGTGTTGGCGCCGTTCGGGTGGCACTGGGCGCAGGCGACGCCGTTCGTGCCGAGGGCGCCACTCGTGAAGAGCTGACGCCCCTTCGCGACGACGCCCTGGTACTCCTTCTCCCAGCGCTCCTGGTCCTTCTTGGTGAACTCGTCGGCGCCCAGGCTCACTCCGAAGGCGACTGCCCCGACGACGCAAAGCGCCGCGATCTTGCTCTTCATGGCCATGCCTCCCTCAGTAGTGCTCCTGCGGCGGGATGCGCTTCGCCGGGTCCTGGTACACGGTGTCTTCCGGCTTCCCGCTGGCGGGATTCCAGGCCACGGTGCGGTTGGTGTTGTTGTACAGGTTGTACTCGAGCTTGACGCGGCCGGTGTGCACGTCGATGAACTGCCAGCCCGTCGCATCGCGCTCGAAGAACGGATCCGCACGGTTCATCGGGACGGTGAGCACCGGCATGGTGTGCTCGGCCTGGGCGTACGAGTTCGGGTACGGCCAGGGCCAGGCGGTCGCCATCACGGCGTTGAACGAGATGTTGCCGATCTGGTTGTACTGGATCTGGTGGACGTGCCCGTAGATCACGTTGACCTTGTCGAACGGCGCCAGCAGCGCCTGGACCTGCTCGGCGTCGTCGGTCCAGAAGTTCCAGCCCTTGTAGAGCTTCTGCAGCGGCGAGTGCGAGAAGACCACCACCGGCGTCGTCTTGGCGACCTTGTCCAGGTCGGCCTTGAGCCAGGCGCGCTGCTTGTCGCCCACCATGAACGGCGAGCCGTTCGGGTTGTCGAGCCCGGCCATCTCGAGCATGCGCTGCTCGGCCGACGGCCAGCGGTTGAACGTCCACTCGTCGAAGGTCAGGATGCTGTTGAGCACCACGAAGTGCACGCCCTTGTGGTCGAAGCTGTGCCACTGGGGCCCGAACAGCTTCGACCAGTACTCCCCGAGGTCGAGGTAGTAGTCGTGCTCGCCCATGACGTAGTAGGTCTTGTAGCGGAGCTTCGACATGATCTCGGCCCCGTGGTCGAGCTCCTCCTTCATGCCGAGCTGGCCCAGGTCGCCGCCGAAGACGACGAAGTCGGGCTTCGGCGTGAGCATGTTGGTCTCGGCCACCGCGCGGATCAGGCCGCGGTCCCAGTTGCGGACGAACCTGGTGCCCGAGATGTGCTGGATGTGCGCGTCCGAGATGTAGCCGAAGGTGAAGTCGAGCGCCGGGTCGGCGAAGGCGAGCTTCACCAGGCTCATGGGAGCGATGCTGGCGGTGGCCGCGGCGGCCGCCGCTCGCATGAACTCACGACGGCTGGGGACGAACGGCTCGAACGGGTTCATCACTTCACCTCCGTGCGGGCTGCGCTCGGGAGCGAGGCGTACTCGGGGCTGGTGAGCGCCTCCATGAACGCCACGAGATCGTCGATCTCGGCGTCGGTCAGCCCCAGCGGGCGGATCCCGCTGCTCAGGAAGTCGTTGACCGGGTCGCCTTCCTTGGTGACGCCGCCGTTGTTGTAGTGGACGACCACCTCGCGCAGGGTCTTGATGCTGCCGTCGTGCATGTAGGGCGAGGTGACCGCCACGTTGCGCAGCGTCGAGGTCTTGAAGGCGCCCAGGCCTTCGAAGTTCCGGGAGATCGCGAAGCGGCCGAGCTCCGAGGTGCGCTTGTCGCCCAGCACCTTCACGTCGACCTGGGCGAGCGTCGCCTTGGCCTTCAGGAACTCCCCGGCGAGGCTGGGCACGTCGGCCTGAACATTGTTGATGCCGACGCCGATGTTGTGGAACTTGTTGTCCGTGAAGAGCGCCGTCGTCTGCTCGACCACGTGGCACGAGACGCAGCGGCCCTTGTTGACGAAGAGGTCGAAGCCGCGTTTCTGCTGGTCGGTCAGCGCCTTGGCGTCGCCCTTGAAGTAGTAGCGGTCGAAGGGCGAGTTTCCCGCGACCTGGGTGCGCTCGAAGGCGGCGATCGCCTTCATCACCTCGTCCATGGTGATCGCGGCGCCCTTCTTGCCGAACACCTGCTCGAATGCCTTGGCGTACGCCGGATCGCTGCGCGCGATCTTGAGGATCGGCTGGTGGTCCTTGAGGCCCATCTCCACGGGGTTGACGAAGGGGTGCTGCGACTGGTCCTCGAGGCTCGGCGAGCGGCCGTCCCAGAACTGGCTCACGAAGTAGGCCGCGTTCACGACGGTGGGCGCGTTGCGCGTGCCCGTGAGCGCCTTGCCGGCCTTCTTGATGCCCTCCGAGGTGCGCAGCGGGCTGTCGGTGAACGCCTTCTTGGCGTCGTGGCAGGTGGCGCAGGCCACCTGGCCGGTGGCGCTGAAGCGCTTGTCTTCGAAGAGCTTCTTCCCGAGCGCGATCTTCTCGGGCGTCTGCGGGTTGTCGGCGGGTACGGGTACGGGAGGCAGACCGAGCGGCGGAGCCGTCGCGTCGGCGGCCACAGCCGCGGCCGCGAAGGCCGCGGCCGCAAAGAGACCAAACAGGATGCGTTTCATGTCTTTTCCTCCTGTTCACGGCAATCCCGACAGGTCCCGCGCAGCTGGACCTGGAGGTCCGACACCACGAACCCGAGCCGGCGCGTGTCGGGCACCGGCACGGAGTCGAGGTGCTTGTCCGAGATGTCGATCACCCGGTCGCAAGCGGTGCAGATCAGGTGGTGGTGCAGGTCGGTCCGGCCGTCGTAGCGGACCGAGCTGCCCGTGTGGCAGGCCTTCGCGATGATCCCGAGGCGCGCGAGGCCCTCGAGCGTGCGGAACACGGTCGCCCGCGACACCCGCAGCCGTCGCTTCGCGAGCGCCGCGTAGACCTCGTCGGCCTGGGGGTGATCGTCGGAATCGATGACGGCCTCGAGGATGGCGCGGCGCTGCGCGGTCAGGGTGAGCCCCCGCTCGCGGCAGAGCTCGCGGTAGTCCTCGAGCCTCTGGGCTTTCACCGGACGCTCCGCGCCCGACGCTTCGGTGCTGCGGACGACACTGCCAAGATGTTGCGACTTTGTCTCAATGAAGAAAGGGTTGTCAAGGACAAACGTGCTACCCTGTATGAGCCGCGCGGGCTAGAACAGGTCGGGTCCTCCTCGAACGGGGCACCGGCCGGTGCCTCGCGACCCGCGTCGCGGGCGGCACGGTCACCCCGGAAAAATCCGGCCGAGGAGGCGGATCCATAGTGAGCAAGGTCTTCGTCGGTAACCTCAGCTTCGACACCACGCGTGAGGAGCTCGAGGCGCTGTTCGCGCCGCTTGGAGAGATCTCCGATGTGTTCGTTCCGCTCGATCGCGACAGCGGTCGCCCCCGCGGCTTCGCGTTCGTCACCTACGCGAGCGGCGAATCCGCGACCCAGGCGATCCAGAAGCTCGACGGCGTCGAGCTCGGCGGCCGCAACCTGCGCGTCAACGAGGCGACGGCGGAGCGCTCGGGCGGACGGCCGGGCGGCGGAGGCGGGGGCGGGGGCTTTGGCCGGCCTGGCGGCGCCGGGCGCCCGGGGGGCTTCTCGAAGCCCAAGGGCAGCCGGCGGAACATCCGGGGCCGCAAGCGCAGCATCTGGTAGGGAGCGTGGGCCTCGCTCGGGGCCCGGCTCGACCCACATGAGCCGACCGGCAGAATCCGATCCCGAGGCCGCGCTGCGCGCGGCGGAAGAGCGCATCTTCACTGCGATCCGCACTCGCGATCTCACGGCGCTCGCGGCCGAGCTCGCTCCGGACTTCGTTCACTCGTCCCCCGGCAACCCCGACCAGCCCCGGAGCGCCTTCCTCGACACGGTGCGCGAGCTGCCGTTCGAGATCCGGGAGCTCGGCGGCGACGACGTCCGCGTCCGGGTCCTCGAGGGCACGGCGATCGTCTCCGGGATCCAGAGGGCCCGCGTCGCTCTCCCCGACGGCCAGGTCGTGAGCGCCGCCACGGCCTTCGCGGACTGGTTCGTCGAGAGCGGCGACGGCTGGCGGCTGCGTCACGCGTTCAGCGTCGAGCTGCCCCCGACTCCCTAGCCGAGCGCGCCGCGCCGGGCCACCCACCCCCGCAGCAGCAGGCCGGCGCCGAGGATCAGCAGCAGCAGCCAGATCTGCGCGAAGCTGCGGGTGGCGAGCAGCCAGAGGCAGAAGCCGATGCCGCCCACGGCGACCGCCGGGCCAAAGGCGACGCGGAAGGCCGGAGGCTCCGCGGGACGCCGCCGCCGGAGCACGGGCAGGCACGCGCAGGTGAGCGCGAAGATCCCGAGGCGTGTCACGACCGAGAGGCTGGCGGCGCCGGCGAACGAGCCGAAGAGGGCGAGCGCGAGCGCCGCAACCGAGTTGACGATCACGGCGACGTGGGGCGTTCGGAACCGCGCGTGCACGCGCGAGAGCGCCCCGGGCAGCTCGCCCCGCTCCCCCATCGCGAACAGGATGCGCGGCGTCATCATCGCGAAGCCCGTGAGCCAGCCGTAGCCCGAGACGAGCGCGGCCAGGCTGCCGAGGAGCGCCCCGAGCGGCCCCGCCACCGCCTCGAGCGCGGCCGCCACCGGGGTGTCCGAGCCCGCGGCGCGCGGCAGCACGCCCACGACCACGAGCTGGACCAGGCAGTACGTGGCGGTGACGACGGCGAGCGCCGTCAGCAGAGCGAAGGCGGTGTGCCGCCGCGGGTCGCGGGTCTCCGAAGCGGCGACCACGGCCGACTCGAAGCCACCGTAGAGGAAGACCAGGAGCAGCACCGCGTCGGTCCAATGCGCCTCGGGCACGGCCTGGGTTGCGAGCACGTGGCCGCTCACCCGCGGCAGGCCGAGCACCAGCAGCAGCCCCAGCGGCAGCAGCTTGGCGATCGTGAAGGCGTCGACGGTCCAGGCGGCGAGACGCACGCCGCGGACGTTGATCGCGGTCACGAGCGCCACCACGACGGCCATCACCGCCGCGCGCCCGGCGGGCGCGCCGGCCGGAGGCGCGAGCGGCACCAGGTAGTCCACGAACACGTTCAGGATCGCGGCCGCCGAGAGCAGCCGCGTCCACACGTGCAGCCAGCCGACGGCGAAGCCCACGTGCCTGCCGAAGGCCTCGCGGGTGTACAGGTACGGCCCGCCGGACTCGTCGAAGCGGCTGCCGACCTCGGCAAAGCAGAGCACGACGGTGAGGATCCCGAGCGCCGCGAAGACGGCGGCGAGCGGGCTCCACGCCCCGGCGAGAGCCGCCACGGCCGCCGGCGCCCCGAAGATGCCGGCGCCCACTACCGCGTTCACGACGCCCGCCGTGAGGTCGAAGCGCGTGATCGCGCGGACGAGACGCGGCGAGCCCTTGCGACCGGACGCGTCCGGGACGGCGTTGTCGGTCAGGATGCGCGGCCTCCGATGCCGGGAGCGAATCGACGCGCGATTGTAGTCGAGGCGTTGACGGCTCCACCTGCCGGCGAACAGAATCCCTCGCGGCCCCGTGCTCGGCCGCGATCATCGGGGCGGCGGCGAGCCGCCCCGCCGGAGGAATCATGAGCAGCGAAGACGGCGTGACGCGGAGGGACTTCGTGGCGGCCGCGAGCGGCGCGGCGGTGGCCTCGCTCGCGCCCAGGGGTGCTTCAGCGCAGGGCGGCAAGCGCCGCCGCTACGCGATCGTCGGAACCGGCGTGCGCGGGATCGGGATGTGGGGCCGGCCGCTCGTCGAGCGCTACGCCGACGTGCTGGAGTTCGTGGGCCTGTGCGACGTCAACCCGCTGCGCGCCGAGGTCGCGAAGAAGCAGGTCGGCGTCTCCTGCCCCACCTTCACGAGCCTCGACACGATGCTCGACCAGGCCAAGCCCGAGTTGCTGATGGTCACCACGGTCGACACCACGCACGAAGCCTGCATCGTCAAGGCCCTCGAGCGCGGCGTCGACGTGCACACCGAGAAGCCGATGGTGATCGACGAGCAGCAGTGCCAGTCGGTGCTCGACGCCGAGAAGCGCACGGGCCGCAAGATCGGCGTGACCTTCAACTACCGCTACGCGCCGAAGCACCAGAAGATCAAGGAGCTGCTGCTGTCGGGCGCGATCGGCCGCGTGAGCTCGGTCGACTTCTCCTGGTATCTCGACACCACG
>CAZMRX010000008.1:30804-37861 GCA_964568755.1 uncultured Acidobacteriota bacterium | reverse complement strand
CCATCGACACGATCGAGTGCACGGACAGCACCAGCGGCGTCGAGAGCCCGGCCAGGATCAGGTAGGCCACCTCGTAGTGCTGCCAGTGGCGCTGCGAGCCGCGCCAGCCGAGCGCCAGTGCGCCGTAGATCCACTGCTTGAGCTTCGTCTTCGCGCGGTCGCGCTGCGTGGCGAGGTCGGGCACGAGACCGACGTACCAGAACAGCGCCGACACCGTGCCGTAGATGCTGACCGCGAACACGTCCCACAGCAGCGGGCTGCGGAAGTTCGGCCAGACGCCCATCTGGTTGGGCAGCGGGGCCATCCAGTAGGCCACCCAGATGCGCCCGACGTGGATCCCGGGGTAGGTGAGCGCGCACGCCACCGCGAACAGCGTCATCGCCTCGGCGGCGCGGTTGATCGAGGTGCGCCACTTCTGCCGGAACAGCAGCAGGATCGCGGAGATCAGCGTGCCGGCGTGGCCGATGCCGACCCAGAAGACGAAGTTCGTGATGTCCCAGGCCCAGCCCACCGGGACGTTGAGGCCCCAGACCCCGATCCCCTCCCAGACGAGCCAGGGCACACCGATCCCGAGCCCCCCGAGCGCCAGGAGCGCCACGCCGAACACGGCCCACCAGCCGAGCGGCACGGGCCGTTCCAGCACGCCCGATACCACCTCGGTGATCGAGTGGAAATCGTGCCCGCCGAGGATGAGCGTCTTCGGATCGGCGCCCGGGTCCAGGTTGTCGGTCTTGGGCTGCATCATCCTCCAGCCACGGCGCTTCGGCGGCGGGGCGCGGCACGGCCATCACTCATCTACAGGGGCGATTCGAGGCGAATCATAAACCACCTTGACGGCGGCAGGTCAAGGCGAGGGGAGCACCTCGAGCGTCGCCGTCATCGCGTGGCGCGCGCTGGGCGCGAGCGTCACCGCGTCGGCGCCGGCGTTCGCGGTCTCGACGCAGACCATGCTGGTCCACTCGTCGTCGCCGAAGTCCGGCATGGCCTTCGCCTTCGCAACCCAGGGATTCCAGACGACCGTGGTGGCCGAGCCGGACTTCGAGACGACGATCTGCCGCCGCCAGCCGGGATCCTCGATCGTGACCGTCCCCGTCGTGCCGGCGTAGACGCGGTCGGTCTCGGCGGCGATCGCGATCGGCCCGGCCTCGCCGGGCTTGCGGGCCATCGCCGCGGTCTTGTCGACGTAGGCCACGCCTTCGAGGCCGCGGATCCGGATCTGGCGCACGTCCGACACCGCGAAGTACGAGTGCAGGGCCGCCTCGAAGGTCGCAGGGGCGCCGTCGAGGTTGCGCACCGTGAGCGCCATCCGCAGCGAGCGGCCGACCGTCAACGACAAGGAGAGCGCGAGCTCGTGCGGGAAGCCGCCGCGCGCGCCGGCCTCGGCGGTGAGCTCGAGGACGGCGTGCAGGCTGCCGTCGGTCTCCCGCGTGACCGTGGACACGGTCCAGGGCAGGATCCGTGCGAAGCCGTGCAGCGGCGCCTCGGGGGAGCCCGCCTTCGGCCCGAACCAGGGGAAGCAGACGGGCACCCCGCCGCGGATCGGCTTGCCCGCCTCGAAGCGGCTCTCGGCGCTCATCCAGAGTACGGGCTGCTCGCCCTTCGGCTGGAAGTGGGAGACGTGGCCGCCGTGGAGGAAGACGTGGGCCTCCCCCTCGGCCGCCTGGAGCACCAGCCGGTCGAGGCCGCCCGGGCCCTTCTCGAGTCGAGCGCCTTCCGGGTAGCGTTCCATGGCGCGGAGTCTATCCGAGCTCGAAGCCGCGATCGCCCGAGAACGACGGGGGAGGCGCCACGCGGCACCTCCCCCAAGGAGTCCGGCTACCGGCTCAGAAATCGAAGCGCGCTTCGAACTGGATCACGCGCTGGTACGGCAGCTGGCCCAGGCTGCCGCTGAAGATCGTCTCGTCGAGGAACTGCGGCGAGCTCGGCTGAACGTAGCCGGGGAAGCCGGTGGCCGCGCTCGTGCTGCCGTAGGCGCCCGACCCGCTGCCCAGCGCGAAGCTCGGCGAGTTCGTGAGGTTGATGACCTGGGCCCCCAGCCGCAGGCGCGCGTTCCCGCCGAGCGGGATGGTCTTGTAGAGGGCCATGTTGATCGTGGCGATGTTGCCGGGACCGTGGAAGTTGCCGCGGCCCGTCTCCACCAGGCCGACGCCGTTGACGGCACCGAGCGCGCCGTTGACGAACTGCGCGTTGGGGTTCTGCGCGACGTAGCCGACGACCCGGCTGCTTCCGCCGCACCCGCCCAGGCTGCCCGAGACGGTCGTGGTCGAGCCGTTCCAGCACACGAAGTTGACGCCCGTCCCGACCTTCGCCTGCCCGTTCGGGTTCTCCCACGCCCGGTCGCCGGCGGCATCGAAATCGCCGTTCGTGTCCGTCCTCGAGATCACGGTCAGGCCCTGTCCGGTCTCGAACAGGAACATGCCGTTCCACGACCAGTTGCCGAGCAGCGCCCTGGCGAAGCCGCTCGACGGCGACGGCAGCTCCCACTGCCACGAGAGCACCGCCTTGTGCCGCTTGTCGAGGCCCGAGTCGCCCTCGTCCAGCTCGGGATCGGTCATGTTCATCGGGCGCCGCGGGTTCATCGTGCTGGTGTTGAGCTCGTTCTCGATCCAGTCCTTGGCCTTGCTCAGGGTGTAGTTCGCGTTGAAGGCGAAGCCGCTCGCGAAGCGCTTGGTGAGCGAGACGGAGCCGCCGTGGTACCAGGACTTGCCGATCGCGGGGAACTCGGTGAGCGTGCCGAAGAAGCCGTACGGCTCGAGGATCCAGTAGCGCATCGCCTCGACGTCGGCGCGCGTCGGCGCTCCCGCGAAGCTGCGCCCGAGGGCGTCCGACTCGTTCAGGAAGATCGGCAGGCCGATGCCGTAGTTCTCGAGCCCGCCCGTCGGCAGGAGGCCGGCGTTCGCCCAGCGTTGAACCGGGAGCTTGCGGCCCTGGGTGCCGATGTAGCGCGCCTCGAACACGAGGTCCTGGGCCAGCTCGCGCTGGAACGCGAGCGACCAGGTGAGCGTCTCCGGGGCGACGTCGTCCTCCACGTAGGAGCCGGCCAGGGAGCGTGCGAGGTCGCGGTCCTCGGAGGCCGCGGGGTCGAAGGTGGGCAAGAGCCCGCCGCCGGCGAGGTAGCCGAGCGTCGAGTAGCGCACGTTCTCGCCGCCGTTCAGCCCGCCGCCGCCGACCGCGCACCAGGCGGGAGCCGGGCTCACGAGGCACGCGTTGGAGTCGGCGCGGTTCTCGGCCTGGACCTGGGGCGGGAGCTGGAGCAGCGGCAGGTTGCCGAAGATCACGTCCTGCGTCCAGGCGAAGCCGCCGCGGATCGAGGTCTTGCCGTCGCCGAAGACGTCCCAGGCGAAGCCGATCCGGGGTGAGAGGTTGTTCTTGTCGGACTTGGGCGCCTGGAAGATCAGCGACTCGCCGACGTGGCTCAGGATGCGCTGCTGCCAGAAGGGGTCGAGCGAGTTCCAGATGTTGTTGCCGTTCGCGTCCAGCTCGGTGCGCACGTCGTAGATGCTCGCGAAGGTGTTGAGGTCCTGCAGCGCCGTGTCCTCGGCGACGTCCGTCCACTCGTAGCGCAGGCCGAGGTCGACGGTGATGCGCGGCGTGATCCGCCAGCTGTCCTGGACGAAGCCGTAGATCGAGTCGCGGCTCTGGTCGAAGGCCACCTTCCCGACGCCGCGGATGGCCGTCGCGTCCGGGATGGTGTCGCGCACGAAGCCGTCGAGCGAGGACCAGATGTTCTCGCCCCGCGAGCGGGGCAGGAAGTCGCTCTGCGAGTCGATTCGCCGCCACTCGGCGCCGAGCTTGAGCGTGTGGCTGCCGGTGATCCAGGTGGTGGTGTTCGAGACCTGGTACAGCTTGTCGAAGCCGCCCTGCGGCAGGTTGCTGTCCGGGCCGATGTAGAGGCTCAGCTCGTCGATGTCGTAGTTGCCGAACACGTCGAGGCCGGTCGGGGCTCCGGGCAGGCTCGGAACCGGGAAGTCGGTCTCGTTGTCGGTGAAGCCGCCCCGAAGCTCGTTCACGACGTTCGGCTTCGCCGTCCACACCCAGCTGAGGCCGGCGCGCTTGGTGTCCTGGGAGGGCTCGGAGTTGAACTCGGGAGTGGGCAGCTCGCCGGCTCCGATCGACCGGCTGCGGTAGTAGGTGAAGCGTCCGCTCAGGCGATGGAAGCCCGCCTGGTAGTCGGTCGAGAAGAAGCCCAGGTGCTCGCGCAGGTAGTTCGGGGTGGTGGCCGTGAAGGCGCCCACCTCGATCGGCACCAGCGCCCCCGTGCGCTCGTTGAGCACGCTGACGCTCGAGATCCCCGCGCCGGCCGTGGGAACGTGGTCGCGGAGGATTCCCACGTTGAGCGGGCTGACGCCGCTCGTCGGGTCGTTCGCGAGCGCCTGCAGCGTGCCGAGTCCGGCCGTGGTCGGCACCAGGATCTGTCCGGACGGCGACCCGGCGTAGTTGAAGTTCCGGTACTCGTAGGCCCCGTAGAAGAACCACTTGTCCTTCACGAGCGGCCCGCCCAGCTGGGCGCCGGTGCGCTGGCGGTCGAAGCGGGGCTTGTCGAACTCGGGGTCCTCGAAAGCGGTGGCACGGGTGAGGTTGTCGAGCGAGTTGAAGTGCCGGTTGAGGATGTAGCCCCACGCGCCGCCGCGCAGGTCGTTGGTCCCGGACTTGAGGGTCGAGACGAACTGGCCGGCGGTCGAATGCCCGTACTCGGCGTTGAACTGGTTCGTGAGCAGCGAGAACTCCGCCACCGAGTCCGAAATCACCGGGACCAGCGTCCCGGTCACGCTCGGGTCGTTGTTGTCGAGCCCGTCCACGACGAAGTTGTTCTGTCGGGGACGGTTCCCGCCGATCACGCCCCCCTGTCCGACGACGCCGCCCGGCTGGGTTCCGACACCGGGGGCGAGCACGGCGAAGTTGATCGGGCTGCCGTCGAGGTTCGGCCCCGGCATGATCGGGATGTCGACGATCGCCTTGGCGTCGAAGCTCCCGCCCGACAGCTGCGACGAGCGGGTGTTGATCAGGTCGGACTCGGCCTGCACCAGGACGGTCTCTTCGACGCCCCCGACCTCGAGCCGGACGTTGACGTCGGTCTGCTGGTTGGCGCGCACCTGGATGTTCTGGCGCTCGGCGGCCTTGAAGCCCGAGATCTCGACCTTGATCGAGTAGCGGCCGATCAGCAGGTTCGGGAAGATCACGAGGCCGGTTGAGCTGGACACCTGCGTGCGCGCCTCGCCGGTGTCCTGGTTGCGCAACGTCACGGTGGCGCCAGGGACGATGGCGCCCTGCGTGTCCTCGACGAGCGCGCTCATGGTCCCCTGGAAGCCCTGGCCCGAGGCCGTGCCGGCCGAGACGGCCAGGCCGGCGCAGGCCAGGATCGCCGCAACGGCCCATCGCCAGCGCGGCGGGCCGACAGACTCTATCGAGAGAATCACAGCATTCTCCTGTCCGAGGGAATGAACAGGCACGCTACCGCCAGCGCCGGTCAACGCCCGGCCGCAGCGCGAAGCCCGCAGCAAGCCGATTCGCACCGCTTGCTCCTCTTTGAAGAGGGGGGAAGCCGATCAGTCGAGGTGAGCGGGGTCGTCTACGTCAGCGAAGCTTCCCTTGGGCGCCTCGAAGAGCAAGGCGCATGCCCGTCGGCCGCTCGGTCGTTTCGTGCGGAATCGGCCGTGGCGTATCGGACGATCCCCTCGAATCGGCGCCGCCGTGCGGCTGCCGATGCAGCGGCGTGGATCCATGCTGCGGATTCGTGGAGCCGCCGAATCGGCCGAGCGGCCCGAACGGAGCGCGCTTCAGCCGCGGTCGACTTCGAGCCCGAGCTGCGCCGCGAGCGGCGGCAGGCCGGTGCCCGTGGCCGGCAGGCACGGCAGCAGGCGTGCCGCGTTCTGCGAAACGAACTCGGGCGCGGCCGGACCGGGGCGCAGGCCGCCGCGTTTCCCGAGCAGGAACGCCCACTCGGCGAGCCGCTCCTTGCCGTAGGCATCCAGCAGGTCGAGGCCCGCGTGCCCGTCGCGCACGCGCTTGATGCGCGAGGCCAGGTCGTTCGCCTCGGCGAGGCCGGCGTTCATGCTCTGCATGCCCGCGGGGCCCGTGAGGTGCGCGGAATCGCCGGCCAGCCACACCCGGCCGCGCCCGAACGAGCCGGCCAGGCGGTGCTCGAAGCGCACCTCGATCGACCAGCCGATGTCCATGGCGCCCTTCTCGAACCAGGGCGCCCGGGCGCGCAGCAGCTCGCGCGTGTGCGCCTCGTCGAGGTGCGGGAAGAAGTGCTCGCCCAGCATCGTTGTGAGCCGGCTCTTGAAGCGGTCGGCGGAGCTCACCTCCGGGGCCGTGAGCTCGAGGCTCCAGCGCGCGCGGCCGCCCGGGAGCGGCCAGAGCGCGTTCACGGAGGCCTGGTCGACCACGAGCCGCATCTCGTCGCTGGCTCCCGGCGCCGTGCACTCGAAGATCGCGAAGGCCTGCGAGGGTCGCGTCTCGTCGAAGGACGTGCCGAGCGCGCGCCGCACCAGCGAGCGGTGGCCGTCGGCGCCGATCACGAACCCGGCCTGGAAGCTCAGCGTCTCGCCCACGAGCCACTCGGTGTGGGCGACCGCGTAGCCGCCGGACTCCTTCTCGAGCCGCTCGACCGTCGCCGTCACCGTGTCGCCGCGGGGCTCGAGCCCGGCGAGGCGGTGGCTCCAGCGCACCTTGATCCCCTTCTTGGCCAGCCGGTCGGCGAGCAGCGCCTCCAGGCTGCTCTGCGGCAGCGCCAGCAGGAAGGGGAAGCGCTCGTCCGGCACGGTGCAGCGCAGCGTGACGCGCTTCTCCTCGCCGGCCAGGATCGTGAGGGACTCGAGCTTGTGGCCCTGCGCGATCGCGTCCTGGGCGAGGGCGAGCTCGGCGAGCACGCCCACCGAGCGCGGGTGCAGCGCGAGCGCGTAGCTGTGGCCCGCCGGGCGCCACTCCTCGTCGATCACCTCGACGGAGAGGCCCGCCTCGGCGAGCGACAACGCGGCCACGAGCCCGGTCGGGCCCGCGCCCACGACGAGCACGTCGGTCTGATGGGGACCGGCCACGGCCACCTCCTCTGCCC
>CAZMRX010000008.1:10655-30704 GCA_964568755.1 uncultured Acidobacteriota bacterium | reverse complement strand
CCCACGACGAGCACGTCGGTCTGATGGGGACCGGCCACGGCCACCTCCTCTGCCCAAAAGGCCAGCGCGCGAGCCTGACGGAAGATACTCCGCCTTGGCCCGTACGCGTCAATGAAACGAACGAATCAGCCCAATCCTCCGTTTCGACCGGGACGGATCAGCGCTTTCACCACGGCCAGGGCCTCCATGTCCGCGAGCGCGCGCGGGGCCTGGTCGAGCGGGTACTCGCGCGTGACGAGCCGTGACCACGAGAAGCGCTCGCGGTGGCGCGCCATCATCAGGACCGAGCGGTGGAGGTGCGTGTACTCGTAGCCCCAGCAGCCCAGCACCGTCGCGTGGCGGCGGTTGATGTGGCGGTGGGGGCTGAGCGTGACGTCGCCCGCGTCGGTGTACTGGCCCACCACCACGTAGCGCCCGGCGTCGCGCAGCATCTCGAAGCCTTCGACCACCGCCTGCGGGTTGCCCGAGGCCTCGATCACCACGTCGGCGCCGCGCCCCCCGGTGCGCTCGCGCACCCACGCCGCGCGCGCCGCCCCATCGCGCGTCTCGGTCACGTCGAGCACGTCCTCGGCCCCGAGCCGCTTCGCCTCCTCGAGCCGCGCGCGCGGGGCGCCGGTGACGAGGACGCGCAGCGCCCCGGCGAGCTGCGCGAAGATCGCCGCGTTCAAGCCCACCGGCCCGCTGCCCTGCACGACCACGGTGTCTCCGAGCGCGATGCTCGCGCGCTCGACGGCGTGGAAGCCGGTGGGCAGTCCGCACCCGCCGCCCATGAACTCCTCGACCGCGAGGCCCTCGGGCAGCGGCAGCAGGCGCACCCCCGGCTTGATCTCGATCCGGTCGGCCCAGCCGCCGAGGATCCCGCCTTCGAGGCCGGCCGTGATGCCGTACACCTTCCGGTGTGGGCACCGCGTCGCCGCCTTCGCCACCAGGCAGTGCCAGCACGCGCCGCAGGTGCCGAACACGTCGTAGAAGGTGACCAGGCGGCCCACGCCGATCTCCTGGCCGAGGGCGTCGCGCAGCGGGCCGCCGGTCTCGAGCACCCGCCCGACGCTGACGTGGCCCGGGACGATCGGGTACGGCACGCCCGCGAGCCGGCCGTGGTGGAGGTGCACGTCGGTGCCGCACACCTCGCTCGCCACCATCTCGAGCACGGCACCGCCCGGCTCCGCCTTCGGAGCCGCCACCCGCCGCAGCTCGAGCGGCGCGCGCGGCCCGGTCATCGCGACACAGCGGATCTCGTCGGACACGCACCGGATTCTAAGGGGTCAGGTCTTGAATCTTGGCATGCCGGTTGACCTGCCGCGGGTCGCAGGGCGAAGCTAGGTGACCCCATGAAGCGAATCCGCACCTACGGCGAGCTCCACGAGACCGACCGCTCCAACCTCCTCGGCCAGGTCGTGTCGCAGCGCGAGCGCGTCGCGGCCCGGCTGGCGTCCGTCGAGCACGTGGTGGCGGTGGTCAGCGGAAAGGGCGGTGTGGGGAAGAGCCTCGTGAGCGCCGGCCTCGCCGCGGCCCTCGCGCGCTCCGGCCGGCAGGTCGGGCTGCTCGACGCCGACCTCCACGGCCCCACGACCGCGCGCATGCTCGGCGTCCGCGCGTCCGCCCTGGTCGTCCGCGAGAGCGAGGTCGAGCCGCCGGTAGCACCCTGCGGCGTGCGCGTGATGTCGAGCGACCTGCTGCTCGAGGAGACGGCGCCGCTCGCCTGGCGCGAGCCGGGCCACGAGCGCTTCGTCTGGCGCGGCACGCTGGTCGCGGGCATGCTGCGCGAGTTCCTGTCGGACGTCGCCTGGGGCGCGCTCGACGTGCTGCTGGTCGACATGCCTCCGGGCAGCGAGCGGCTCGACACGCTCGTCGAGCTGGTGCCGGACCTCGCCGGCGCCGTGGTCGTCACGATTCCCTCGGACGCGTCCTACCGGGCCGTGCGCCGCGGGGTGGAAGCCGCCCGCGCCGCGCGGGTCCCGCTGCTCGGCGTGGTCGAGAACATGGCGGGCTATCGCTGCGGGAGCTGCGGCTCGGACGGGCCGCTGTTCCAGGGCGACGCGGGCGAGCGGCTGGCGCGCGACGCGGGGGCGCCGCTGCTCGCGCGCATCCCCTTCGACCCCGCGCTGCAGGCGCGCGTCGACCAGGGCGACATCGCACTCGCGGCCTCGGCGCTCGGCCCTGCGGCCGAGGCGCTCGTGGCGCGGCTCGCTCGCCCTGCGGCCGAGGAGCCGCGCGCGTGAAGTTCCTCTGCATCGAGTGCGACCGTCAGATGGGCTTCGCGGAGCGCGAGCTGCCGGGCGACGGCACGCTCGCGGCGGTCTTCACCTGCCCGGCCTGCAGCCGCTCGGTCGCGATGCTGACGAACCCGATGGAGACGCAGCTCGTGGCCTCGCTCGGCGTGCAGATCGGCGGCCGCACGGTGCCGGAGCAGCCGTTCGAGCTGACTCGCTCGAGCGTCGCTACCGGCAGCGAGCACGCCTTCGCCGAGGCGCCGGCCGCCGCTGCGGGCCGGCCCGTCTGGGACGACGCGGCGCGCGAGCGGCTCGCCCGCGTCCCGTCGTTCGTGCGCGGGATGGTGCAGCGGATCTACGCCGACTACGCCGCCGAGCGCCGGATCGCGGTGATCACCCCGGACGTGATGGACACGGCGCGTCGCGAGCTCGGCCTCGAGGGGATGTAGGCGCGTGGCGGCGTTCGAGGAGCGGCAGGTCGGCGCGCTGAAGATCCGCATCGACCGCGAGCTGTGCGTCGGCTTCGGCGACTGCGTCACCGGAGCGCCCGAGGCGTTCGAGCTGGACGCCGAGGGCCTCGCCGTCTTCAAGCAGCCCGAGCTGGTCGAGCGCGAGCGGCTGCTCGCGGCGTGCGAGGCGTGTCCGGTCGACGCGCTCACCGTGTGGGACGAGACGGGCGCGCAGCTCGTCCCGGCGCCGCGCCCCGATCCCGCCAACGCCTGAGAAGCGTCGTGCTTCTCGTGCTACGAGCGACCCTGGCCGAGACCCTGAAGCGGGCCTGAAGGCGTCGTGGGACGCCGGACGTCCGAGCCGTGCGCGCCGGCCGTGGCAACGACGCGCTCCTCGCCGCCCGGCCAGGTCGTGAGCGTCGCCGCGTAGCCGCGCGTGGCCGGGGTGGACTCGAAGCGCAGCCAGGCGAGCGGGGCAGAGGCGGTGGCGGTCGCGCCGGCGCGCTCGAGGGTCTCGTGGAACGCGCTCCGCACCGCGTCCGTGAAGTACTCGTACACGATCGCGTGGTAGACCACGGTCGTGGTGCCGGGCCGCGGCGCGGCCAGCATGCGCGGCAGCCATTCGTCGACCGACGCCGGCTCGACGGTCGCCGGGACGCCCGCCGCCACGTCGAAGGCGCCGCGCAGGCGCGCGAGCCGCTGCACCTGGTCGGCCCAGAGCGACGACTCGAGCTGCAGCCGCCCCTCTGCGGTCGACACGTCGATCGGCCGGCGATCGCAGCCCTGCCGCTCGACCACAGACAGTCGATCCGGGAGGCGCGTGGGCGGCTCCAGCCACATCCCCGACAGATCCACCGGGCTCTCGGGGGGGCCCCACGAGGCGCCTGCGCCCCCGTAGCGGAATTGATCGAGGCGCAGGTTGAGCCCCGCGCTGGCGCCGACCTCGAGCAGCCGCAGCGGCAGTCGGTAGGCCGCCGCCAGCTCCAGGAAGCCGAACGCGAGCGGGGCGCAGCGGCCGACCTCGTTGGTCTGGCAGGGCAGCGCCACGAGCGGCCCGAGCCGCTCCCGCTGCGCGGCCACCACGTCGCGAAAAGCATCCCAGGCGCCGTCCGTCCCCGCGCGCCCGCCCGCGGTCGGGTAGTGAGCGGCGAGATGCGGCGCCGCCCCCGTGAGCACCAGCCGGTGCACCGCCGCCATCAGCCGCAGCGCGAGCGCATCGGCGCGCAGGTTGGGGGCGTCGAACGGCTCGAGCAGCTGCTGCACGGGCCCGCCCGCCGCGGCGTCGTCGGCCGCCCGCTCGAGCAGGTGCGCGTAGAGCGGCGAGCCCATGGCCGCGCAGTAGCTCGCCTGGTCGCGGAGCAGGAACGCCGCGCGCTCCGGGGTGGGCATGGATCGATGCTAAGCCGCGGAGCGCGCGTCCGGTGTGGTCGCTACTGCAGGCCCAGCTGGGCCGCCATGGCGGCCCCGTTGTAGAAGAGCCACTCCTCCACGATCTTGCCGTCCTGCAGCCGGAAGATGTCCAGGGAGCGCAGCGAGACCGCCTTGTCGTTCTTCTTCACGCCCATCGACGGGATGCCGCCCTTGTTCGTGCCCTGGAACGATCCCGCGACGACGACGTAGTCGCCCGCCGCGAAGATCCGCGAGGTCGAAAACGTCGCGTCGGGGAAGCCCTTGAGGAGCTCGGCCATGACCGCCAGCGCCTCCTTCTTGTTGTCGTCCTTGGGCCGTGCGATCTCGTGCAGGACGTAGGAGTCGGCATAGGCCCCGGCCACCGCCTTCACGTCGTGCTTGTTCAGGGCCTCGGCCATCGCCGTCACCACCGCGACGTTCGCGGCCTCCGTCTCGTCGTTCTTGGCGATCGCCACGACGGGCTCGGCCGCCCCGCTCTCCATCACCGGGCGCGCGGGCGCCTTCGACAGGCCGAGCTGCGCCAGGTACGTTCCCACCTCGAAGTAGTCGGCGTCGGACCGGACGGCGGTGCGAGAGGCGTCGAGCTCCAGCGCGTGGCCCATCAAGAAGCCGAACTTCTTGCCGGTGGCGGGAATCTCCTTGCCGTCGGGACCCGGCATCGGCGCCGTGTGGGTTCCCTTCCACAGCGCCACGCTCGCGAGGTTGTTGCCGTTCGCCACGATCAGCTGCACGTCGCCGCGCGCGTCCGGCGTGCCCGCCAGGCTCGCCTTCTTGGCCCCGATGATCGCCGCGCTCCCGCTCACGGGCGGCATGCCGGAGTCGACCGCGTCGCTCGTGGCGTCGGGTGCGTAGCAGCTCTGGAAGGCGTCCCAGGACTTGTCGTTGAGCAACCCCCAGCACTTCTTGTACCAGTCGACGCTCTGCTCGGCCGTCATCGGCGGCGGAGTGGGCGGCGGCGTGGGGCTGGGCGCCGGTGCGGGTGCGGTGCAGGCGACAACGCTGGCCGCGGCGAAGGCCGCGAGTGCGAGCCGGTCGGAACGTTTCATTTTATGGGACCTCCGGACGCGAAACATAGTCCCGTCCCCCGCGCCAGGCAAGGGTTGTCCGACCAATTCGCGTGCCTTGACCCGCCCGGGGCTCGAAAGCATACTGGGCCGAATTCCGCACGAGCCATCACTTCTTTCCTCTCCCGAGGTTCCATGTACACGGAAGTCTTCGTGCCGGTGGACAACTCGCAGCACTCGGACTGGGCGGTCGACCGCGCGATCGAGCTCGCGAAGCTCTCGAAGGGGCGCATCACCGCCAACCACGTCTACGCGGCGCGGCTGCACGACGTTCGCTTCCGCCAGCTCGAGACGGGGCTGCCCGCGCAGTTCCAGACGCCCGACGAGATCAAGCGCCAGCGGAAGATCCACGACAAGCTGATCGAGAAGGGCCTGCAGCTGATCGCCGACAGCTTCCTCGACCAGGTCGGCAACCGCTGCGAGAAGGCGGGCGTCGACCTCACCCGCCAGCTGCTCGAGGGGATCAACTACGAGGAGATCGTGCGCGAGGTGAACCGCGGCGAGGGGCGCCTCCCCGGCCTGATCGGCTTCGACCCGAACCGCGCCAAGGGCTACGACGGCGGCGAGCGTGGCCGCGGGGACGTGCAGCTCGGCGCGGACGGGCGCATCCTGGCCGAGGACGAGGACGAGGCGGCGAAGCTCGTCGGCACCTCGGGCCGCCAGTACGACCTGATGGTGATCGGGGCGCACGGCCTCGGCCGCCAGAAGTACTCGCAGCTCGGCGGTGTCGTGAACCGCACGCTGCGCGGGATCGAGAAGGACACGCTCATCGTCCGCGACGACAAGCCGCTCCAGGGCGGCCGGATCATGGTCTGCGTCGACGGCTCGTCCTACTGCTACAAGGGCATGCGCTCGGCGCTCGAGCTGGCGCGCGACTTCGGCGCGACGCTCTACGTCTGCAGCGCCTTCGACGTCGAGTACCACCACGTGGTGTTCCACAACATCAAGGACGTGCTCTCGGTGCAGGCCTCGAAGGTGTTCAAGTTCGAGGAGCAGGAGGAGCTGCACAACAACATCATCGACAAGGGCCTGCTGAAGCTGTGCCAGGCGAACCTCAAGCGCGCCGAGGTGATGGCGAAGGAGTTCCCCGAGGTCCAGGTCAAGACGCAGATCCTGGTCGGCAAGCCCTTCCAGGTGATCCTGCAGTGGGCCGAGGAGATCCAGCCGACGCTGCTCGTCGCTTCGCGCCACGGCGCCCACCGCATCGACGGCACCGACATGGGCTCGCAGGCCGAGAACCTGGCGCGGCTCGCGCCCTGCAACCTGCTGCTCGTCGGCACTACCGGCATCCGGCCCGAGGACATCCCCTGGATCGAAGAGGACGGCCAGGCCGGGATGCCGTGGTCGCCCGAGGCCGAGGTGCGCATCCTGCGGGTGCCGCCCTTCGCGCAGGGCATCGCGCGCCGCGCGGTCGAGGAGTACGTGCTCGAGCACTCGAACGGCGAGGTCGCCACGGTCACCAACAAGTGGCTCGACGAGGCGATCGCCAAGCTGCTGCCCACGCACATGCAGCTGATCATGGGCATCGGCTCGGCGGAGGAGATCGCACTCGCCGAGATCAAGGCGCAGGAGCAGCTCAAGACCACGAAGATCGAGGGCCACGACGAGGATCCGGTCCCGGCCGTGGCCGAGGTCGAGACGAAGTGCCCGATCACGGGCCGCGTCGGCCGGCGCGCGCGCGTCGCCACCGACCCGATCGTGTGGACCGAGGAGTCGTGGGACCGCCTGAAGGCCGTGCCGCTGATCGCGCGGCCGCTCGCGCGCAACACCGTCGAGAAGTTCGCCCGCAACCACGAGATCTGGCGCGTGACCACCAGCGTGATGGACGAGAACAAGCAGGCCATGATCGAGGCCGACGAGTTCGACGCCGAGACGATGATGGTGATGTTCCGTGAGCTGCGCGCCAAGCAGATCCGCGCCGAGGCCGAAGGCAAGGACGCGCTCTCGCCCGAGATGCGCCGCTTCATCGAGGAAGCCAAGGCCTCCGGCATGACGCGCTGCCCGATCCGCGACATCGAGGAGCAGATGGGCAAGTGCCCGGTCGACTTCGCCAAGGTCACGCCGGCCGAGGCGAAAGCGGCCGTCGAGCAGCTGATGCAGCAGGCGGCGGCCGCGGTGGGCGCTCCGGGAGACGACAAGAGCCAGTCGTGAGCGACGCGAGGCCGTCTGCGCTCCTCGCGGCCGAGCGGCCGCAGGCGGAAGGCGAGTTCCTGCCGCACGTCGTCGCCTGGAACCTGACCAAGCGCTGCAACCTGAGCTGCAGCCACTGCTACATCTCTGCGGGTCCCTTCCAGACCGCCGAGGCGGAGTTGACGACCGCCGAGTGCCGCCGTGTGATCGACGAGCTGGTCGCGGTGAACCCGTCGCCGATGCTGATCCTGAGCGGCGGCGAGCCGCTCGTGCGCGACGACCTCGGCGAGATCGCGTCCTACGCCTCGGGCCGCGGAGCGACCGTGGTCGTCGGGACCAACGGCACGACGCTGACCGAGCCGCGCGTCGCGATGCTGCGGCAGGCCGGCGTCTCGGGCGTCGCCGTGAGCGTCGACTCGCTCGACGCCGAGACGCACGACCACTTCCGCGGCGGCGCGCACGCGCTCGAGCGCACGAAGGAAGCGCTCGCCCGCCTGCGCGAGCACCGGCTCGACTTCGTGGTCCAGACCACCGCCACGCCGCGCAACGCCCGCGAGATCCCCACGCTCCTCGACTGGGCCGCGGCCGAGGGCGCCGTCTGCTTCAACCTCTACTTCCTGGTGCCGACCGGCCGCGGCGTCGACCTCACGGACCTCGACCCGCAGCGGATCGAGGCCCTGCTCGCCGAGCTCGCCGCGGCCGAGAGCCGCTACCGCGGCGCGATGATGGTGCGCGCCAAGTGCGCGCCCCACTTCATGCGCCACGTGCACCACGCCGATCCCGACTCGCCGGTGCTCAGCTACCGCACGCGCTGTCCCTGCGGCATCGACTACTGCCGCATCACGCCCGACGGGAAGCTCACGCCGTGCCCGTACATGCCCACCGAGGCCGGCGACCTGCGCCGGCAGTCGTTCGGGGAGATCTGGTCGGGCTCGAGGGTGTTCGCCGAGCTGCGCAAGCGCGAGCTCGGCGGCCGCTGCGGCCGCTGCGAGTACCGCATGGTCTGCGGCGGCTGCCGCGCCCGCGCGCTCGCCACGACGGGCGACTACCTGGCGGAGGACCCCGGCTGCGTCTACGAGCCGGCCGGCGACGTCCCGCTCGTCGCGCGCAAGGCGGTGAGCTACGGCAGCGCGCCCGCCTCCGGCCTCGCGTGGTCGCCCGAGGCGAGCGAGCGAATGGCGAAGATCCCCTCGTTCGTGCGCGGCGTCGTGATGCAGCGCGTCGAGGACTTCGCCCGAGCGAAGGGCCTCACCACCGTCACGCCGGAGCTGCTCGGCGAGATCCGCCAGTCGATGCCGATCGACTTCTCCAAGCGCCGGCCCTTCTTCCTGAAGGACTGACCCGTGTCCGGCCGCGGTAAGCTTCCCGCCGCATGAACGCACGGATCGCCCTCGCCCTGCTTCTCGCCGCGTCGCCGAGTGCCACGCCGGGCTCGCAGCCTCCGCAGGCGACGGCCCAGGCCCCCGCCCCAACGGTATTCGGCACCGAGGTCGTGCTCGTGGCGCTGCCGGTCTTCGTCACGGACGGGGCCGGTCAGGCGGTTCCCGGGCTGACGGCCGCGGACTTCGAGGTCGAGGACGGCGGCCGAGTGGTCCCGATCCGCGCCTTCCAGGCCGTGGACGTCTCCGAGCCGCTGCCGGAGTCCGCCCCTTTGCCGAACCCCGTGCGGGCGGCGATGCCGCGCCAGTTCCTGCTGCTCTTCGACCTGCAGTTCTCGCCCTTCGTCGGCGTGCAGAAGGCGCGCACCACGACCGCCCGCTTCGTGCGTGAGGGGCTCGCCAAAGGCGACCTCGTCGCGGTGGCCACGTACGGCCGGCTGGGCTTCAAGATGCTCACCAATTTCACGACCGACCACGAGTACGTCGCGCGGGCGGTCGAGGGCCTGGGCTACGACCCCGCGCAGGCGGAAACGACCGACGCCCTCGGCCTGACGAGCGGCCTCACGACGCCTGCGCCGGCCGGCTCCGACTCCGGGAGCTCGGGGCTCATCGACGAGGAGATCGAAGCCGAGATGGCGGCGCTCACCAGCGCGGCCCGCCAGGCCTACGGGCGCCAGTTTGCCGACTTCGTGGACACGCTCGACGACCTCGCGCAGGCCATGTCGCGCCTCTCGGGCCGCAAGCAGGTGATCCTGCTCTCGGCGGGCGCCAACGAGTCCGCGTGGAGAGGGCAGCCGAGCGCCGGCGCGCAATCGCCGGGGTCGCTCGTGGACGTGACCGCACGCGACGCCATGGCCCGCCTGTTCCGCGCCGCAGGCCTCCACGACGTCGCGATCCACGCCGTGAACCTGGGCGGCATCGAGGGGCCGATCGACGTCGGGAGCCAGACGGGGCAGAGCGCCGTCCGGCGCTCGGGCTACGACACGCTGGCCGCGTTCGCGGAGAACACCGGCGGCCGCTTCGTGCTGCCGACGAACGACTTCGGCCGGGCTCTGCGCGAGGTGGAGCAGGCGAGCCGACGCTACTACGTGCTCGCCTTCGAGCCCGCCGACGCCGGCGGGAAGCGCGATCGGCCGCGGCCGCTCGAGGTGCGCGTGCGCCGCCCGGGGCTCACGCTGTCGCACCGTACCGCATACCTGCTGCCCTCGCCCGTGTCGTCCGACCCGGCCCAGCAGCGGCTCGCGGCCGCCGAGGCGATCGCGAAGGGCCTCTCCGGCGGGCCGCTCGGCCTCGACGTCGTGGCCGTGCCGTACCGGGACCGGGACGGCGTCACCAGCCTGTCCGCCGTGCTGCAGATCGGCGGGGACGCCCTGCTCGCGGCCGCGCGCGGCCCGCGTCTGGACGTCGAGGTCTACGGCTACGCGATGGCGCGCGACCGCGTGCTCGACCGCCTGGCGGTGAAGACCTCCATCGATCTCGCGAAGCGCGAGGCGTCCGTGCGGCGCGACGGTCTCAGCGTCGTCACCTCGTTCGCCGTTCCGCACGGCCAGCGGGTCGACCTTCGCTTCTTCGTGAGAGCCGGCAGCGAGCCGCAGACCGGCTCGGTCCGGCAGCTGGTGGACGTGCCGTCCGTGCCGGCAGCGGACGCGCTCTCAGCCTCGCCGCCGCTCGTCGTCCGACCGCTCGGGGACCGGATGGCGTTCCCGGCGCAGACGCAGGCGCGCCGCGGCGGCCCACCCTTCCGCGTCGGAGAGGAGGTCCTGCTCCCGGTCGCCCCCTCGCTCGAGTCCGGGAAGGACAGCGACCTGCTCGTCTTCGTCTGGCGCGCGGCCGGCTCCGGCCGGCAACTAGACGTGACGGGCGAGATCGCCCGGCCCGGAGAGGCTCCGCTCCCGCTGCGGGTCGACGGCGTGCGCGTGGTATCCGGCACGGACGGCGTCGACCGCTGCGTGGTGAGAGTCACGGCGCCCGAAGCGCCGCCCGGAGACTACGCGCTGCGGCTCGTCCTGCGCGACCCCGACACGGGCCAGAGCGCCAGCGCCGAGACGCCGTTCCACCTGCGACGCTAGCCCCAACGTCCCATGGCGGGTCGCCCCGTCGCCTGCGATGATCGCCGCGACATGTTGCGCGCGGCCCTGCTCGTTCTCGCCGTGGTCGCTGTCGCACCCGTCGCCGCGGCCGCCGAGGCGGATCGCCTGGCGAAAGGCCGCGAGCTCTACCAGCAGGGCTGCCAGTCGTGCCACGGCGCGGACGGGCGCGGCAACCCGCAGTGGGAGAGCGCGGTCCGACCGGTCGAGTTCACCGACTGCGGAACCACATCGGAGCCCACCGAGATCTGGACGACGGTCGTCAAGCAGGGCGGCCCGTCGCGCGGCCTCGATGCCGCGATGCCGGCCTTCGAGGGCGCCTACACCGACGACGAGATCGGGGCGATCGTGGCGTTCATCCGCAGCTTCTGCCCGCAGGCCGAGCGCTACCCGCCCGGGGACCTGAACTTCCGGCGCCTGCTGCGCACCGGGAAAGCCTTCCCCGAGCAGGAGGTCGTGCTGCGCGCGTCGCACCGGCCCGACGACGCCACGCGCGAGACCGAGATCGAGCTCCTCTACGAGAACCGGCTCGGGCCGACGTTCCAGTACGAGATCGTGCTGCCGCTGCGCACGACCACGAGCGTGCCCGGGGAGGGAGCCGGCCTCGGCGACATCGAGCTCGAAGGCAAGAAGGTCGTCTACTTCAGCCAGGCCCGTCGCGAAATCCTCTCGGTGGGGCTGGGCCTCGGCCTGCCGACGGGAAGCGAGGACGAGGCCCTCGGGAGCGGGACCTTTACCTTCACGCCCTTCGCGGCCTACGGCAAGGCGTGGGGGCGCAGCGTGCTGCAGCTGCAGGCAGGCGCGGACATCCCGGCCGACACGGGCAAGGCGGACCCGGAGCTGCTCTACCGCATGGGTTTCTCGTACGCCCTCGGTCCGGTCACGACCGCCTTCACGCCGGCGGTCGAGCTCGTCGGCTCCTACAACACGAAGACGCACGAGCATGATTACGCTCTCTGGGGCGAGCTGTCGAAGCCCCTCAACAAGCTCGGCCACGTGATCGCGAGCGTCGGGGTGCAGGCGCCGATCCGCCCGAGCGACACCACCTGGAAGCTCGAGCTGTACCTGCTCTGGGACTTCGGCGACGGCCCGTTCTGGATCGGGTGGTAATGCTTCGCGCTGAGCGTAGCTCAGCGCGACTCTGAGCCGTGCCCCTAGCCCTTCGTCCTGGTGAGCGCTTCTTCCGCAGCTCCTCCGCTCCCTCCTTGGCTTCTGATTCCCCCGCCCCTCGTCCATTTCATTGGACGACACTGGTCCCTCTCCAACCCTTCCGCCCCCCCGTGCGTCGTAGACTCAAGCACCCATCCACGCGCACGCAGTCCGAGGGGGACCGATGATCGAAGAGCTCTGGCGGGACGTCCGTTTCGCGGCGCGCACGCTGGTGAAGTCGCCCGGATTCACCCTGGTCGCGGTCGCGACGCTCGCGCTCGGGATCGGCGCCAACACCGCGATCTTCAGCGTGATCAACGCCATCCTGCTGCGGCCGCTGCCCTACCCGCAGGCCGAGCGGCTCGTGTTCCTGACCGAGTGGTCGGAGCAGGTGCCCGAGATGAGCTTCTCGATCGCGAACCTCAAGGACGTGCGCGACCAGAACACGGTCTTCGAGTCGCTGGTCGGCTACAACGGCCAGAACTTCGTCCTGAGCGGGACGGGCGCCGCGGGATCCGCGGGCGAAGCGGAGCGCGTCAACGGCCGGCAGGTCACGTCCGGGATGTTCGAGACGCTCGGCAAGCAGCCGATCCTGGGCCGCGCGTTCACGGCCGAAGAAGAGAAGTCCGGAGCGCCCGGCGTGGTCCTGCTCGGCGAGGGCTTCTGGGAGCGCCGCTTCGGCCGCGACCCTGCGGTGCTGGGCCGCTCGCTGGTGCTCGGCGGCGACCCCTTCACCGTGATCGGCGTGATGCCGAAGAGCATGCACAGCAGCTGGCGCAACACGGAGGTGTTCACCCCGCTGCTGCGCCTCGAGGACCGCATCGGCGGCGAGAGCAACCGCGGCAACCATCCCGGCATCTACGTGGTCGCCCGCATGAAGCCGGGGATCTCCGTCGAGCAGGCCCGCACCGAGGTCGAGACGATCGCCGCCCGGCTCGCCGAGCGCTACCCGAACTCGAACGCGAAGCAGAGCATGACGGTCGAGTCGCTGCACGAGGCCGTGGTCGGCGACATCCGTCCGGCGCTGCTGCTGCTGCTGGGCGCCGTGGCCTTCGTGCTGCTGATCGCCTGCGCCAACGTCGCCAACCTGCTGCTCGCGCGCGCGGCCGACCGCCAGCGCGAGGTCGCGGTGCGCCTGGCGCTCGGCGCGCGTCGCGGCCGCGTGCTGCGCCAGCTGCTGACCGAGAGCGTGCTGCTGTCGCTCGTCGGTGCTCTCGCCGGAGTGCTGGTCGGATACCTCGGGCTCCAGGCGCTGCTGGCCTCGCTGCCGGGCAACGTGCCGCGGGCCGACGAGGTGCGCGTGGACGTGGTGGTGCTGGCGGTGACGGCGGCGCTCGCGATCCTGACCGGCCTGGCCTTCGGGATCGTCCCGGCCTGGCGTGCGCTCTCCACGAAGCTGCACGAGCCGCTCAAGGAAGCCGGCCGCGGCAGCGTCGGCCCGGGCCAGCACCGCGTGCGCAACGCGCTCGTGATCGCCGAGGTGTCGATGGCGCTGGTCCTGCTGGTGGGGGCCGGGCTGATGCTGCGCAGCTTCTACCGCGTGCTGCAGGCCGACGCCGGGTTCCGCTCCGAGGGCCTGGTGATCGCCAACGTCGCGATGCCGCAGACCGGGTACAGCGAGCCGGCGAAGCGCGCGGCGCTGTTCGAGCGCGTCCTCGCCGAGCTCGAGACCCAGCCCGGGGTGAAGGCCGCCGCGGCGACGCTGCCGCTGCTCGGCGGCTGGCAGAGCAGCTTCAACGTCGAGGGCAAGCCGGAGCCGCCCCCCGGCCAGCGCCCGTCCGCCGACATCGCACGCGTCAGCCCCGACTACTTCTCCGTGATGGGCATCCGCGTGCTGGAGGGGCGAGTGTTCGACGAGCGCGACCGCGAGGAGGCGCCGCGGGTCTGCATCGTCGACGAGACCTTCGCGCGCACCCACTGGCCGGGCCAGAGCCCGCTCGGCAAGCGCGTCAAGTTCGGGGCGCTCGCCGACCCCAAGAATCCCTGGATGGAGATCGTCGGCCAGGTCGCCCACGTCAAGAACTACGGCGTCGACGAGGACTCGCGCGTCGAGCTGTACCTGCCGTTCCTGCAGAACACCGGCAGCGGCTTCACGCTCGTGGTGCGCACCGACAACGCTCCGGGCGTGGCCGCCGCCGGGCTACGCACGGCGATGCGCGCCGCGAGTCCCGACATCCCGCTCTACCAGATCCGTGCGCTCGACGAGCTGGTGGCCGAGCGCTCGGCCGAGCGGCGCCTGGCGGCCCAGCTTATCGGCGTCTTCGCGATGGTGGCGCTCGTGCTCGCCGCGGTCGGCATCTACGGTGTCATGTCCTACGCCGTGGCGCAGCGCACGCAGGAGATCGGCATCCGCATGGCGCTCGGCGCGGGCGAGGAGAGCATCACGCAGATGGTGATGCGCAACGGCGCGACGCTCGCGGCGGCCGGGGTCGCGATCGGCCTTCTGGCAGCGTTCCTGCTGGCGCGGCTCATCTCCTCGCTGCTGTTCCAGACGAGCGCGTCGGACCCGCCGACCTTCTCCATCGTCCCGCTGCTGCTGCTCGCCGTGGCCCTGCTCGCGAGCTACCTGCCGGCGCGGCGAGCCGCGCGCGTCGACCCGATGGTCGCGCTGCGCTACGAGTAGCCGTGCCGTGAGGAGTCCCCGCCCGTTCCTGCTCGAGCGCTACTTCGCGCGCTTCGAGTTCACGACGCGCTTCCTGCTCGCGAGCTCGGACTGCGAGGCGCTCACGCTCGGCGAGCTGCTGGCGCTGGCGGACGAGCGGCAGCGCGCGGCGTGGGAGGGCCTCAAGCTCTCGTACACCGAGTCGCCGGGCCTGCTCGAGCTGCGCGAGCGGATCGCGGCTGCTTCGTACCCGGGCCTCGCGGCCGACGACGTCGTCACCGCGGTGCCGGAGGAGGCGATCTACACGCTCGGCCGGGCGCTGCTCCGGCCCGGCGACCGCGTGATCGTGACCTTCCCCGGCTACCAGTCGCTCTACGAGATCGCGTCGAGCGTGGGCGCGCAGGTCGAGCGCTGGACGCCGGAAGAGACGGCCGAGGGTTGGTGGTTCGACCCGGGCCGCCTCGAGGCGCTCGCGAAGGACGGGGCCAGGGCGATCGTGGTCAACTTCCCGCACAACCCCACGGGCGCACTGCCGTCGCGCGGCGAGTGGGCCCGCGTCGTGGCCGCGGCCGAGCGCGCGGGGGCGCTCCTCGTCTCGGACGAGATGTACCGCGGGCTCGAGTACGACGAACCGAACCGGCTGATGCCGGCCGCGGTGGCGAGCGAGCGGGGCGTGTCGATCGCGGGGCTCTCCAAGGCCTACGGCCTGCCGGGCCTGCGCGTGGGTTGGCTGGCGACGCGCGATCGCCGCCTGCTCGAGGCCGTCCAGGCCTACAAGGACTACACGACGATCTGCGCGAGCGCGCCCTCGGAGCGGCTGGCGGTGGTGGCGCTCGCGAACGCCGAGCGCCTCGTCGCCCGCTGTCGCGCGATCGTGGCGGCGAACCGGCCGCTCGTGGAGGCCTTCCTCTCGCGCGAGGCCGAGCGCTTCGCGTGGCGCCCGCCGCTCGCCGGTCCGATTGCATTCGCCCGCTTCCACCCGGGCGGCGCCTCCGCCTTCTGCGAGCGCCTGGCGCTCGAGGCCGGCGTGATGCTGCTGCCCAGCAGCGTCTTCGAGTGGGGCGACTCCCACGTGCGCTTCGGCTTCGGCCGCACCAGCCTGCCGCAAGCCCTCGCCGCGCTGGAGAGCTACCTCAAATCTCGCTGAGGGGTCTGGGGCGGCCGAAGTAGAAGCCCTGCGCGTGCGTGAAGCCGATGCGCATGCAGACCTCGGCTTCCTCGGCGGTCTCGACGCCCTCGGCCACCGTGTAGACCAGCAGGTCGCGCGCCACGGACACGAGCGAGGTCAGCAGGCGCTGGCGCGTGTCGGGAGCCGAGTCGATCCCGCGCACGAACAGCATGTCGAACTTCAGGTAGTGGGGCGGCACCTCGGCGAGCTCGAGCAGCCGCGCCTGGCCGGCGCCGAAGTCGTCGTAGGCGATCCCGACGCCGGCGCGGCTCAGCTGCGTGCGCAGCCGGTCGACGCTCGCGAGGTCGGCGAGGGCGCCCTCGTGGACCTCGAGCGTGAGGCGCAGCTGCGGGTGCCGCTCGCGAAGCACCACCACGTCGGGCACCAGCGTGGGCGTCTCGAGCTCGGAGGGATGGACGTTCACGAACAGCGCCGGGAAGCGCTCCTTGTCCTGCACCAGCTCGAGCGCGGTCTCGCGGAACAGGCGGCTCAGCTCGGCCTCGGCGCCCACGGCCGCGGCCACGCGGAACAGCTCGAGCGGCTCCTCCGGCAGGCGCGCGTGACGGCCGCGGCCCAGCGCCTCGTAGCCGGCGACCGAGCCGCTCGGCAGGCTCACGATCGGCTGGAACAGCATCGTCACCTGCCGGCGCTCGAGCAGCTCCGGCAGCTCGCGCACGCCCTCCACGAACTGCTGCGGCAGCTTCATGTCGCCGAGCGAGACGGTGGAGGGCTCGAGCACGGACTCCTGCGCCTCGTCGAGCTCCTGGCGCCCGACGCGGAACTCCACCTGGGCGAAGTGCACGATGTCGCCCTCGCGCAGCCGCGCTTCGCCGACGCGCTCGCTGTTGACGAAGGTGCCGTTCTTGCTTCCGAGGTCGCGGACCCAGAGCGCCCCGTCGCGCAGCTCGATCTCGGCGTGCTCCTTCGACACCGACTCGGAGGCCAGGTAGAGCGCGAGGCCGTTCAGTCGGCCGACGCGGAACGGGAGCGGGTGGACCGCGATCCGCCGCAGCTGGCGTCCGCCCTCGACCAGGCTCTCCAGGTAGAAGCGGACCATTCGCGCAAGGTTATCATCCTTCGCAGAGTGAGCCCCGCCCCGTGGAAGGCCCGAGGCGCGCGCCTCGGCGCGCTCGTTCTCGTGGCGATGATCCAGCCTGCGGCCGCGCGCGGGCCTGACCCGCGCGAGGGCCTCGCCGTCGAGCTGCGACGGCTCTACGCGCCGCCCAGCGGCCCCGAGGAGCGCTGGCGCCGGCGTGCCACGGTGCGGCTTCCCGACGGGCGCGAGGTCGACCGGTCGCGCGCCTACCGCGACGAGGCGGGCTTCGTCGCCGCCGCCTCGTGGCTCCTCGCGAGCGGCGCCGCCGACGACGCGCCGCTCGGCGCATGGCTGCTCGGCGGCGTGCTCGACGCCCGCCGCCAGGAGGCCGAGCCGGAGCTGGCGCGCGCTCTTCGGGCCGCGGACGAGCGCGTCGCGTTCGAGGCCGCGCAGGCGCTCGGCGCATCCGGCGGCCCCGCCAGCCTGCGCGCGCTGCAGCAGGCGGCGCGTGAGGCGGCGTCCGCCGACGTCCGCACCGCCGCGAGCTGGGCGGCGGGCGAGGTCGCGCGCCGCGCGGGGTCGCCTCTCGCATCGGGGCGCGAGGCGGGTGCGAGCGCGCTCGCCCCCGGCTTCCGCCGCGGCGTGTCGTGGTGGATGAGCGAGAGTCGCGACGACCACGGCGCCGCCTCGTTCCGGCGGCTGGCCTCGCTCGGTGTGACCTGGGTGTCGCTGCACACCTGGGACCCGCTGCAGCGCGGGCTCGCCGAGCCGGGCTTCGCCGAGCCGGAAAGGCGCCACGGCTTTCGCGACCTCGAGGCGCTCGTCGCGAGCGCCCACGCGGCCGGGCTGCGGGTCATGGTGAAGCCGCACCTGGAGATGGCCGGCTTCCGCGCGAGCGAGCAGGAGCGGCGCGTCCTGCGCGGGGAGGACTCCGCGCAGCGCCGTGCGCTCGTGGCCCGGATCGAGGCGGAGCTCGCGACCGGCGAGCACCTGCAGCACAACCGCATCGCCATGCGCAGCGCGCGCGACTGGGAGCGCTGGTTCGAGAGCTACCGCGGCTACATCCTGCCCTTCGCGCGCGAGGCGCAGGCGGCCGGGGCCGACATGTTCTGCGTGGGCCGCGAGCTGGACTCGACCGTGATCGCGCGCGAGGCCGACTGGCGCGAGGTCGTCGCCCGGATCCGCCGCGAGTTCCGCGGGCCGCTCACCTACTCGGCCAACTTCGACACCTGGCAGGGGGTCGGATTCTGGGACGCGCTCGACTTCATCGGCGTCTCGGCCTACTTCCCGCTCTCGGACCGCGCGGACCCGCAGCTCGCCGAGCTCGAGGCCGGCTGGGAGCGCGCGCTCGCCCCGCTCGCTGCGGCCGCTGGGCGCTGGGGCCGGCCCGTGCTGCTGACCGAGGCCGGCTTCCCCTCGATTCCGAATGCCGCGCGCGCGCCGTGGCGCGAGGAGCGCGTGGCGGCCGACGTCTGGCTGCAGGCGCGCTGCTACGAGGCGACGCTGCGGTCGCTTTCGCGCCGGCCGGAGATCGAGGGCGTCTTCTTCTGGCTATGGGAGCGCAGCGCCGAACCGGCGTTCCGCGACGCCTCGCACGCGATCCTGGGCAAGCCGGCGAGCTTCACGATGGCGCGGCACTACCTGGGCGCACCACCTCGAACGAGGTGACGAGCTCGATGTCCGGCCGCAGCGAGTGCCAGACCGAGCAGTACTTGTCGCGCGAGAGCTGGATCGCGCGCTCGACGCGGTCCTCCGGAATCTCGCCCGTGAGCCGGAAGCGCAGCTCGACCTTCACGAGCCGCCTCGGGTCCTCTGCCGCGCGCTCGGCGACGAGCTGCGCGGTCAGGGCCGCGAGCGCATAGCGGCCGCGGCGCATCACCACCAGCACGTCCATCGCCATGCAGCCGGCGAGGGCGAAGGCGAGCGTCTGGACCGGCGACGCGCCGGCCTCGGGCGGGCTGTCCATCACGATCTCGACGTCGCCCGTCCGCCCGCGCAGGCGGTTGTCTCCCAGCCACTCAAGGTCGAGCGTGAGGCTCTCCGGCTTCGGCTCCCGCGCGGGGGGCTCGCTCACCGGGTCATCTCGGCGAGCGGCTTCGCAGCACCGTCTTCCGCGTCGTCCCTGGCGAGCCCGAGCTTGCGGCGGATCTCGGCCTGCACCAGGTCGGGGGTCGGCGTGCCGTCGACCGTGACGATCAGCTCCTTCTCGCGCAGCAGGTCGAGGATCGGCCGGGTCTTGTCGCGGTACTCCGCGAGCCGCGTCTTGATCGCCTCGGGGGTGTCGTCGTCGCGCGTCACCAGCCGGCCGCCGCAGTTGTCGCACACGCTCGCGACGTGCGGCCGCAGCTGGATCAGGTTGTAGTCGAGGCCGCAGCTCGAGCACAGCCGGCGGCTCTGGATGCGCTCGATCGCCTTGTCTTCCGGCAGCTCGATCGAGATCACGGCGTCGATGTCGTAGTTCTCGAGGAAGAACTCGGTCTGCGCGGCGTTGCGCGGGAAGCCGTCGAGCACGAAGCCGTGGCGCCAGTCGTGGATCTCGAGCCGCCACTTCACGATCTCCGCGACCATCTCGTCGGGAACCAGGCGCCCCTCGTTCATGTAGCGCTGCACCCGGGTGCCGAGCTTGGTGCGGTTCTGGACGTGCCAGCGGAAGATGTCGCCGACGCTGATGTGCACCAGGTCGAAGCCGCGGGCGAGCAGTCCGGCCTGCGTCCCCTTGCCGCTGCCCTGGGGTCCCATGATCACGTACTTGCGCACGCCCGCCTCCCCTCGCGAGAGAGTATGCCGTGTCGGCCGCCGCGGCAATGAGACGCTTGGCCCACCGCCCGTGACGGGCTGCCCGCAGTGCCGCTCCCGGGGGTAGCATGGGGAATGCGCTCGCTGCTCGTCGTCGCCGCCTGCCTGGCCGCCGCGGCTCTCTACGCCCAGGTCCCCCAGACCGCCGACCCTGGCCAGATCCCGAACTACAAGCTGATCGCCCCCGGCATCGCCGCCGCGGGCCAGCCGACGACCGAGGCCCTGACGAAGCTCGGCTCGATGGGCTTCAAGACCGTGATCAACCTGCGCGCGGCCGGCGAGGGCGGCCCCGCCAACGAGCAGGAGCTGGTCGAGAGCCAGGGCCTGCGCTACGTCTCCGTGCCTGTCACGGCGGCCAGCTTCAGCCTGGCGGACGTGCTTGCCGTCGAGAAGGTGGTCGGCGACCCCGCGGCGGGCCCCGTCCTCTTCCACTGCGCCTCCGCCAACCGCGTGGGCGGCGTCTGGGCCGCGGTCCTCGCGCGCCGCGGGCAGGGTCTCGACGAGGCGCTCGCCAGGGGCCGCGAGGCCGGGCTCACGGGAGCCGCCATGGAAGCGGCCGTGAAGCG
>CAZMRX010000008.1:0-10555 GCA_964568755.1 uncultured Acidobacteriota bacterium | reverse complement strand
GCGAAGCTTGACAGCCCTTGCGGGCTCCTCTAGAGTCGTGCGTCTGGAAGGCCACTGACAGCATGACTCCGCGCGCCACGACCGCTCTTCGGACCGATCGCGGCGGAGCCGTGTGCCGGTGGCGTCCCGTGTTCCATTACTGGCACCCGTAGCGGCTGGCCCCTCTGGGGTCCGCCGCCAGCAGCGGGGTTCCCTGGGGATGCGGCAGTCGGCCTCTCAAGCCTCTTCAGGGAACCTGGAGAGGCTTTCGTGCTTCTGGGCGGGCGAAATCGACCGGCTGGCCGGCGCACCCGCGGGAGGGGCTCGCGGTGAAGCTCTGCGTGAGCCTGACGGAGGACACGACCGCCGCCCTCGTCGCGCGCATGGCGGAGCTCGCGGAGCTGGCCGACCTGTTCGAGGTGCGAGCCGATCTCGTCCGCGACCTCGACCTGCGCGCGGTCCTCGCGGCGCGCGTGAAGCCGCTGCTGTTCACCTGCATGCCGGAGTCCGAGGGCGGCCGCTTCCCGGACCGGGACCGGGAGCGGCGCCGGCGGTTGCTGAGCGAGGCGGCGAGCCTCGGGTTCGACATGGTGGACGTGAACGCGCGCGACGCCTTCCCCGACGTCGTGGCGTCGAAGGCAGGACGCGGGCTCGTGCTGTCGTGGCACGACCTCGAGGGCACGCCGGAAGATCTCGACTCCGTCTACGACCGGATGGCGGCGCTCGGCCCCGACGTCGTGAAGATCGCGGTCACGGCCCGCTCGATCTCCGACCTCGGCCGGCTGCTGGCCTTCGCCGCCCGCCACGCCGCTCCCGAGGCCCCGCGTCTCATCGCCCTCGCGATGGGGCCGCTCGGCGTCGCCTCGCGCATCCTCGGCGGCCGCTTCGGCGCGCCATTCACGTTCGCCTCGGCGGCGGCCGGGCAGGAAGCGGCCCCGGGGCAGGTCCCGGCCCGGACGCTCGTGGACTGCTACCGGGTGCGGCAGATCGGACCTGACACGCGCGTGTTCGGCCTGGTCGGGTCGGACGTCCTGCGCAGCCTGTCGCCTTCGATCCAGAACCGCGCCTTCGCCGAGTGCTCGGTGGACGCCGTGTACGTCCCGCTGCAGACGGAGTCGTTGCCGGGGCTGATCGACGCGATTCCGGCGCTCGGCGTCTCGGGCTTCAGCGTCACCCGGCCCTACAAGGGCGAGATCGTGAAGTACCTCGACTCCGTGACGCCGCACGCCGCGGAGGCGGGATCGGCCAACACGGTGCTGGTGCGGGACGGGCGGCTCGTCGGCCTCAGCACGGACGGCGACGGCGTGCTGCTCCCGCTGCGCAAGCGTCTCGACCCCCGGGGGCGCGCGGTTACGATCCTCGGCGCCGGCGGTGCGGCGCGGGCGGCCGCCTTCGCTCTCGTCCGCGCGGGCGCGCGCGTGACCGTGGCCGCGCGACGGACCGAGCAGGCCGGCGAGGTCGCGGCCGCGACCGGCTGCGCGAGCGCCTCGTTCGCCGACCTCGCCCGCCTGCCGTGCGACGTGCTCGTCAATGCCACTCCGGTCGGCTCCGGCGCCGTCCCCGGCGAGTCGCCGGTGAGCGTCTCCCTGTTGCGACCCGGCAGCGTCGTCTTCGACATGGTGTACGAGCCGCGCGAGACGCCGCTCCTCGCCGCCGCGCGCGCCAGGGGCTGCGTGACGATCGACGGCGTGGAGATGCTCGTGGCTCAGGCGGTGGGGCAGTTCGAGTCCTGGACAGGCAAGCCGGCTCCGGTCGAGGCGATGGCCGAGGCGGCGACCGACGCGATCGCCGGGTCGCGCCTCGCGGCGCCCATGGGAGCGGCGTCGTGACCGCCCGGCTCACCCAGGTCCCGCCCGGGGCGCAGTGCTTCGTCGGCGAGGAGGCCCGCGCGAGGCGCCGCATCGAGGAGACGGTGATCTCGGTGTTCGAGGGCTGGGACTACGAGGAGATCATCCCGCCGCTGTTCGACTACGCCGAGGTGTTCTCGGGCGAGGCGCTCGCCTCGAAGACCTACTCGTTCGTGGCGCGCGACGGGAGCCTGCTCGCGCTGCGGCCCGACTTCACCAGCCTGCTCGCGAAGATCGCGGCCGGGCGGCTGCGCGAGCGTAAGGCGCCGCTGCGGCTCTACTACGCAGGCGAGGTCGTGCGCTACGAGCCCGTGCGCGCCGGCCGCCAGAGCGAGCTCTACCAGATGGGCCTCGAGCACCTGGGCGGCGACGCGCGGGCCGCGGACGCCGAGGTGGTCGCGATCGCCGCCGAGTGCCTCGAGCGGCTGGGCGCCCGCGGCTTCGTGCTCGCGCTCGGGCACGTGGGCGTCTTCTCCGGGCTCGTCGAGGCGGCCGGGCTGGCGCCCGAGCGCACCGCCGCGCTGCGGGAGCGCGTCGAGTCGAAAGACCCGGCCGGCGTCCGCCAGGTGCTGCAGGGCGCGGGCGTCTCGCCGGCGTTCGCTGCGGCGTTCGAGCGGCTCACGACGCTCGGCGGCGGGCTCGAGGCGCTGCTCTCGGCGCAGGACGCGTTCTCCTGCTCGAGTCAGGCGAGGGTGGCGCTCGAGGAGCTGCGAACGGTCGCGGCCGCGCTCGAGGCCGCGGGGCTCGGGCGGCACCTGGCCGTGGACCTGGGCGAGGTGCGCGGGCTCGACTACTACACCGGGCTCGTGTTCCGCGTCTTCGCGCCCGACCTCGGCTTCGAGGTGGGCAGCGGCGGGCGCTACGACGCGCTCGTCGCCCGCTTCGGGCGCCCGCTTCCCGCCGTCGGCTTCATGCTCGGCCTCGACCGCGTGGCGCTGCTGCTCGAACGGCAGGGCCGGCTCGCGAGCGAGCCACGGCCGAGCGTCGAGGCGGTCGCGGCGGGCGAGCTCGGCGCGGGCCTCGCGGACGCCGTCGCGCGCCGCGCGCGCGGGGCGCGCATCCGCTTCGGGAACGGAGACTCGCGGTGAGCCTCACCGTCGCGCTCTCGAAAGGGAAGCTCCTCGCCGGATCGGAGGCGCTCTTCCGGCGCGCGGGGCTGCCGTTCCCGAACGGCGAGGGCCGCAAGCTCGTCGTCGCGGCGGGCGAGCTGCGCTTCCTGTTCGTCAAGGACATGGACGTGCCGACCTACGTCGAGTACGGCGTCGCCGACTGCGGCGTCGCGGGCAAGGACGTGCTGCTCGAGACCGGGGCCGACGTGCTCGAGCCGCTCGACCTGGCCTTCGGGCGCTGCCGCGTCGTGGTCGCGAGCCCGGCGGGCAGCCCCTTCGCGCCGGACAGCACCGCGACGACCCGCGTGGCGAGCAAGTACGCGAGGCTCGCGGCCGGGCACTTCCTGGAGCGCGGCCTGGGCGTCGAGGTGGTGAGGCTCGCGGGCTCGGTCGAGATCGCACCCGGGCTCGGCCTCGCCGACTGCATCGTGGACGTGGTCGAGACGGGCCGCACGCTGGCCGAGAACGGCCTCGCCGAGGTCGAGACCGTGGCCGAGTCCTCGGCCCGGCTGGTCGTCAACCGCGCGAGCTTCCACGCGCGCCGCGCGGAGCTGCAGCTGTTGGTGAGCCGGCTGGCGGAGGCCTCCCGATGAGGATGATTGCCTACCGCGGTGCCGCCTACCGCCGCTGGCTGGCGTCGCTGCCGCGCGCGAGCTCGCCGCGCGCGGTCCTGGTTCGACGCGCCGAGCGCGTCGTGCGAGCCGTGCGCAGGGACGGCGATTCGGCGCTCGTGCGCTTCAGCGAGCGCTTCGACGGGGTGCGGCTGCGCCCCGGTCGCCTGCGCGTGTCACCGGCCGAGATCCGCAGGCTCGCCGAGCGTGCCGACCCCGCGGTGGTCGAAGCGCTCGGCCGCACGGCGCGGCGAATCGAGGCTTTCCACCGGAGGCAGCTGGCCGCGGGCTTCGAGCTGCGCGCGGCGGACGGCTCGGTTCTCGAGGAGCGCGTGCTCCCGCTCGCCTCCGCCGGACTCTACGTGCCCGGCGGGCGCGGGGCCTACCCGTCCTCGGTGCTGATGGGCGCGATCCCGGCGCGGGTGGCCGGCGTTCGTCGCCTCGTGATCGTCACCCCGCCTCGCACGCTCGAGAGCAACCCCGCGGTGGCGGCGGCGATCGCCGTGGCCGGCGCGGGGGAGCACGTCTACCGCGTCGGCGGCGCGCAGGCGATCGCGGCGCTCGCCTACGGCACGCGCACGATCCCCGCCGTGGACAAGATCGTGGGCCCGGGCAACGCCTGGGTGGCGGCCGCCAAGCGGCTCGTGCGCGGCCACGTGGAGATCGACAGCGAGGCCGGCCCGAGCGAGGTCGTGATCCTGGCGGACGACACGGCCGACGCCGGCCACGTCTCGGCCGACCTGCTGGCGCAGGCCGAGCACGGCAGCGGCGACGAGACGGTGGTGCTGGTGACGCCCTCGCGCGTCCTGGCCGCCGAGGTGGTCCGCCTCGTGGCCGAGGGTCGAAGCTCGGTCGCGAACCGCGCGAGCACCCGCCGCGCCCTCGCCCGTAACGCCGCCGCCATCCTGGTGCGGGACCTGGTCGAGGGCGTTTCGGTCGTCAACCGGCTGGCGCCCGAGCACGCCAGCGTGGTGACGCGCGGCGCCGCGCGGGTCGCGCGCCAGGTCGTCGCCGGGTCGGTCTTCGTCGGACGCTGGTCGCCGGTGGCCGCGGGCGACTACGGCATCGGCCCGAACCACGTCCTGCCCACCGGCGGAACGGCGCGCTTCGCGTCGCCGCTGTCGGTGCGCGACTTCCAGCGCCGCCAGAGCGTCGTCACGCTGAGCCGCGCGGGCCTGGCGCGCGCGACCGAGGACATCGTGCGGGTGGCGATGGCCGAGGGCTTTCCTGGCCACGCGCAGAGCGTGCTCACGCGCTTCGAGGCCGAGTGATGGATCCCCTGCGCCACGTGAAGCCCGCCGTGCGCGCCGTGCGCGCCTACACGCTCGCCGAGCGGGACGCGCCGGTCAAGATCAACCAGAACGAGAACCCCTGGGATCTCCCGGAGGCGATCAAGCGGCGCGTGCTGGAGGCTGCGCTGGCGCGGCCCTGGTCTCGCTATCCGGCCTTCGACCCGCGCGAGCTGGTCGAGGCGCTGGCGGCGTTCTCGGGCTGGCGCGCCGACGGGATCCTGGCCGGCAACGGCTCGAACGAGCTGATCGAGGCGCTGCTGGTGGTGACGGTCGGCGCCGGCACACGCGTCGTGATCCCCGAGCCGACGTTCACGCTCTACGCCCTGCTCACGACGATCCTCGGCGGGGAAGCGCTGAGGGTAGAGATGCTCGCGCCGGCCGAGGCGGCGAGCGGGGCGAGCGCGCGTTTCCGCTACGACGTCGAGGCGATCCGCGCGGCGCGCCGTGCGGGCAACGCATCGCTCACCATCGTGTGCTCCCCCAACAATCCCACGGGCACCAGCCTGTCGCCCGCCGACGTCGAGCGGCTGTGCGGCGACGGCGACGGCCTGGTCGTGATCGACGAGGCCTACCACGAGTTCGCGGGCGCCTCCGTGGTGCCGCTGCTGGCGCGCCACCCGAACCTGGTCGTGCTGCGCACCTTCTCGAAGGCGATGGGGATGGCCGGCCTGCGCGTGGGTTACCTGCTCGCCTCGCCGGAGCTCGTGCGCGAGGTGAACAAGGCGCGGCTTCCCTACAACGTCAACTTCTTCTCGCAGCTCGCGGCGCTCGCGGCGCTCGAAGAGAAGCTCGCGCTCGCGCAGAACGTGCGCAGGCTCGTCGAGGGACGCGAGCGGCTACTGTCACGGCTCGCCGACGTGCCCGGCGTGCGCGCGCACGCCTCGGATGCCAACTTCTTCCTGCTCGAGTTGCTGCAGGCGGACCCGAAGGCCGTCTTCGACGGCATGGCCCGGCGTGGCGTGCTGGTGCGCGACGTGACCTCGTATCCTCTCTTGTCGCGTTGCCTCCGGGTGAGCATCGGCAGCGAGCCGGAGAACGACGCCTTCCTGCACGCGCTCGGGACGGCGCTGACGGAGGCCGGCGGACTGGTCGGTGGGGGGCAAGCGTGAGGCCAAGGGCAGCGGGAAGAAAAGCGACGAAACGGACGCGACAGACGCAACGGACCCACGCGGGGGGAAAGCGAGCCCACGCGGGGGGTCTGGGGGGTGCGAAGCACCCCCCAGAACAAAGAACGCAGGCTTATCGTCCCCCTACTGTGCTCCCCCTATCTCAGCCAAAGGCATCGAAACGGCCCCTTCCTCAGTCGTCGCGAACCCCGCGTATCGCCCGCGTCGAGCGCCGCACCCGCGAGACCCAGATCGTCCTGGCCTTGAACCTCGACGGCCAGGGCCGCTCGCGGATCAAGACGGGCATAGGCTTCCTCGACCACATGCTCACCTCGCTCGCCACGCACTCGCGGATCGACCTCGACGTGCGCTGCAAGGGCGACCTGCACGTGGATGCCCACCACTCGATCGAGGACGTGGGGATCGCGTTCGGCCAGGCGCTCCGGCAAGCGACCGGCGACAAGAAGGGCCTGGTGCGCTTCGGTCACGCCTACGTGCCGCTCGACGAGGCGCTCTCGCGCGCGGTCGTGGATCTCTCGGGCCGGCCGTGGCTCCACTTCGGAGTGCAGTTCCGCGTCCAGCGCATCGGCGACATGCCGACGGAGCTGTTCGAGGACTTCTTCTGGGCGCTCGTGGACCACGGGCGCTTCAACCTGCACCTCGACGTGCTGCGGGGCCGCAACAGCCACCACATCGCGGAGACGCTCTTCAAGGCGACCGCGCGCGCGCTCGCGATGGCGGTGGCCCGCGACCCGCGCGTCGTGGGTGTGCCGTCCACGAAGGGGAGCCTGTGATCGCGGTCGTCGACTACGGCATGGGCAACCTCGGCAGCGTGACGAAGGGCCTTCGTCGTGCGGGCGCCGAGGTCGAGCTCAGCGGGGACCCGGCAGTCCTGCGGCGAGCCGACGCGCTGGTGCTTCCCGGCGACGGCGCCTTCGCCGCCGCGATGGCCGAGATCGACGGCCGCGGGCTGACGCCCTTGCTGCACGAGGCGGTCGAGCGGGGCACCCCGCTCCTCGGCATCTGCATCGGTATGCAGCTCCTGTTCGAGGAGAGCGAGGAGCACGGGCACAACCGCGGCCTCGGCATCCTGCCGGGCCGCGTGCGGCGCTTCGAGGGCGACCTGCCGGTGCCGCACATGGGCTGGAACACGCTCCAGCGCCGCCGGGCGCACCCGGTCCTGGAGGGCGTCGCGGACGGCGCGCACGTCTACTTCGTGCACTCCTACTACTGCGATGCGGCGGCCGACGTGGTGATCGCCGCCTCCGACTACGGCCGCGAGTTCCCGGCCATCGTCGGGCGCGACGCCGTGCTGGGCCTGCAGTTCCACCCCGAGAAGAGCCAGGGCGTAGGCCTGCGCATCGCCGCCAACTTCGTGAACGGCATCGTGTCGAAGAGGGCCGCATGATCGTCGTGCCCGCCATCGACCTGCGCGGCGGCCGCGTGGTGCGCTTGCGCCAGGGACGCGCCGAGGAGGAGACGGTCTACGCCGGCGCCCCGGCCGAGGTGGCGCGCCGCTTCGAGGCCGAGGGCGCGCGGCGCATCCACCTGGTCGACCTGGACGCGGCGATGGACGGCATGACGCAGGCGGCCGCCATCGCCGAGGTGGTGGGCGCCGTGCGCATCCCGGTGGAGGTGGGCGGCGGCGTGCGCACGCTGGCGGACGCCGTTCGGCTGCGCGACCGGGGCGTCGACCGCGTCATCTTCGGGACGGCGGCGGTGTCGCGGCCCGACGTGGTGCAAGCCGCGCTCGCGCGCTTTCCCAAGGCGGTCGCGGTGGCGATCGACGCGCGCGACGGCCGCGTGGCCGCGCACGGCTGGAACGAGACGACCGACGTGGACGCCCTCGAGCTCGCGACCACGGTCGAGGGCTGGGGCGTGCTGCGCGTGCAGTTCACCGACGTGCGACGCGACGGCACGCTGGTGGGTCCCAACCTGGAAGCGCTCGAGGCGCTCGCCCGGCGCACGAGCCTGCGCATCACGGCCGCGGGCGGCGTCTCGGATGCCGCCGACCTCGTGCGTCTCGCCGCGCTCGAGCGGTTCGGGGTGGACGAGGCGATCGTCGGCAAGGCGCTCTACGAGGGACGCGTGACGCTCGCGGCGGCCCACGAGGCGCTGGCCGTGGCGGGGAGGGCCTGATGCTGGCCAAGCGGCTGATTCCCTGCCTCGACGTCGACCGCGGCCGCGTCGTGAAGGGCGTCCGCTTCGTGTCGCTGCGCGACGCGGGGGATCCGGTCGAGGCCGCCGCTCGCTACGACGCCTGCGGGGCCGACGAGCTGGTCTTCCTCGACATCACCGCGTCCTCGGACGCGCGGCCGATCGTGATCGAGATGGTGCGGCGCGTGGCGGAGGCCGTCTACCTGCCGTTCACGGTCGGCGGTGGCGTGCGCAGCCTGGACGACGCCGATGTGCTGCTGCGGGCCGGCGCCGACAAGGTGGCCGTCAACACCGCGGCCGTGAGCGACCCGTCTCTCGTCGAGCAGATCGCGCGCCGCTTCGGCTCGCAGGCCGTGGTGCTGGCGATCGACGCACGCGTCGCCGGCGACGGCTTCGAGGTGTTCGTCCACGGCGGACGCACGCCGACCGGAAGAGACGCGGTGGCCTGGGCGCGCGAGGGCGCGGAGCGCGGCGCCGGCGAGATCCTGCTCACCAGCATGGACCGCGACGGGACGAAGGACGGCTACGACCTGGCCTTGACGCGGGCCGTGGCCGGAGCCGTGCGCGTGCCGGTCGTCGCCTCGGGCGGCTGCGGCAGCGTCGCCCACATGGCGGACGTGCTCACGGCCGGGCGCGCGAGCGCGGCGCTCGCGGCGTCCGTGTTCCACTTCGGGGAGATCCGGATCCCGGAGGCGAAGCTCGAGCTGCTGGCGAAGGGCGTGTGCGTGCGGCCGCCGGCCGAGGAAGCCGTGTCGGTCGCGAGCGCGGTTGGGAGGGAGCGGTGATCGCGGTTGCGGTGCCCGGGGGCCTCGTCTTCGACGCGAACGGGCTCGTGCCCGTGATCGCCCAGGACCGCGCCAGCGGCGACGTGTTGATGCTGGCCTGGGCCAACGCGGAAGCGGTCGCGAAGACGGCCGAGACCGGCCTCGCCCACTTCTGGAGCCGCAGCCGCAAGGCGCTCTGGCGCAAGGGCGAGACCTCCGGCCACGCGCTCCGCGTCGTCGAGGCGCGCGCCGACTGCGACCGCGACACGCTGCTGCTCGTGGTCGAGCCCGAGGGCCCGGCCTGCCACACCGGCTCGCGCACGTGCTTCGGCGAGACCTCGCCCACGGCGGCGGGAATGCTGGAGGAGCTCGCGCGCGTGGTGCAGCAGCGCGCCGCGGCGCCGGTGGACGCGTCCTACACGGCGCGCCTGCTCGCGAAGGGGCCGGGCCACGTGCTCAAGAAGATCGGCGAGGAAGCCACCGAGGTGGTGCTGGCGGCGAGCGGCGAGAGCGACGAGCGTCTTGCCGCGGAATCGGCCGACCTGCTGTTCCACCTGCTGGTGGCGCTGCAGCAGCGCGGCGTGAGCGTCGCGAGCGTGATGGACGAGCTGCGCCGCCGGCGCGAGCGCGACCAGCGGACCGCGAGGAGCGACTGATGAAGGCGTTGTCCTACGAGGAGTACCAGCGGCTCTCCGACGGCGGGCTCTCGGTCCCCGTGTTCCGCGAGCTGCCGGGGGACCTGCGCACGCCCGTGTCGGCCTTCCTGTCGCTCGCCTCGCGCGCCGAGCGTGCGTTCCTGCTGGAGAGTGTCCTGGGCGGCGAGCGGCTGGCCCGCTACTCGTTCCTCGGGCGCGATCCGATCGCGCGGCTCGAGGTGCGCGACGGGAAGATCGTGATCCAGGACGCGTCCGGCTCGCACGAGCAGACGGACGGCCTGATGGGCGCGCTGCGCGAGCGGCTGGGTCCGCCGCCCGCCGAGATCCCGGGGCTGCCGCGCTTCACCGGCGGAGCCGTCGGCTACCTCACCTGGGACGCGGCGCGCCTGTTCGAGCGGCTGCCCGACCACCACGGCGCCGCGAAGGGAACGGTGGCCTCGTTCTCGTTCTACCGCTCGCTCGTGGCGTTCGACCACGTGCGGCAGCGGCTGGTGCTGATCGCACTCGCGGGCCCCGGCAGCCGCGCCGAGTACGACCGCGCGCAGCAGCTGCTCGACGGCTTCGAGCAGGACCTGGGCTGGGAGCGAAGGCCCTCCGAGACCCGTCGCGCCGCCCCGCCTCCCGCGCTGCCGCTCACCGACGGCCAGCGCTTCCGCGACGCCGTGCTCGCCGCCAAGGAGCACATCGCGAAGGGCGACATCTTCCAGGTCGTGCTGTCGCGCCAGCACACGGTCGACTGCGCGATCGACCCGTTCACGGTCTACCGCGCGCTGCGCATGATCAACCCGTCGCCCTACATGTACTTCCTGAAGGAAGCCGAGACGCAGATCGCCGGCGCCTCGCCCGAGATGCTGGTGCGCGTCGAAGGGCGGCGCGTCGAGGCGCGGCCGATCGCGGGGACGCGCCCGCGCAACGACGGCCGCACGGACGACGCGATCTCGCGCGAGCTGCTCGCCGACGAGAAGGAGCGCGCCGAGCACCTCATGCTCGTGGACCTCGGCCGCAACGACCTCGGCCGGGTCTGCCGCTTCGGC